>JAUMVG010000122.1 GCA_030530315.1 Clostridia bacterium | reverse complement strand
TGGCGGACCCTAAGGGATTCGAACCCCTGACCTTCTGGTCCGTAGCCAGACGCTCTATCCAGCTGAGCTAAGGGACCACATCTTCGCTCTCGCAAAGTGCTTAATTATAATACACCCGGAGCGGGGTTTTGTCAAGGCCCTGCAATGTAAAAAAATCAGGTCTGGTGAACAATTCCGCCGCGGCAATTCTCCAGGGGATCGGCTCGGGCGATGGTGGCGGGCAGCGCGGGGCGTGATTATCGTTTTTCCCTATGGCCGCATAGAGGGAAATGCGATATCCCTCACTTCGGTTCCTGGGCGTATGCCGCTGGACACCCGGGCCCAAGCGTGGTAAAATAGAGACATTCATTCGGGAGGCAATGCTATGTACAGAGAAGAGATCACCCAATACAGCCACGCATTGGACCGTGAGATGCACGTGATGGTCTACGGCCACGGCGGGGTGCCGTTCCTGTCCTTTCCCACGCAGGACTCCATGTGCCGCAATTACGAGGATTTCGGCATGATCGACCAGCTTTCCGACTTCCTTGACGGCGGCAGGATCCAGCTGTTTGTTGTGGACACCGTGGACGCCGAGAGCTGGTCCGCCCGGGGCGGCGACAACACCTGGCGCGCCGCACGGCAGGAGCAATACTTCCACTACATCGTGGACGAGGTCGTGCCCCTGATCGCCGGTCGCAACCCCGAAACGCCCGCCGTCACCGGCTTCAGCATGGGCGCGGACCACGCCGTCATCACCTTCCTGCGCCGCCCGGACCTGTTCCGGGGCGTGATCGCCCTCTCCGGCGTCTACGACGCGGACTACTTCTTCGACGGCTGGATGAACCCGACGCTCTACGACAACTCCCCGGAGCGCTTCCTGCCCAACCTGCCGGCGGACCATCCCTACATCCGCCTTTACAACGAGCGCAGGATGATCCTCTGCTGCGGCCAGGGCGCCTGGGAGGAGGATGGCGTGCGCACGCTCCGCTTCCTCGAGAGCGTTTTCCGGGAGAAGGGCATCGACGCCTGGTGCGATTTTTGGGGCTTTGACGTGAATCACGACTGGCCCTGGTGGTTCAAGCAGATGCGGTATTTCCTGCCGTACATGCTTGGAGAAAAGTAACCCGGGAATGAGAGGGAACAGGCAGCAGGGTACAAAAAGTGCCGCTGCCGCGTTTTCCTGAAATCATCGGAACAGAATTGGCGGCGGCGACGATTCCTGTTCCCGCCCAATAACGTCCTTCCATCAGTCAACAAAGGAGCGTAATCGCATGAACTTCATCTTCATTTCCCCGAACTTTCCCCACACCTACTGGCAGTTCTGCGATCGCCTGAAGCGCAACGGCGCGAACGTGCTGGGCATTGGCGATTCCCCCTATGACGGCCTGGAGGCCCCGCTGAAGGCCACCCTGACGGAATACTACAAGGTGGACAGCCTGGAGGACTACGACCAGGTCTACCGCGCCGTGGCCTTCTTCGCCTTCAAATACGGGAGAGTCGACTGGATCGAATCCATGAACGAATACTGGCTGGAGCAGGATGCCCGGCTGCGCACCGACTTCAACGTCGCTACCGGCATCCGGTCCGACCGCATCGGCTTCATCAAGGAGAAGTCCCTGATGAAAAAGCTGTACCTGGAGGCCGGGATCCCCACCGCCCGGCAGCACGTCGTCTCCACCCGGGAGGCGGGCCGCGCCTTTATCGACGAGGTGGGCTATCCCGTCATCGTCAAGCCGGACGTGGGCGTGGGCGCGACCAACACCTGGAAGCTGGAGAATGACGCCGACTTCGAGGCCTTCTACGACGCCCTCCCGGAGGCCCCCTACGTGATGGAGGAGTTCATCCAGGGCGACATCTGTTCCTACGACGCCATCCTGGACTCCCGCTGCGAGCCGCTGTTTGAGAGCATGACCGTCTGGCCGCCGGTGATGGACATCGTGAACAAGGACCTGGACCTGATGTACTACACCTGCCCGCAGGTGCCGGAGGGCCTGCGCAAACTGGGACGGCGCACCGTCAAGGCCTTCGGCGTCGACCGCCGCTTCGTGCACCTGGAGTTCTTCCGCCTCACCAAGGCCCGGAAGGGGCTGGGCAAGGTGGGGGACTTCGTGGCCCTGGAGGTGAACATGCGCCCCGCCGGCGGCTACACCCCGGACATGATGGACTTCGCCCATTCCACCGACGTGTACCAGATCTACGCGGACATGGTGACCCTCGACGCCCGCCGCCTGCCGGAGGCCGACGAACACTTCTACTGCGTCTACGCCAGCCGCAAGGACGGCCACACCTACGCCCGCACCCACGAGGAGATCATGGCGCGCTACGGCGCGGACATGATGATGCAGGAGGAGATGCCGCCGATGAACTGGCCGCAGATGGGGCGCTACATGTACACCGCCCGGCTGCGCACCTTCGAGGAGGCCCAGGCGTTCATCGCCTTCGTGCAGGGCGCCTGACATCCGAACGGGCGTTATTTGCAGCCCGAGGGGCCGTCTCGCGGAGGCGGCCCCTTCGCCTTTGTATCGGTCCATTCCTGGATTAATGAACAATTAGCATGGGGACAAAGTGTTCTTTCCCGGGCGGTGCTATGATAATTGCAAGCGGAGTTCGGCCTCTAAATCCTTCGCTATATAAAATAAAACCAAGGAGATTTTTTTATGCGCAAACGTATCAAGCAATTCCTTTCCGACACATCTCTGCTCCTGCGGTCCATTCCCTCTCCCGTGATCACGGTCCTCGTGCTCTCCGTGGTGCTGATGAACCTGCTGGCCAACAAGACCATCTATCAGAAGGGCTTCTTCGCCGTGGATGGCGGCATCGTCGTTTCCTGGGCGTGCTTCCTCTGCATGGACATCATCACCAAGCATTTCGGGGCGAAGGCGGCGACGCAGGCCTCCATATTCGCGCTGGCGATCAACCTGTTCTGCGTGGGCATCTTCGCCATTGTCAGCCTGATTCCCACTGAAACCGACTATTCCGCCTTCAATGGCATCTTCGGCGGCAGCTGGTTCATCGTGCTCAGCAGCTCGCTGGCGTTCATCGCCTCCGCCGTGGCCAACAACGCGCTGAACGCCGCCGTCGGCAGGATGTTCCGGGCCAACCCGGACGGCCGCGCGGCCTACTACACCCGCAGCTATGTCTCCACCTTCATCGGCCAGTTCATCGACAACATGGTGTTCGCCTCGCTGGTGTTCATGCTGTTCGCGCCCATCTACTGGGGCGGCTTCAGCTGGACCCTGCCCCAGTGCATCAGCTGCTCGATGATCGGCGCGTTCCTGGAGCTGTTCATGGAAGTCGTGTTTTCTCCCATTGGCTACAGCGTGACCCGACGCTGGCGGCAGATGGATGTGGGTGGCGCCTACCTGGCGGCCCACGCGGCATGAAGGTCCTCATCACGGGCACGTCCCGCGGCATCGGCAGGGCCGCGGCGATGAAATACCTCGCCCTGGGACACGCCGTGCACGGCATCGACGTCTCTGCCGCAACCCTCGAGCATCCCCTCTACACCCATCACGTGGCCGACGTGAGGCGTGCGGAGGCGCTGCCCGACATCGAGGGCGTGGAGATCCTGTTCAGCAACGCCGGCGTGCAGCAGGGCGACGACGACATCGCCGTCAACCTCGTGGGCGCGATCAACGTCACGGAGAAATACGCCGTGAACAATCCGGCGCTGAAGTCAATACTGTTCAATGCCTCCGCCTCCTCCGTCAGCGGGCAGGAATTCCCGCGCTATGTGGCCAGCAAGGCCGGACTGGTGGGCTACATGCGCAACGTTGCCATTCGCGTGGCTCCCCGGGGCGTCACCTGCAACGCCATCTCCCTTGGCGGCGTGCTGACCGATTCCAACGACGCCGTCATGCAGGACAGCGCCCTCTGGGACGCCATCATGGCCGTGACGCCCATGAAGAAGTGGACGACCCTGGACGAGGTCTGCGCGTGGATCGCGTTCCTGACGCTGGATAACCACTCCATGTCCGGCCAGAACCTGCTCATCGACAACGGTGAAAAGGACCTGAACCCCACCTTCGTGTGGCCGGGCTACGGCGAAAACCTATGAAATATGGTTCTTCACGGAAAGTTGTGGGATTGTAGCCAAGGAACAGGTAGAGCAAG
>JAUMVG010000121.1 GCA_030530315.1 Clostridia bacterium | reverse complement strand
AGGATTCGAACCTGCGGCCCCATGCTCCCAAAGCACGTGCGCTACCAAACTGCGCCACACCCCGGCGATGGAGGCTGTGCCTCACAAGCAACAGACAGATTATAGCATGAAATGGGGGAGGTGTCAATACTCCACTGCGTATAATTTTGGAAAAATCGCCGCAGGGACAGGGGTTTTCGCCCATGCGGGAGCGCAGGGAGGGCCGCCGGTTCCCCGCGATCGCGCCGTTCCGTCCGCGGGCCGTCGAGGGCCGGCTGAGAAGCCGAAGGCGGGGGAGAGATTGACTGAGAATTGCAATAAAAACTGGAAAATTGACACTGAAGATGGCTAAAGCAGACAAGTAGACACTTAAAATGCCCCATATGCCGGAAAAGTAGATCGAATAATCAGGAAAATCCAAAAATGAGCAAAATTATGACGGCCTCTTCAATAGTTTGTCGATAAATGGCAGCCTTTGAACTTAGTTGGAACACAGTTTATCGATCATCAGAGAACTTGACGCAATCCGGCGAAGACACGTGTTAAAATTGAGATCAGGAGAGGGCAAGGACGCGGCGCTTACAGGGAGAAGCAGCACGCTTCGGGGTTCTCCGAAGGGGAGAAGCGGGATGTTGATAGACGGATTATTTGGAGAATTCATGGGAAATAGACAATAATATTGGCGAATAGACAGCGAAATGCCGGTTAGTCCCCAAAAATAGACTATGCGTGGAGGACTGATAGACATGAAAAAACCGCGCCAAAGAGGCGCGGTGAGGGCGAAAACAGGGCTCGCTGCGGCGAAGGGTCCGGTGAGCGGCGCTCACGCGTCCAGCGACAGCGTGTCGGCTCCGAAGGCGTCGGCATCCGCGCCGTCGTGGGTGACCAGCAGCACGGTGCGGCCCACCAGCAGCGGCCGGGCAAAGTCCACGGCGGCGCGGCGGGTCTCCCCGTCCAGACCCTTGAAGGGCTCGTCCAGCAGCACCAGCGGCGAGGGATACAGCAGCGCCCGGGCGAGGGCGACCCTCCGCCGCATGCCGCCGCTGAACTCCCGGACGGGCTGGTCCAGGGCATCGCCCAGCCCCAGCGCGCGCAGGGCGCCTTCGATGTTCGCGTCGCGCTCCGGCGTTCGGGGCAGCACGCAGCGCAGGCAGGCGGGCGCGGTGAGGGACGCCGGGAGGCGGTCCTCCTGGAACACCATGGAGATGCCGCCCTCCGGCACGCCGAGGATCTCCCCGGCATCCGCGGGTTCCAGTCCCGCGATCAGGCGCAGCAGGGTGGTCTTGCCCCGGCCCGACCGTCCCGTGATGGCGGTGATGCCGCCGCCGGGGAAGGTGTGGCTGAAGCGGTCCAGCACCACGTGTTCGCCATAGGCCTTGGTGACGTTTCGCAGAATCAGATCCATCGGCTCACATCCTTTCCAGGCTGCGGGACAGCGCCCGCAGGCCCAGCTTCACCAGCCTGGAGCAGGCCGCGCTCAGCAGCACGATGGTCAGCGTCCAGGCGAACAGGTCCGGCGTCGCCAGGTAGACCTTGGCCTTGTACAGCTTCTCGCCGATGGAGCCGCCGGGGATGCCGATGACCTCCGCCGCCACGCCGGACTTCCAGGCCATGCCGATGGCCACCGACAGGGAGGAGGCGACGCTGGGCAGCGCCGCGGGCAGCTCCACCGCCCGCAGGCGGTTCAGCCGGGACATGCGGAACACCCGGGCCATCTCCATCAGCCGGGGGTCGATCTGCCGCAGGCCGTCCAGCGTGCCGGCGTACACCAGCGGCAGCACGATGACCAGCGAGATCAGTATGCTCAGCCGCCGGGAGGGCACCCAGATCAGCGCGGCGATGACGAAGGAAGCCACCGGCACCGAGCGCATCGCCGCCAGCAGAGGGGAGAGCAGCTCTCCCAGCAGGCGGAAGCGCGAGGCCAGCACGGCCAGCAGGATGCCCGCCGCCGAGGCCAGCAGGTAGCCCGCCAGGATGTGGGCCAGCGTGAACAGCGCCGAGCGCCAGAACTCCCCGGTGCCGGCCAGGGCGAACAGCCGCACCAGCGTGGCCAGCGGAGAGGCCAGCAGCACGGCCTGGCCCACGGCCATGGAGACCAGCTGCCACACCAGCAGCCAGAACCCCGCCGCGATCAGTGCGCGGCCATAGCGTTTCTTATCCGGCATTGTCTTTACCTCGGGATTAGAGTGTGTTTCTAAAATACCTGAAGCGCATTTTCGGCGTCTTTGACTGCATTTCCGCGTTGATTTCCCTTGACTTTTACGCACCACCGCTACTCCGCGACGCGGAAGCGGCGGCAGCGCCGCGCGAATCCTTTGGATTCCAGCGCGGGCTGGTCGCGCCTGCCGTCGGCAGTGGCGCGACTGCTATAGCCCCACTAAGCCTGCAAGGCGACAAACCTTCAGGTTTGTCGGTCGGCCTGTGGCCGACTGCCGACGTCACAATCCCGTGGATTGGGACGCGGCACCGTGGGAATCGCCTTGAAATGCAGCCAAAGGTGCCATGTCAAAATCCTGATTTTGCCATGGCAGTCTGGCTAAAAGCCAGACCTGAAAACCATTTGGTTTTCAGCCTCTCCACTCGAAACTGCATCTCCCAGCATTTAGAAATACACTCTGGGTTTTGGCGGCGCGCGCCGCCTTTCCTACAGCATAGCGGATGAAGGTTATGATTTCGGGTATCGCGGAGAAGAAATATCAAATATACGCCCAGAGCCGGGGCGCTGTGCGCCGCCGGCTCTGGGCAGGGGTTCCCGTTTGGTTTTGTCAATAGTAGAAGCTCTCGTCCGGCAGGGCGCCGCCCACGGAGGCGGGGTCCTGAGCGAACAGCTCGGCCAGGTAGCCGCCCAGTAGGCCGTGCATCTCCTCGCCGTCGATGAACACGATGTTGCAGTAGGGCAGGGCCTTCTCGGCGGGGCCCGCCTCGAAGATGTCGAACTCGCCGATCAGCTGCGCCGCGCCGGGGACGTCCGACTGGACGAAGGCCACGCTGGCGGCGTAGTCAGCCATGAACTGGCTCACGGCCTCGGGGTTGGACTCGACGAAGTCGGCCCGGGCCACGACGATGCCGGTGATCATCGCCGAGGGATTCTCAGACTGCGCCTGCTGGGCGTCCCACTCGGCGGTGAGGTCCAGCGCGATGCGCAGGTCGTCGGCCTTGGTCTGGGCCACGGTGGCGAAGGGCTGGGGCAGCATGGCCACCAGGGTCTCGTCGTTCAGCATGGCGGCCAGGCACTCGGCGTGCTCCGACTTGAATTCAATGGTCACATCGCTCTCCGGGTCGAGGCCCGCCCCCCGCAGGAGGGCGTTCAGCGCGTATTCCGGCGTGGAGCCCTTGCCGGCGGTGACCAGCGTGCGGCCCTTCAGGTCCTCCAGGGCGTGGACGGTGTCGCCCCGCTCTACGATGTACAGCACGCCCAGCGTGTTGATGGCCAGCGCCTTCACGGCGCCCTGGGTGTTGTTGTACAGCACCGCGCCAAGGTTGGCGGGCACGGCGGCGATGTCCAGCTCGCCCTTCACCAGCAGGGGCACCACTTCGTCCGGAGCGGCGGCCAGCGTGAAGCTGTAGCTGTCGGCGTTGTCGCGCATCATGCCCACCATGCCCATGGCGGTGGGGCCCTTCAGCGCGCCGACGTTTGCAATGGGCTCAGCCAGCGCGGCGGGAAGCAGCGCCAGGCAGAGGATGACGATCAGAGAGATGATTTTGCGGGACATGGGCAAACTCCTTTCTGTCTGCATGGCCGGGAGAGGGATCGCCGGCTCTGGGAACGGCTTCGCGTCCGGCGGACGCCTGTACCGGCTCCGTCCGGTCGTGCCGGGATCGCTTTCCGGAACGGCGTGGAGCCGTCCGCTTTCAGCGGCACTCGGAGCGTGTACAGTATAACACTTGCGGGGGGAGAATGCAATCCCCGACGAATGGTCGGCGGGGGCGATTCGCGGCCACATGTTGCGGTCTGAACGTGGGAGAGAAACAAATGGGAACATCCAAGAATTGAATAAAATGCAATGAAACTGAAACGAATTGATGGCGTGCATAGACAATGAAGCAAAGCTGTAGTATAATTTAAAATGGTGTAGGTCTATGCATCGTATATGAATATTCCATTCCGGTTGGAATGAATTTCCCGATAGACGGTGTCAAAAGGATGAGGAGGAATCCTATGAA
>JAUMVG010000051.1 GCA_030530315.1 Clostridia bacterium | reverse complement strand
ACTCTCAACTCTAAAAGGGGCAGCGGCCTTCGCCGCTGCCCCTGCCGTGCTACAGCAATACTGCCGGCACTGGATTACTGGATCGTGGAGAACTGAGCGTCCAGCTCGGCGCAGAAGGCCTCGGGATCGGCGTTGCCGTCCAGGGCGAGCGCCATGGCAACATCGAAGAAGACGTCCTCATACTCGTTGCCCCAGCGCTGGAAGCCGGCGATGGACCAATAGTTGGGATAGTCGATGATCTCGCCCAGCACGGGGCTGAAGGAGTAGTCGACGCCCTTGACGGAGGACAGCTGCATCGCGCCGGAAGCGAAGGCTTCGCCGGATTCCGGGGTGAACAGGCTGGCGAACAGCTCCTTGGTGAGCTCCAGCTTCTTCTCGTCCTTGGTGTTGTTGTACACGCACATGATGGAGCCGGGACGCATGACCAGGTTGCCGCCGAACTCCTTGGTGGGATAGCCGAACACGCCCAGCTGGATGTCGGGGTTGTACTCCAGCAGCTTGGCCAGGATCCAGGTGCCGTTGCTGATCATGGCCGCCTCGCCGTTGGCGATGGCCATGCAGGCGTCGTCGTAGCTGGTGCCGAAGGGATCGTCGGACCAGTACTTGCTGGTGGACATGAACTCTTCCCAGGCCTTCTTCGGACGATCGTCCTCGGCGAAGGTGGACTTGCCGCTGGCCTTGTCCACGGCCCAGTTGAAGTCGTCCTTCCAGCAGTAGTTGGTGTAGAAGGGGTGGAACCACATGTTGAAGCCGATGCTGCGCTCAGCGAAGGCCGTGGCCATGGGGGTAATGCCGGCGGCCTGGATCTTCTCGCACACGTCGATGAACTCTTCGTAGGTGGTGGGCACTTCCACGCCGACCTTCTCGAACACTTCCTTGTTGTACCAGATGCTGTAGGCCGCGGTGGAGATGGTGGAGCCGTAGCGCACGCCGTCGATCTGGCAGTCGCCCAGCAGGGCTTCGTCCACTTCGCCGAACACATCCTGGCCGTCCACGCAGTAGATGTAGTCGGCGTCGACGAACTCGCGCAGATAGGTGTTGTTGTCCAGGTCAAACATGTCCGGGGCGTCGTCCGCCGCCATCTTCATCTTCAGGGTGTTCAGATAGCTGTCGTTGCTGACCATTTCGATCTCGACCTTGACGCCGGGGTGACTCTCCTCAAACGCCGCGGCGCGGCCCTCGACCCACTTCTGCAGCGGCTCCTCCTGGAAGTGGTGCATCCACTTAAGGGTGACCTCTCCCTCGGCCATGGCGGGCACGGCCAGGGCCATGAGCATCATCATTACCAGGGCAAAACTGAGTAGCTTCTTCATCGGGGCATCCTCCTTTATGGTCGTTGTAATGTATTCATCCAGGGGCACACGCCCCAAACATGACGGGCTAACCCTTCACGGCGCCGGCGGCGATGCCGGAGACGATGTACTTCTGCATGAAGCTGAAGAAGAGCATCACCGGGATCATCGACATGATGGCGGCGGCAAAGGCCACGGGGTAATCCTTGTTGTACTCGGCGAAGAAGTAGAACTGCTTGACCGTCAACGGGCGGACCTCATCGCGCTGCAGCAGGATCATCGAGATGTTGAAGTCGTTCCAGTGCCACATGATATGCAGCGCCGCCACCGTGGCGGTGATGGGCTTGAGCAGCGGGAACACGATGGTCCAGTAGGCCCGGAAGGTTCCGCAGCCGTCCACCAGAGCCGCCTCCTCCAGCTCCCGGGGCACGCTCTTGATAAAGCCCACGTAGAGGAAGGTGGAGTAGGCCATGCTGTTACCGGTCAGCATGATCAACACGCCCAGCAGGTTGTTCTGCAGCCCCAGCATCCTGTAGAGCCGGTAGACCGGGATCATCAGGATCTGGAAGGGGATCATCAGCGCGGCCAGGTAGATCCTGTCCATCATGCCAATGGCTTTGCGCTCCTTGCCGAAGCGGGCGATGGCATAGCCACCCATCGAGGACATGACCACCAGCAGGGCCACCGAGGGAAAGGTGACAATGCAGGAGTTCATCAGCGAGCGCAAGAAGTTCGAGCGCACCATGGCCTCGGAATAGTTGGCCCAGTACAGCTGGCGAGGCAGGCCCAGCACGTTCTTGGCCAGCTCGGGCTTGCTTTTCAGCGAGGTTGTGAACGAGATGTACAGCGGAGCGAGAAACACCAGCATCAGCGCCACGGACAGCGCCAGCATCAGCCCGGTGTTGATCCTTTTGCGCCGCTCGGCCTGCTTCTTGGCCTGCATGACATCAGCCTGGACGACCATCACATCTGCACCTCCCTGCTGCGGAAGAAGGCGGAAACCGACTGGCCGATGATGATCAACCCGATGGCAAAGGCGATGGCCACCGCCTGGCCGTAGCCGGCCTTGCTGTAGGAGAACAGGTTGTTGTAGATATAGATGGCCATGGTCTGGGAATAGTTGGACGGGCCGCCTCCGGTGGCCGCCAGCGTGGTGGCGAATTCGCGCAGCCAGCCGGTCAGCGAAAGCGTCACGCAGACGGTGAACGACGGCGCCAGCAGCGGCAGCGTCACGTGAATGAACTTGTACCAGGGGCTCGCGCCGTCCACGATGGCCGCCTCGTACACCTCCTGGGGGATGTTCTTGAGGCCGGAGTAGTAGATCAGCATGTTGATGCCCTGGGAGTTCCAAAGCGCCATCAGCACGATGGCCGGTATGACCGTGTTCTTCTGGCCCAGCAGGCTCTTGATGCCGAACATGGCGGGAAATACCTTGCTGTAGATGTAGCTCCACACGAAGGCGGTCAGGATCGCGCTGAAGCAGACCGGAATGAAGAAGATCGTCCTGGCGACCCGGCTGAAGGCCCCCCTGAAGGGACGGTTCAGCGGCTGGGAGTTGACCAGCAGCGCGGTGGACAGCGCGACCAGGTTGTTGCCCACAGTGCCCAGCAGCGCAAACTTCAGGGAGTTGGTCAGCGGCTTGATGATCCTGGAATCCCGGGTCATCGTGACAAAATTGGCCAGGCCCACATAGTTATACTCCCTGGCAATGCCGTTCCAGTCGGTAAACGAAATGTGGAAGCCCATGATGAACGGAATCAGTATGGCGAAGCAGAAGAACAGGAAGCCCGGAAGCAGGAACAAGTATCCCATTGCCGACCGCCGGCGCATGTAGTTGGAAACAGGGCCGCGAGATCCCCATGGCTGCATATCATCACTCCTTCCCGCGTCCTACGCATTGTCCATCTCGAATGATAACGGAAAAATAACATGCAAGCAAGCGGATGCGCTTAACTTGCATGTTTTTATGTCTGAAATGCACCAATTCCGCGCTGTTTCTCCACAGTGTCTACCCTCAATATTAACACAGGAGGACGCCGTCCCAGTCGGGATCAGCGTCCTCCCGTGAGCAAGTCCGCGCGTCAGCCCTCCGCCCGGTTCAGCGTGAAGCGGACGACGCCGCAGTCCGCCGCCAGCCAAAGGCCGCGCCAGCTCTCGTCGCCGCTGCGCACGCGGTCCGGCACGTACCGGCCCTGCGCGTCAAAATGGCCCTCCGTCACCTCCACGTAGTCGGTGGTGGTGATCTGCAGCGTCGGGTTGAGCAGCTTGACGGGCAGCGAGCCGTCCAGGGGCTCATATTCGCTGAAGAACAGGTGGCAGCCGTGGCCCACGGCATAGAATTCATCCGGCCCGGTCTGGACCAGTATCGCCCTCCCCTTTTCCGCGCGGTAGTCAAAGGGGTCGTTGAACGCGCCGCGGTTCATCTCCGGGTGGCGGAAGTCCGCACCCAAAAGCCCCCAGTTGTAGGCCTTCAGGCCGACGAAGGAGGCGTAGCACTTCCAGTTCTCCAGCTCCAGCAGCATGCCCGTCTCCCCGGTATTTTGGTAGATGGCGCGCAGGCAGGGCTCTCCCCTGTGGCGGATCAGCAGGGGAGCGATGTTTTTGAGCATCAGGAACGAGCGCGCGACGCCCTCCGCCTCCGGCCTGAGCTGGCCCTGGCCGTCCAGGCAGCTCTCAGCTCCGAAGATGTGATAGCCGATGGCGCCCAGCTCCGCCGCGGCGTACATCATGTGGGCGGTGTTGATGGCCTCCAGGCCGGATTCCGGCACATACAGCGGCCAGCCCCGCTCCGGATGGGCGTAGGTCTCGAGCACCTCCCGGTGACGGTTGGTCTCCAGCTTGTAGTCGTCCGGGCACAGCGCGTCCACGTGCTCCAGGGCCGCGTACCAGATGTCGCGCACCTTCGGCACGGGGCCTCCGCCGAAGTAGCTCAGGCCCGGCAGTTCGAAGTCCTCGCCCTTGCTCAGCCCGTCCAGCGCGACGTTGACGTACAGGAAGATGTCATAGGCGCTCTTGCCCGCCTCGGCCACCGCGTCGATGTATCGGGCCACGGTCCAGGCTGTGAAGGCCTCCGCCCCGAAGCGGCCAAACACCTCCGCCCAGCTGCCCCCTCGCCCGCCGCCCGCCAACTGCCAGCGGCGGTACGCCTCGCCGTCCCGGTGCGCGTCGAGGTAGTCCAGCAGGGTTTCAGGCACCGGGGCCTCGAAGGCCTTCGTGGCCTCCGGGTGGAAGTCCCGTCTTGCGCCGAGCCACTGGCCCGCCTCGTTTTCGACCTGAAGGCCCAGCACCGTGCCCACGTCCGCGTCGTGGCGCTTCACGACGGCGCAGAGCTCCCTGAACGCCCGTGCGTCCGCCTCCAGGTTGGCCTTGCAGTGGCAGGTCAGGTTCAGCATCTGCGTGCCGTCCGCGGAGCGCGCCCGCTCAAAGCGCGCGGGCTGCGTCTTCACCCACCCCGGGCAGTAGCTCATGATGCCGTTCTTCCACGTGCCGAACCAAAGCAGCACCAGGTGAAGGTCCATCTCGCGGGCGAGGTCGATGATGTCCGTGATGTAGCGGGCGTCAAACCGCCCCTCCTCCGGCTCGAAGCGATCCCAGCAGATCGTCACCGCGCAGGAATTGCCGTTCAGCTTCCTGACGCCATCGAAGGTGATCCTGAGGTCGTCCAGCACATAGCTTGTGGAATTGTGCGCCTGGGCCCCCACGGGAAAGAAGGGTCTACCCAGCACGGTGAACTGTTCATGCTTTTTCATACATCTGACCTCCTCGCAGGTTGGGCGTGTCAACGCGTCAAGTCGGCGGCCGAACGGGGCGGTGCCGCAATCGGCACCGTCTCCCGCAGGATTGTTAATATTGTAAAACGAAAACGTTGAATCTCAAAGAATCAATGTCTCAAATGCATGTTTTTAAGCGTAAATTACACATTCGGCCATGCGAGGAACGGCGTCTTTGCGACAACGGCCGATCCCTGTTCACCGCTCCGCTTCCCGGGCCCCGCCCTCCCGGGGAACGAACTGCATCGTCGTGGCGGGCGAAACGTCGAAGTACGCGGTCACCGCAGGGTTTTTCTCGCCGCGCATCTTCCTGCGCCACTGGCTTGGGGACATGTGGTAGATCCGCCTGAACTGCCGGTTGAAGCTCGAGGGCGAGGGAAAGCCCACCCCGGCGGCGATCTCCGTCACGGAGCGGTCGCCGTTGTACAGCATGGCGCAGGCCCGCGCCACCCGCACCGTCTCCAGGTATTCCTGGGGCGCCCAGCCCAGCACCTGCTTGAACAGCCGGCGGAAGTGGGACTGACTGACGTGGCACAGCTCCGCCAGGGTCCCGACGCTGATCTCGTGCATGTAGTTGTCCGCGATGTAGGAGATGGCCGGCTCTATGCTGGTCATGCCCTGGCGCACCGGGCGGCTCGACACCGACGAGCCTCCCCGGCGCAGCAGCAGCAGGAACAGGCCGGAGAGCAGCCCGCGCACCAGATCCTGGCGGAAGGGAAGGTCGGCCCCCATCTCCCAGAGGATCATCTCCATCAGCGCGTAGACCTGGGGGTATTCGCCCGCCGGGAACACGCAGTCCGCCGCTGACAGGGTCTGAAACAGGCGGTTCAGCGCCACGGAGGTCTGCGAATCCATGTTCGGATCCAGCTGTGCCGGATCGACGAACAGCCAGTTCCAATGGCACAGCGAGCCCTCCGCGCTGCGGACCAGATGCCTGACGTTCTGGGGAATCACCGTCACGCAGGGGCCCTCCACCGGCACGGTCTCGCCATCGATGTAGAACAACCCGGAGCCCTCGAACAGAAAGCCGATCTCCAGGCAGTTGTGGAAGTGGATCCACCGGATCGGCTCCGGCCGGGAGACCCACTTGTCCCCCAGCATCGCGATCACCGGAAAATTCGCCGGAAGATCAAAGTGGCGGTAGTACACCGCGATCTCTTGCGCCTCGCTCATATCCGCACCCCCATGCGCCCTGCGGCGGCCTCGGCTTTCATGGTCCGTCCAACTCCATTATAGCCCTGTCATTCGCGGCGCGCAAGGGGCGTGTGGTCGAATTTGGCGCAAATCCAGCCTGGTTTCGGGCCGTTTTCGCTCAATCATGATCGATTTTGCATGAAACATGCACATATTTGCATTGTAAATCGCAGCGCGCTGTTTTAATATAAACATAACGTGGTACATTCACAGTCAGCTTCATCTTCCCTGTGACCGACATAAAAACGAGGAGGAAAAACACATGAATAAGAGAGAACGGGTCATCGCGGCATTTCATGGCCAGGAGACGGACCATGTGCCGGTTTGCATGTGGCAGCACATGCCCGAGCGCTTCTGGGGCGACGACGATCAATTCGCCGCCGAGCAGGCGCGCTGGTTCAGGAACACCGACGTCGATTTCATGAAGCTCTCCGGCGACAAGTTCTTCGGCTGGCCCTCCCCTGTCCTGAACGGCATCACCAGCGCCGAGGATCTCTTCAAGGTCGAGCCCCTCGGCGCAGACCATCCCTACATCCGCGGCCAGATCGAGCGCACGAAGAAGGTCGTGGACGCCCTGAACGGCGAATGCGTTTCCATCTATCTGATCTTCGTGCCCCTGTCCTGCATCCGGCTGGCCATCGGCTATCCGATGATGATGAAGCTGATCCGCGAGAACCCCGAGGCCATGAAGCACGCCTGTGACGTCGTGGCCGAGGACCTGAAGCTGCTGGTCCGGGGCATCATCCAGGAGGCCGGCGCAGACGGCATCTTCTACAGCGTGCAGAACGGCGAGGAGAACCGCTTCACCGCCGAGGAGTACCGGGACTGGGTCATGCCCAGCGACAGGAAGGTGCTGGATTACGCCAATTCCATCAGCGACATGAACGCCATCCACTTCTGCGCCTGGGAGGCGCTGCCCAACCGCTTGGACGTGTGGAAGGACTACAAGGCGCCCGTCATCAGCTGGTCGAGGTACTTTGACATCATGGACATTGGCAAGGCGAAGTGGCGCTTCGGCACCACGGTGTGGGGCGGCTTCGACAATCGTCCGGGCACCTTCCTCTACACCGCCAGCCGCGAGGAGATCGAGGCGGAGGTCGCCAGGCTGATCGAACAGGGCGGCAAGAAGGGCTACATCCTGGGTTCCGACTGCAGCATCTACAACGAGCTTCCCGAGGAGCGCATCCGCTGGGTGGTGGAGGCCGCGCGCAGGATCTGATCCCGGGACCGAAACATCAGCAGAGGAGGTATAGTCAGTGAATAAAAGGGAAAGAGTCATCGCCGCGTTTCACGGCCAGGAGACCGACCATGTGCCGGTGAGCATGTTCCAGCATGTGCGCAAGGAATTCTGGGACAGCGACGACGCCTTCGCCGCAGAGCAGGCCCGCTGGTTCAGGAACACCGATGTGGACTTCATGAAGCTGTCCATGGACAAGTACTTCGGCTGGCCGTCGCCGATCCTGAAGGGCATCACCAAGGCCGAGGACCTCTATAAGATCGAACCCCTCGGCGAGAACCACCCCTACATCCGCGGCCAGATCGACCGCACGAAGAAGGTGGTCGACGCCATCAACGGCGAGTGCGTGGGGCTGTACACGGTATTTAACCCCCTGTCCGCCATCCGCCTGGCCATCGACTACCCCATGATGATGAAGCTGATCCGGGAGGACCCCGAGGCCATGAAGTACGCCTGCGGCATCGTCGCCGAGGACGAGAAGGCGCTGGTGCGCGGCGTGATCCAGGAGGCCGGCGCGGACGGCCTGTTCTACAGCGTCCAGAACGGCGAGGTCAACCGCTTCACCGCCGAGGAGTACCGGGACTGGGTCATGCCCTATGACCGGATCGTGCTGGATTACGCCAACACCCTCAGCGACATGAACGCCATCCACTTATGCGCCTGGGAACAGCTGCCGAACCGGCTGGACGTCTGGAACGGCTACAAGGCCGGCATCGTCGGCTGGTCCAGGGTCTTTGACATCTCGGATATCCGCAAGGCCAAGTGGCGCTTCGGCTGCACGGTGTGGGGCGGCTTCGACAACCGCAAGGGTTCCTTCCTGTACACCGCCACCCGCGAGGAGATCGAGGCGGAAGTCGCCCGGCTGATCGAGCAGGGCGGCAAGAAGGGCTTCATACTGGGCGCTGACTGCAGCTTCTACGAGGACCTGCCCGAAGAGCGCATCCGCTGGGTGGTGGAAGCCGCGCGCAAGATCTGATCGGAGGCCGATATGCACGAACTGACGCGAATGATCAAGGACGACATGGTGCCCGCGCTCGGCGTAACGGAGCCGGGCGCCATCGCCTTCTGCGCCGCCAAGGCGCGTTCCCTGATCTCCGGTGAGCTGGTTCGCCTGGAGATCATCATGAACAGCGGCATGTACAAGAACGCGGACACCTGCTGCATTCCCAATTCCAGGGGGTTCGGCAGCGCCCGCGCCGCCGCGCTGGGCTTTGTGGCGGGCGACCCGGAGAAGGGTCTGAACGCCTTGGCGAGCGCCACGCCGGAGGACGACGCCCTTGCGGAGCGCTATGTCCGGCAGGGCCTCGTGGTGACCACCCTCGGGGACGTGTCCAGCCGGATCTCCATCCGGGCCCTGCTCGAAACCAGCGCGGGCGCCGCCGAGGTCGCCATTCAGGACACCCACACGAACATCGCGTACATGGCGGTCAACGGCGAGGCGGTCTACGAGGCTCCGGAGGCCGCCGCGGAACCCTCCGCCGAGGCGGAGGAACCGCACCGCATCCATGCCTACACCCTGAAGGCCCTCGTGGACTACGTCAATAACGTGCCCTATGAGGAAATCGCCTTCGTCATGGATGCCTACAAGGTCAACCTGGCGCTGTTCGAGGCGGGCATGCGCACCCCCGGGCTGCGGTTTGGCAAAAAGCTGCTGGCCATGAACGGCGGCGAGGTCATCTCCCGGGACGAGCGGCGCTCGGCCTCCCTGCTCTGCAACGCGGCCATCGAGGCCCGGGTCATGGGCGTGCCCATGCCCGCCATGAGCATCACCGGCTCCGGCGCTCACGGCATCATCGCCACGCTGCCGCTGTACGCGGTGGTCAAAATCAATCGGCTGTCCGAGGAACAGCTGTGCCGCGCGACGATGCTGTCCTACCTGGTGTGCACCTATATCAAGGAATACTCCGGGCGGCTCTCGGCCTTCTGCGGGTGCGGCATCGCCGCCGGCTCCGGCATGGCCGTCGCCCTGTGCTGGCTGAAGGGCGGGAGCCTGGACGCCATGGCCGCCACGCTGAACAACATGGCGTCGTCCATCACGGGGATGATCTGCGACGGCGGCAACCAGGGCTGCGTCATGAAGGGCGTCGCCGCCTGCGCCACGGCCTTTGACAGCGTGGAACTGGCGCTGGGCGACGCGCACGTCGACGGCGCCCACGGCATCAACGGTCCCACGCCGGAGGCGACAATGCGCAACATGGGCCTGATCGCCTCTCCCGGCATGGTGCATACCGAGGAGACCATCCTGCGAATCCAGCAGGAGAAGAAGTGATCCCGGCAACCTGACGCTGAATACCGGGACAGTCTGCTATGGAACCCCTTTCAAACAGAGCCATGAGGCGCAGCTTTGCTGTGCCCCATGGCTCTCAATTCGTTGAAAAACCCCGGTTTTTCAACGAGAGAGGAAGACGCGAAAATTCGCGCCTTACGACACGAATTTTCTGACTGGCAGGGACTCATTTTTCTCCACAAACGCAAGCGTTTGTTCCCGAAAAATGCAATCCTGACGTACATGCCGCCAGAATTGATTGTAGATGGGGAGGCCTCACGCCTCCCCATACTCCTCCAGGGTTTGTCAATAGTCTAAAAAAGCCATGGAGCCCAGCTTTGCTGTGCCCCATGGCTCTGCTATTGGAATCCTGATCTCCCCGTAAGGCCTTCAAAGCTGGCTCGCTTTCCAGACAGCGCTGCCGGGAGGATATGTGCTTCCTGGAACAATTCCGTTCCCTTCGAGCATCTTAATACTTTCCGGCTCGCGCCTGCGCAGCCACAGAGAGATTCCAGCTCTACAAACTCCGCGCGCCGGGTTTGCGCGTCTGCTCACACCCCCGCATAGGCTGAGAAGCCGCCGTCGACCGGAAGGGTCACGCCGGTGATAAAGCCGGCGGCCTCGCTGTTGAGCAGGAACAGCAGCGCGCCCGCGAGCTCCTCGCTCTCGCCAAAGCGGCCCATGGGCGTCGCGGCGAGGATCTTGCTGGTGCGGGCCGTGGGCGTGCCGTCCTCATTCCAGAGGAGCTTCGCGTTTTGCGCGGTGGAGAAGAAGCCCGGAGCGATCGCGTTCACGCGAATGCCCTGTTTGGAGAAGTGCACAGCCAGCCACTGGGTGAAGTTCGTCACCGCGGCCTTGGCCCCGGAATAGGCCGGGATCTTGGTCAGCGGCTTGAGCGCGTTCATTGAACTGATGTTGAGGATACAGCAGTCCTTGCGGCCCAGCATCTGTCGGGCAAAGGCCTGGGTCGGAATCAGGGTGCCGAGGAAGTTGAGGTTCAGAACGTTCTCTATCCCCTCCTCCTCCAGATCGAAGAAGCTCTTGGTGTCACTGTCGAGATCGCCGTCTTCGTAGTATTCCTTATCCGTGGTCGCCTTGGGATGGTTGCCGCCCGCGCCGTTAACGAGGATATCGCAGGGGCCAAGGTCCCGGAGGACCTGCTCGGCCACGGCATACGTCTGGGCCTTGTCCAGAACGTTGCAGCCGTAGGCGATCGCGGTCCCGCCCTCAGCCCTGATCTCATCAGCGAACTTCTGCGCCTTCTCCTGGGTGCGGTTCAGCAGCGCCACCTTCGCGCCAGCACGGGCCAGCACCTTCGCAAACTCGGAGCAGAGTACCCCGCCGGCTCCAGTGACCACGGCAACCTTGCCGCTCAGGTCGGTATTCAGCACATTCTTGTTCATGGCATTTCTTCCCGTTTCATTGGTATTTATTTGATCACAAAACCGTACACGTCGTTGACGCCAAGCTCTGCCCGAACGGTCAGCACGCCGTCTTCCCACGTAAACGGCCACTCCTCGGGCCTCACAGCGCTCTTTTCCTTCAGCGCCTCCACCTCCGAGCGGTTCAGGGCGTCGGGCCTGCCCATATCCTCCCACAGCTTCAGGGGATTGCCGTGGTCCTCGTCGATGCGCCGGACGGTCACGCTCTCGGGCTTGCTGGCACAGGCCAGGCGGATGACCGCCTCCTCCTTGGGGAGGTCCAGGTTCTTCATCTTCTGCCGGAACAGGATCACGTGGGTCTCCCCGTCCCCTTCAAACGCGGCCGCGCCGATCTCGCCGTCCAGCGCCTCCGCGCCCAGGTCGACGCGCGCATCCGGCGCGTCAGCCAGCAGCTTCATGGCGTGATACACGGGCTTGGGGATGCCGTTCTGGGTGATCATGCCGAAGCCGCCGTGGAATTCCTGCGGGAAGGGATGCAGCTCTTCGAAGATGTCGCTGAAGCACCAGATGGAGCTGCCGGTCACGTGGTCGGCCACGGCCAGGGCCATCTTCACGTCGTAGGCCGCCACTTTGCGGGTGTCGTTGGTATAGGCCGAGAAGATCGCGTTCTCATTCCACTCGGTGTAGTACAGGGGCAGGCCCTGGGCCTGCTCACAGGCGCGGGCCGCGTTCCTGCGGAACAGGTCGTCCGGGATATCGGTGGTCTCCGATTTGTCCGGCGTGACAGCGCGATAGCCCGCCAGGAAGGTCTTCTCGTCCACGCCCTTCAGGGTCTCCTCCGCCTGGCGCAGGCGCGCCTGCCACGCCTCAAAGCCGCCGGCCTGGCCTTCCTCGTCGCCCTGGTCCTCCACGCCGCCCAGCGGGTCACCCGCGTACTGGTGCGTGGTGACGAAGTCCACCGGCACGCCGTTTTCCCGGCAGTATTTCACGAAGCTGCTGATCCACTTGCTGCTGCTGGTGGAGGGGCCGCCCACCCGGATCTGCGCGTCCACGTCCTTGATGGCCCGGGCGGATTCCGCGTACAGGCGGAAATACTCGTCCCGGGTGCCGTTCCAGAACACGAAGGGCAGGTCGGGCTCGTTCCACACCTCGAACAGCCACGTGCGCACTTCCTCGACGCCGTAGCGGTGGATCAGGAAGCGGACGAAGGCCTGCAGGTATTCCCGCCATTTGCTGTAATCCGCGGG
This sequence comes from Clostridia bacterium, assembly GCA_030530315.1. Lineage (GTDB taxonomy): Bacteria > Bacillota > Clostridia > Christensenellales > Aristaeellaceae > UBA2862. Next base: position 12,827 of record JAUMVG010000051.1, on the reverse strand, counting down.
CGGCACGATATTGGGCCTGTAGAAGAAGCCGCCCTTCACGGGCCGCCCCTCCTCCTTCAGCGCCAGCTTTTCGGGCATGAAGGACAGCTCCACCAGCGGCTTCATGCCGGCCGACAGCACGTTGTCATAGGCGACGCCGCAGGCGTTGAAGTTGTATTCCGAAAACGCCTCCGCCCCGGGCACGTCCAGCTGCGAGGACAGGTCGTTCACGGTGCGCATGTCGTCGCAGAAGATGCCGTGGAAGCGCACCCGCTGGATCCCAAGCGTGTCATGGATGAACTTGAGCTGCCGCGTGTAATCCGTGCGCAGCGCCATCAGCGCGTGGGCGGACCCCACGCAGAACTGCCAGTGCTTCTTATGGGGAATGCGGGGAAGGCCGCTGTCGATCCTGATCTCCATGTCTTTCTCCTTTCACTGACCCAGGTTTGCGTTGAAGGCTTCGATCAGCGCCTGCTGATACGCTCCCGCGAAGGTGCCTTCGGTGAAGCGGCCCAGCGCCTCATCCAGGAAGCGCCGCCAGCTTTCATCCTCCCGATTGACGAGAATGGGATAGTACAGCACGTGGTTTTCCCGGGCCGCCTGTTCGTCTCCGGGGGCATCGCCGCACATCAGTATGGCGTCGTAGCCCTTTTCCGTCAGCCTGCCGATGCAGTAGGCCTTGCTGCCCATCTCCTGGGTGCAGAGCAGGTCCACGTCCCCGATCAGGCCGAAGCGCTTCCACTCGTCCCGCACGGCCTCCGGGTTGGCGCTGGAGACGACCACCACGTCGGCGACGCGATGCGCCGCTGCCAGCGCCTCCTTCACATGCGCGAAGGGCTTGACCTCCTCCTGCGGAAGGGCGGTGATGGCCTTGTTGACGGCGACGCTCCAGTCAAGCGCCTTTTGGAAGATGGGATCGCGCCCAAGCTCCTTTTTGACGGCGTCGTTGGACAGCTCCGGCGCGTGCCCGGCCCAGTCGATCAGCGCTTCCACGCCGTCGATAGGGGTGTACTGACTGTCAATCTCGCCCAGGGCCATCGCCAGGCCCTTGAAGCGGTTGATCCCCCGGGTGCCAGAATACAGATTGATCACGTTCCAGCGCTCCAGAATGGCTTCCCGCCATTGCTCCAGCCCCCATTCCGTCACCATGCACGGTCCAAAGCAGCGGATGTGCTTGATGTTCATGGTGTCCATGGCGCAGCCGTCGGAATCCACGCAGACCGCCAATCGCTTGCTTCTCTTGAAATCCTCCAACGCGGACATCACTGATCCTCCCCTTTTCGGTTGTCGATGGCGTTCAGCTTCGCCTCGATCTGCGCAATCGTCCCGGCGTCCAGCCCGCTGTATGCCAGCCCGTCCCGCAGCGTGATGGTGCCCGCGGCGGCACTGGGAAAGCCCTTGCTCCACCCGGGCATGGCCGCGTCCAGCAGGGCCGTGGCAGACTCGCTGGCCATCAGATGGGCCATGGTGCAGTCCAGGTTCAGCGTACTTTCACGATTGCCGTTGACCTTCGCGCCAAAGCGCGGTTCGGTCAGGCCCTTGGGCGTCACGCCGCCCAACACGTCACCCAGCCAGGCAATGCTGTCCTCCACCCAGCGGCTATAGCGCTCGCAGAAGGCCTCGCCTTCGATGCTGGTGTCGCCGGTGGAAAGGCCATGGTGGCCGTTGGAATAGATGTGGCTCTCAAAGGCCACCTCCTTCTGATACAGGGCGTCGACCAGGTGGATGGCGTTCGACGCGGGCACCAGATTGTCCGTGCGGGTGGCGAACACGAAGCAGGGGCAGGTGTTCCCATCCACATGTTCAATGACATCCGGCGCGGAGGGCAGGTAATCCCTGGCGCAAGCGCCGTCGATGACCGGATAACCCAGTATGGCGGCGTTGGGCCGGTTCTTCGACATCGTCGCCGCACAGGCGGCCAGGTGTCCTCCGGCGGAAAAGCCCACCACGGCGATCCTCTCCCCCGCCACGTGCCACGCATCCGCGCTCTGGCGGATCAGCGCCATGGCCTGCTCGTAATCGTCCAGCGGATTGGGCCATACGGCTTGCTCGTTCAGGGAATAGCGCAGTATGAACGCCTGATAGCCCGCCTTCAGATAAGCGAAGGCCACGGGCTCGGCCTCGCGGTCGGAGCAGAAGTGATAGCCGCCGCCGGGGATGACCAGCACGGCCGGGCGGCGCTCGATCCGGCCGAACTCCCCGCCCACCGGCTGGATATACGCCGTCAGGCTGACGTCCCTCTCCTGATTCAAAACGATGGTCTCTATTTTCAAGCCTGTTCCTCCTTTACAGCCGGGTGTCCCAGCGCCCGCAGAACACGGTGTCGTCCGCCGTGCCGCGGAAAGCGCTCCTGCCCGTGATCTTCTCGATGGCGGCGCGCACATTCTCCCGGTTCGGCCCGTAGGCGTTCACGAAGGTGTGTATGTTGGCGCAGTCCACCAGGTGGTTGGTGTAGTTCAGGCTGACGCCCACGGTGGGCACCTCCTCGGTGTACCAGGGCATCTCCATGGAGTGGCCGCTGCTCCAGGCCAGGCGCTCCACGTTGCGCTGGGCATAGCCCTTCACGTAGATGAACACGAACACCACGTCGTATTGCTTTTTGAAGTCCTCCCGACGTCCCATCTGCATCATCTTGACGAAGTTCATGGGATGGGGGCCGTTTTCTACCTCCAGGTCGTAGAAGCTGGGGCACTGGGTGACGGCAAAGCCCGCTCGCTCCAGCTCCTCGGTGATCAGCGAGCGCATGCCGTCGCCCTGGTATGCCTTGCTGTTGGGGGTGCTCTGCGCGTAGATCAGCAGGGCGTTCTTCTGCTGCGCCGGGTCGATGGGCAGCAGTCCGCGGGTGTCCTTCACCAGCGTCACGCCCGCGTCGGCAGCCTGAACGGTGTACTGCTTGTGTTCCTCGCAGCCGATCGCGTCCAGCCCGGCTTCGTCGGGGCAGCGCACCGCTTCGTCGTACAACTTAAGCCGCGCCTTCAGGCCCAGAACGCGCAGGAGCGCGTCCCTCAGCCTTTCTTCGGTGACGATTCCGCGCTCATAACCCGCCTTCAGGTAGCCCAAATCCTCCTCGAAATCGTTGGCGAACAGGAACATGTCGCAGCCCGCGGCGATGCACCGGGGCACCGCCTCGCTGCGCGCCATCACGCCGGACATGCCGATCATGTGGGAGGCGTCGGAGATGATCAGGCCGTTGAAGCCCAGCTCGCCGCGCAGCAGGTCGCCCAGCAGCTCCGGCGCCAGGGAGGCCGGCATGATCTCCTCGTTTTTAATGCCGGGACGCAGCTTCCGGCTCATGGCTGGCAGGGAGATCTGGCCCGTCATGACGGTCTCCAGGCCCTCGTCGATCATCGTCCGGTACACCCTGCCATAGCTTTGCAGCCACTCCTCCACGCCCGCCTCGTTGTGGGCCGGGGAAATGTGGGGGTCCAGCTCGTCCCAGCCGTCGCCGGGGAAGTGCTTGCAGGTGCAGGCCATGTGAGGCGCGGCGTCCTTGATGCCCCGGATGTACGCGCGCACGCACTCGATCACCCGGTCCGGGTCGCTGCCGAAGGAGCGGGTGTTCACGATGGTGTTGCGCCAATTCTTGTACACGTCCGCCACCGGGTTGAACATCCAGTTGACGCCGATGGCCGCCGCCTCCCTGCCGGCCACATAGCCCATGCGGTAGGCGGTCTCGGTCCCCTCGCTGGCCCCGGCCTCCGCCGCCGTGGCAACGAAGGTGCCCTCCTTGGGCAGCACGCCGTTGCCGCCGTCGTCGCAGTTGCCCGCGATCAGCACAGGAACGCGGCTGAACTGCTGGAAATAGCGGTTCTGCTGCCAGACGCTGTGCTTGTCGCCGCCCTGCCAGCGCATGCCGCCGGGGCGCGCGGTTTCCATCAGATGCTTGATTTGCCCCTCGTCCACGCCGGGCACGGCCTTGAGCAGCACGAACAGCTGGCTCAGCTTTTCCTCCAGCGTCATGGAGGCCAGGGTGTCCTCCACCCATTGGATTTCCCTGTCCGTCAGGTAAAAGGGCTTGGCTTTCAGATCGACCATCGCAAACCGCTCCTTATTCTTTCACAATGTCCAGAAGCTCCCGGATGCTCTCCATGTTCCAGTCGCCGGCCCCGTTCTTTGCGGCGTCGCCCAGGCAGGCCACCTTCATGCCGCCCGCGTGCCCCGCCTCGGCGCCCGACACGGCGTCCTCCACCACCAGGCAGCGCTCCGGCGCGATGCCCAGCATCTGGGCGGCCTTCACGAACACCTCGGGATCCGGCTTGGAACGGGTGATGTTGTTGCCGTCGCTGACCGCGTCAAAATACCCGGCCAGGCCGATCTGCCCCAGTATGAAGGGCGTGTTCTTGGAGGAGGAACCGATGGCCAGCTTCAGGCCCATGGCCCGCAGGCCGTCCAGCGTTTCCTTCACCTCATCGCTCAGGTCCGCCGTGCTCATCTCGTGCAGCGATTCCCGGTAGATGTCGTTCTTCTGCGCGGCCAGCCGCTCCTTGTCCGCCTGGCTCAGGGCGGGGCCGTCGTACTTCTCCAGCACGATCTCCAGGCTGGCCATGCGGCTGACGCCCCGCAGCCGGTTGTTGATGGTTCGGTCGAAGTAAATGCCCATGCCGTCCGCCATGGCCTTCCAGGCGCGGTAGTGGTATTCGTCGGTGAAGCAGATCACGCCGTCCAGGTCAAATATGACCGCTTGAAATTTCATCGTACCGCCTCCTCAGTAGCCAAGGTAGTCCTTCCCGCAGAAGGGATCGACAGGGCTCACGCCCTTGAACGCGCTCTTGCCCACCAGCTTTTCCACCACGGTGTCGATCATCAGGTCGTGGTTGGAATAGGCGTTGATATAGGTCTTGACCATGGGCACGTCCAGCAGGTGATAGGGGTTCTGCAGCGAGATGAACAGCGTGGGCACCACCTCCACGAACCAGGGAATGTTGTTTCCCGCGCCGTAGGGCGCGTGCCAGTTCAGCCGGGCGGTGGTCTTGTTGGAGGCGTTCTCCACGTTGCCGATGTAGATCACCAGGTCGTACTTGCCGCGGAATTCCTCCACGGTCTCCATATGCATGGGCTTGGAGAAGTCGAAGACCTCCTCCTGGTAGGGGATCATCTCAAAGCCCTCTTTTTCCATGTCCTCGATGAAGCGCTTGGCCACGCGCCGCTCGCTGGGGCACTTGCCCAGGATCTCAAACAGCACCCGATGATGCTTCACGGGATCGATGGGCAGCAGGCCCTGCGTGTCCTTCACCAGCGTCACGGCCTTGTCGGCACACTCCTTCGCCCACGCCCTGTGCTGCTCGCAGGCGATCACGGACAGGTTCTCCCGCTGCGGGGCCAGGGTGCCGCTCTTCTGCTTCTCGTGCAGCTTCAGGGCGGCCTTGGCGGCCAGGATGCGGGTGACGGCCTCGTCCAGCCGCTGTTCGGAGAGGATGCCGTCGGCGTAGCCCTGCTTCATGTAGGTGAGGTCTTCCTCATAATCCTTGTTGAACAGCAGCATGTCGCAGCCCGCCTCGATGCTGAAGGGCACGGACCTGCGCCGGTCCATGGCGCACAGGAAGCCCACCATGGGCGAGGCGTCGGTGATGATCATGCCGTTGAAGCCCAGCTGTTCCCTGAGCAGGTTCTTCAGAAGCTCGGGCGACAGGGTGGCGGGCATCAGCTTGTCGGGGTGATTGGGGTTGAATCTCTTCTGATAGGCGGGCATGGCGATGTGGCCCACCATCACGGTCAGCGCGCCGTTGTCGATCAACGTTTTGTAGATGTCCCCATAGCTCGCATCCCATTCCTCGCAGGACAGGGAATTGACGCTGGTGAGAATGTGCTGGTCGGTCTCGTCCACGCCGTCGCCCGGGAAGTGCTTGATGGAGACGGCGCTGCCGCATTCCATCGCGCCCTTCATGTAGGCAAGGCCGCAGGCCTTCACCATGTCCTTATCGCTGCCGTAGGTGCGCACGTTGGTGATGGGGTTGTGATAGTTCAGGTCGATGTCCACCACCGGGGCGAAGGCGTAGTTGCAGCCCACCGCCTGGCCCTCGGCGCAGGCGATCCTGCCCAGCCGATAGGCCTGCTCGGGATCGCCGGTGGCGGCGCACTGCATCTGCTTGCCGAAGGCAGTGCCCTCCTCCACGATGCCGTCGCCGCCGGCCTCCAGGTTTGCCGCCAGGAACAGGGGGATCTTCGTGTTGTTCTGCAGGTAGGAATAGGCGGAGAACAGCTCCTCGGTCTTTCCGGTGCGGAACATGACGCCGCCCGGATGGCGGTTCAGCAATTCAAATTGCAAATAGCCCTCGTTGGGCGAATAGCCGATGGGGAAAAACAGCTGCTCCAGCTTTTCGTCCGTGGTCATTTGTGTCTTCGTCTCTTCCACCCATCGGACGGCCTCATCGTCCAGGAAAAACGGATTGGCTCTCAGATCGATCATGGGGTCTTCCTCCTCAATTCGCTTTCAATTCAAGCAGGCGCCTTGCGCCCTCCGCCACCATCTGCGGGTTGAAGCCCCGGAAGAACAGGGTTTTCAGTTCCTCCAGGCTCATGGTCATGAACTCCTCGTCGTTGGACGCGATCATCTCCCAGGCTCCAGGCAGGTCTGCTTTGAGCGCCGCCAGCGCCTCCGGGTCGTCCTTCATCTCGGCCAGCCGGCTGTTCATGGTGTATTTCAGGCGATAGTCCACGTTCGGCCGGTAGGTCTCCTCGTAAGCGCCCGCTGACAGCTCGACCACCCGGTCGCAGCCCGGCAGCACGGCCTCCGCCGCGCATCCGAAGGGCACCTCAAAGTGCACCGTCAGCGTGCCGTCGTCGTTGACGCGCCAATGGGAGGCATATTCGCCGCTGACGGAATCATAGGCGCAGGACAGCTCCTTCAGGCGCCAGGTGGGCTGGGGCGCGAAGCGCACCCTTGTGAAGCCCGCTTCCAGCGGCCGGATGCCCGCCAGGTCGCGGAACACGTATTCCATCACAGAGCCGTAGGAATAGTGGTTCAGCGAGTTCATGCCCGTGCCGCTGATGCTGCCGTCGTCCAGCACGGAATTCCAGCGCTCCCAGATGGTCGTGGCCCCCAGGTTCACGCAGTGCAGCCAGCCCGGGAAGCCCTCCTGGAACAGGAAGTGGGCCGCCAGGTCCTCCAGGCCGTTTTCCGCCAGGACCCGGCACATCATGGTCGCGCCCACGAAGCCGCCCTTGATCTTGAAGCAGTCCTTCTTGAAGCGCTGCTTCAGGCCTTCCAGCAGGCGGTCCTTATCCACATATACGCCGAAGTTCAGGCACAGCAGATAGGCCGTCTGCGTGTCCACGCACAGCCGCCCGTTGGGGCTGAAATACTCCCTCAGGATCGCCGCGCGGATCTCCTCTGCCAGCCTGCCGTATCTGTCCGCGTCCACCCCCATCTCCAGGATGCGGGCGGCCCGCTCCACCTTCCGGGCGGAGGCGTAATAGTACATGCTGGCCACGAAGAAGTCGTCGGTGCCGCCCTTCATGCTCTGGGGCGTCACGCCGTCCTGGGCCAGCCAGTCTCCGAAGTGGAAGCCAAAGTTCCACAGCCTCTGGCCGCCGTTCTGCTGATCCTGCCGGAAGATCCACTCCAGCCAGTCCTTCATCATGGGATACTGGCTGCGCAGGTCTGCCTTGTCGCCATAGTAATCGTACAGGGTCATGGGCAGGATGGTGGCGATGTCACCCCACACGCTGCTGCCGCTGGGCATGCCGCCGAAATTGGGCAGGTAGTTGGCTACGGCGCCGCCGTGCTTCAGCTGGTCGACCCGCAGGTCGTCCAGGAATTTGCGGTAGAAGGCCCGCGCGTCCATCTGGAAGCAAGCCGTGGGCGAGAACACCTGGGCGTCTCCCGTCCAGCCCAGCCGCTCGTCCCGCTGGGGGCAGTCGGTGGGCATGTCCAGGAAATTGCTGCGCTGGCCCCAGAGGGCGTTCTGCGCCAGGCGGTTCAGCTTTTCGTGGGAGCTGTGGAAGCGCATGGACGCATCCAGGTCGGAGTAGACGACCCGGCCCGTGAAATCCCCGGGCCTGACCTCCCCCGGCCAGCCCGTCACCCGCACATAGCGGAAGCCGAAATAGGTGAAGTGCGCCCGCACCGTCTCCCGACGGCCATCCGCCACATAGATCATCTGCGCCTTGGCGGTGCGGTAGTTGTCGTTGTAGAAATTCCCGTTTTGCAGGATCTCGCCGTGGTCCAGCGTGATCCGCGTGCCGGCGGGAAAATCGGCGGTGTATTCCAGATAGCCGGTGAAGTTCTGGCCCATGTCCAGCACGGTCTCCCCCGCCGGCGTGTGGATGACCTCGCAAACCGGCAGGCTTTCCTTCACCACGACGGGCAGGCTGTAGCGGTCCACCAGCGTCTTTTCCGGCATCAGGACGACCGGCTTGCCCGCGTTCTCCTTCCCCTGCCACAGCAGGCGGTTCAGGCATTCGCCGTCGTAGATGTCCGTAGCCTCGAAGTCGCTGCCCCGGTACTGCCAGGTCTCGTCCGTGCCGATCACCCGCTCCGTGCCGTCAGCGAGCGTCAGGCGCAGCTCGGCGATCGCCTGGAACCGGCTGCCGTAGACCCCGCTTCGGCCCTCATAGCCCAGGCGGCCCTTGTACCAGCCGTTTCCGGTAATGATCTCCAGCCGGTTCTCGCCGGCCTTCATCAGCGCGGTCACGTCGTAGGTCTGGGCCTGCACGTGCGCGTTGTAGTCGTTGCAGAAGGGGGCCAGCAGATCGTCCCCGGCCTTTTCGCCGTTGACATAGGCCTCGTACAGCCCCAGCCCGGTCACATACAGCCGGGCGGAGACGACGCCCTCCGGCACGGAGAAGCCGCGGAAGAACGCGGGATGATCGTCGTCCCCCTCCGCAGGCCCGATCCACTTCGCCTGCCAGGGCTCGTCCATCTTCCCGGTCTCGAACCAGCTTTCGCCCACGGCGGCATCTCCGGCGTCGCCCTTGACCTCCACCCGGACATGGTACCGGGTGCGGGGGCGCAGCGCCAGGCCCACGTCCTCACCGATGGAGCGCAGCTCTGCCGCTTCCTTCTCAAACAGGATTTTCGAAAAGTCCAAATCCTCGGCCACGCAGAGGCGCGAGAATACCGGTTTCCTGGACGCCGTTTCCACCGTCTTCCAGGAGACGGACAGGTGCGGCAGCGAAAAGCCCAGGGGCTCGCGGATGCCGTTGACGCGGATATCTGCAATCTTCATCGCGAATTTCCTTTCATGATTGTCGGCGTCGTCCTGAACGCTTTGCCGAGCCACCGGCAGCGAACGCCGCCGACCCGCGCAACCGCTCGCTCTGCTCGCCGGTTCGCTAATCATACGCGATTTCAAAAATGGCGGGCGCGGTTTTTAATACTGTTCTCGAATGTGAAATGGAAAAGATCCTTCGACTCCGCTGACGCTCCGCTCAGGATGACAGGCGTACAGGTGTCATCCTGAGCGGAGCGAAGGATCTTCTTCATAATGATCGAGAAAAGTAAAAGCCTTCGCCCGCCATAGGGTGGTATAGAGTTTGTCAGGCCTTGATCGGGTTGTGTCTGACCAACATCTTTCCGACCAGCTTCTTGAGGTTGCCGCTCTGTCCGGCCACCAGGTTCACCAGGAACACGAACAGGCCCATCATGGCCGTGGAAATGGCGCCGCCCAGCTCGGCCTTGAACACCATGGTCAGGCCGGTCTTCATCATGCAGATGGCCAGGGAACCCATGATGATGCCGATGGTATCGCCGCAGAACGCGCCGATGTACAGGCCCACGAACACGGGCAGTATGTTGGAGAACAGCTCGCCCACCGTGCTCAGGGAGGAGAAGCTGGCGTCCCGCTTGCCCAGGGAGGCCCAGATGATGGTGGCAAAGCCGAAGATCAGGCCGCTGTACACATAGCTGAGGATGACGTTCTTGTTCTCGTTCACGCCGATGTTCACCGCCGCCTGCTGGTTCTTGGCCAGCAGCAGGCTCTGCTTGCCGGTGGTGGACAGGTAGTTGTACACCGCGTAGACCAGCACCGCGCAGGCGAAGGGGATGAGCACCGTGGGATAGGCCGAGAGCTGCTTGATGAACTTGACGGACACCAGGTTCACGCCGCCGCCGCCGAAGATCAGCGGGGTGATGGATTCATACAGCAGCGCCATGCCGATGGTGGCGATCATGATGGGCAGGCGGCCATAGACGTACACCAGAGACACGCCCACGCTGAGCAGCACGCACAGGGCCACGGCGATCACGCAGAACAGCAGCGGGCTGCCGGTGCCGGCATCGCGGGCGATGCTGCCCGCCACGATGGCGCTCACCAGCATGATGGAGCCGCCCGAGAAGTCAAAACGCCCGTTCTTGAACTGGAGGCCGATGCCCATGGCGCAGGCCACCGACACCGCCACGTCCGGGATCAGCACCTTCCACATGGCCATGTTTTCAAGGAACTTCTTGCCGTTGGCATTGCACAGCACCTTCATGACCACAAACATGATCACCGGCAGCATCAGCGTTCCGGCAATGCGCTTGATTATGTCCAACGCTTTATTCATGGAATCTGCCTCCAATATCAGCAGTGTTGGGGAAACAAGTCCGGGGGAAGTCCCGCCCGGAGGTTATGGCTCCGGGCGGGAGCGGTCAATATTAGTCCATGTAGCCTTCCACGGAGAAGCTCTGGCAGTATTCGGTCAGGGCCGCGTAGCTGGCGTCGGGGTTGACGCTGGCGAAGTAATCCTTCATGTCGTCCCAGCTGGCCTGGGCCTTGGCAAGGCGGTCCTCATCGTTGGTGGCGCCCATGGGGGAATTGTTGACGACAGCCTCGAACTTCTCGGTGCTGTTGATGGTCATGATGCCGGAGTCCATGCGCTCCACGCCGGGATAGTCCTTGTACATGTTGCCGGAGATGGCGGCGTCGATCATGGCCATAGGCCAGATGATGCTCTCGAAGGCGGCGGTGGTCAGGCGAACGATGTTCTTGTCGTCGCCGCAGTCGGCCATCAGGTCGGGGTCGTTGTCAAAGCCGCCGGTGATGATCTGCATGTCCTCCTTGCAGATGCCCATGGCCTTGGCTTCCACCACGGTGGGATAGACGAAGGTGGTGCCGGCGCAGAAGCCCACGATGCAGTCCAGATCGTCGTTGCCGTCCTCGAAGAAGTAGTTGGTCTCCAGGGGAGTGAAGTTCAGCACAGTGGTCTCGCCCACGATCTCGATGGGCTCCTCGGCGGTGGCGTTGTAGTTCTCGATGTAGGCGCGGAAGGCCGCGTCAGCCTCGGTGTGCTTGGGATAGGCGTAGACCGGGAAGATGCAGGTGGAGACCCTCTTGTAGCCGCGGGCAATGACTTCCTCGGCATAGGCCTCGCCGACGGCGGTGCCGCTGATGTAGTTGTCGCCCATCAGGCCCAGGAAGTGATCCTTCTGCAGGACGCCCTCGCTGGTGCCACCCGCGTTGAACACGTTGTCAAAGTCGGAGAAGAAGCCCACGACCCACATGTCGGGATACTCCTCCATGATGTTGATCAGGCCGCCGTCCATGCAGGAGATCAGGCCCACCACATCGGAGGTGTAAGCGTTCTTCACGGCCTTCAGGTTGCCGGCGGGATCGTTGAAGCCGTCGCCGTAGACGATCTCCACGGTGTAGCCCAGCTGCTCGGCCATCATGTTCAGGTAGGCAACATAGAACTCATACTGAGCGCCGCTGTTCAGGTTGGACAGGTACAGGATCTTGCCCTTGCCCTCGGCAGAGGCGGGAACCACCGCCGCGCACAGCAGCAGGGCCAGGGTCAATACGACAGCTACCAGTTTCTTCATGGGATAATCCTCCTTGCTTTATGATGCTCACAGGCCGTAAGCCTGCTATCGCGCTTGATTTACCGGGGCAGCACGCCGCTCTTCTGGCGGCAGGTGATCAGCACCACGATCAGGAAGATGGCGGCCTTGATCAGGAAGGTGAGACGGGTGGGCACGCCGATGATGGGCAGGCCCACGGCCAGCAGGGAATAGGTCAGCGAACCGATGATGGCGCAGGACAGGCGGGACTTCATGCCGCCCTTCAGGGGCATGCCGCCCAGGATCAGCGAAACCATCACGTTCATCTCAAAGCCGGTGCCGGTGGAGTCGCTGGCCGCGCCGGTGTAGCCCATCTGGAACAGCGAGGCCGTCACCAGGCACACCGCCAAGAAGATGTAGGGGATCACGCGGTACAGGATGATGTTTACGCCGCTCTGGGAGGTGGCGGTCTGGTTGGCGCCGATGGCCCGGGCGTACTTGCCGAACTTGGTGAAGTAGAAGAAGTAGCCGATCACCAGGGTCTCGATGGCCAGCACCAGCACCATGAACCAGGGCTGCCGGAACAGGGTCAGGTCGATGCCGGGATTCATGGAGATGTTGCGGGTGCCGAGGTTCGAGTAGATGATCGTGCTGACGCCGGAGAGCACCATCATGAACACCACCGAGGAGATGACCGAATACATGTGCAGCAGCTCGCCCGCGGAGCCGTTGACCACGCCGATGACCACCGCGATCACCAGGCAGACCAGTATGGCGACCAGCAGGCTGCCCGTGGCGTTTCCGATGATCACCAGCAGCGTGCTGTACAGGCCGATCTGCTTGCCGATACTCACGTCCATGTTGCCCAGGGAGTAGATGAACACCGCGCCCACGGCCATCAGGGCCGTGACGATCACGTCGCCGATCAGGGTGGAGAGCTTGCTGGCGCTCCAGATGCTCTCGCCCTTGATGCCCGTGGTGATGGTGAAGAAGACCAGGCAGAACAGCAGGCCGCTGACGGAGGCCACGGTGGAGCCGTGCTTTTTCAGCCACTGCTGCAGGGTTTGCGTCTCTTTTTCATGTGCAATCGCTGTCATGGCAATGTCACTAAGATAGGGCAACGAGGGGCACGAACAAGCGAGTTCGTGCT
>JAUMVG010000120.1 GCA_030530315.1 Clostridia bacterium | reverse complement strand
GCGACGGCCATGGCGCGGCGCTCCTCGGCCTTGGCCTGGGCGATGCGGCGGTCGGCCTCAGCCTGGTCCATCTGCAGCTGGGCGCCTACGTTGCGGCCCACGTCCACATCGGCGATGTCGATGGACAGAATCTCAAAGGCGGTGCCGGCGTCCAGGCCCTTGTTCAGCACGGTGCGGCTGATCAGGTCGGGGTTCTCCAGCACGTCCTTGTGGCTCTCGGAGGAGCCGACGGTGGTGACGATGCCCTCGCCAACGCGGGCGATGATGGTCTCCTCGCCGGCGCCGCCGACCAGGCGGTCGATGTTGGCGCGCACGGTGACGCGGGCCTTGGCCCGCAGCTCGATGCCGTTCTTGGCGATGGCAGCGATGACGGGGGTCTCGATGACCTTCGGGTTGACGGACATCTTCACGGCCTCCAGCACGTTGCGGCCGGCCAGGTCGATGGCCTTGGACTGCTCAAAGGTCAGCTGGATCTGGGCGCTCTGGGCGGCGATCAGCGCGTCCACCACGCGGTCGACGTTGCCGCCGGCCAGGTACAGCGTCTCCAGCTCGTTCATGGAAACGTTGATGCCGGCCTTGCGGGCCTTGATCATCGGGGGCACGATGCGCCGGGGATTCACGCGGCGGAACTTCATGCCCACCAGGTTGAAGATGCTGACGTGCACGCCGGACATCAGCGCCGAGAACCACAGTCCCAGCGGGAACAGCGAGAACAGCGCGATGATGACGACGACGATGATAATCGGCAGCGCGATGGCCGCAATATTCGTACCGTACCTATACATGACGATACCCTCCTGTTAATCCTTTTTTTCCTTCAGTTCGGCAACCACGATGCGGTTGCCCTCCACCGACTGCACCCGAATGGCCTTGCCCTGGGCGATGAATTCGCCGTCGGACACCACGTTCAGCTTGACGCCGTCAAACTCGCCGATGCCCGCGGGCCTCAGCGCCGTGTGGGTCACGCCCTCGCGGCCGATGAAGTAGTTCAGGTCGTTGTTCTCCGCGGCATCCGCCGCCACGGCCACGTCGTTCAGCACCAGCTTCGACTTGCTCAGCCGGCCCCTCGAGGCCGTGAACAGGCAGATCGACAGCGCCACACACAGTATGGCCGCCAGGATCGCGAACAGCAGCAATCCCTGCGCCAGCGTCGGTCCCAGCAGTATAAAGCCCAGCACCAGCAGCGCGATGCCGGAAATCCCCGGCACGCCGAATCCCGGGACGTACATCTCAAACACCAGCAGGCCCACGCCCACCAGCATCATGATCAGCACCGGAATGTTGCCTGCCACCAGACTGCCCAGACTGCTCATGGAGCATTCACCTCCTCATGCGGGCCGGGCGTCTTCCCGGCCTCCATCGTGCCCCAAGTATACCAGCTTTCAGGCCTCCGGGGAAGGGCTTGCCGCCCAATCCCGCCTTTTCGCGGCCCAAATGTCAGAATAGGCGCTCCACAAACGCGCGGTCCGCGCCGGCGAAGTCGTACTCCCCCAGCCGCTCCGGCTCGACCCACGCAATGGCGTTGCAGTCCACCGTCCTCGGCTCACCCGAGAGGATCTCGCAGCCATAGAAGAGCACCAGCACGTCCCGGTCGGAGTAGCGGTGGTAGACGGCGTCGAAGACGCGGCCCACGCGGACCTCGATGTCCAACTCCTCCCGAAGCTCCCGGGCCAGCGCCGCCTCCGGGCTCTCCCCGCTCTCCAGCTTGCCGCCCGGGAATTCCCACTTTAACCCGTTGTGGACCTCGGGCCTGCGCTGGCAGATCATCACGCGGCCCTCCCGAAGGGTGACCGCCGCGACGACCAGCAGCGGCTGGCTCAACCTCTCCGCCATGTCACGCCCCCTTCCGAACAGCCTTGCCGAATTCCGTTCTCCTGTCTAATCCCTAATCCCTTATCCTCAATCGACGCTCTTGATGTGCCGCCCATAGCAGTGCAGCAGCACCTCGGCGCCGACCTGGGGAAACCGGTCCCGCTTGGAGGCGTTCAGGTAGACGATGCGCTCGCCCTGGGTGTCCTTCTCGTCCTCCAGGCCCAGCCGCCTGGACTGCGCCGACGCGCCGATCGCCGCGGCCGGCTCATCCGAATCCAGCAGCACCCGCACCGGCAGCACCATCGCGCCGTCCTGGGGCTCCGCCGTGTCGCTGATCTCCACCACAGTGCCCTTCACGTCCCGGGAGAGTCCCTGGGCCATGTCGATCAAAAAGCCCTTGTAGCGGTAGTTTGGCATCAGGTAGGCCAGCAATCCATAGCACGCGGCCACCACCAGCAGCGCGCCCGCCGCCATGGAGACCCACTGCATCGACGCCTCCAGGCCGTAGACGTAGGCCGCCAGCAACACGACGAGGATCGGCGCCAGCACCAGCCAGTTCTTTCGGATCCTGCCGTTGATCTCCTGCATATCCCTTTCGCTGTACATAGGCTGTCCCTCGTCACTTGTCCCGCGCCATCTCCAGCACATCCCAGATGCGCTGCAGATCATCGCCGTTGTAGTAGTAGAGCGTGATGCGCCCGCTCTCGGTATTGCCGTCCAGGCGCACCCGGGTGCCGAACAGCTCCCGGGCCATGCCCTCCAGCTCGCCGATCTGGGCGTCCCTGGGCGGGCGGGGCTTCCTGACCTCCTCCTTCACCGGCTGGGCGCAGATGCGCTCCAGCTGGCGCACGGACCAGCCCTGTTGCACCGTCAGGTTCGCCAGCTGCACCTGGCGGCGGGGATTCACCGTCACCAGCGCCCGGGCGTGCCCGGCGGACAACTTGCCCTCCACCAGCAGCTGCTTCACGCTGTCCGGCAGCGTCAGCAACCGCAGCAGGTTCGCCACGGCGGGGCGGCTCTTGCCCAGCCGCTCGGCCACCTTCTCCTGGGTCAGCCCGGCCTCGTCCATCAGCCGGCGCACGCCCATGGCCTCCTCCACCGGGTTCAGGTCGTCGCGCTGCAGGTTTTCGATCAGTGCGGCCTCCAGCCGCATCTGGCTGTCCCAATCCCGGACGATGGCGGGGATCTCCTCCAGCTCCGCCAGCCGCGAGGCGCGATAGCGCCGCTCGCCGGCGATGATGGTGTACCGCTCGCCGTTGGGCGACACGATGATCGGCTGGAGCACGCCCACCGCGCGGATGGAAGCCGCCAGGTCGTTCAGCGCCGCCTCGTCAAAGCTCCTGCGGGGCTGATCCCGGTTGGGGTCGATCAGGCGGATGGGCAGCAGCCGCACCGCGTCCACTTCGCTCTGCGCCGCTGCCGCGGGGGCAGCCGCCGCGACGGTTGCCTCGGGCTCCACCGCGTCGCCCAGCAGGGCGCCCAGGCCCCGGCCCAGGCCGCGCTGTATCTTCTTCGCCATGGCTTACACCTCACATTCTATTCAGGCATTGCGCTCCAGCAGCTCCTGCGCCAGCTCCTGGTAGGCCTTCGCGCCGCTGCAGCGGGCGTCGTACAGGTGGATGGGCAGCCCGTAGCTGGGGGCTTCGCTCAAGCGCACGTTTCGGGGGATCATCGTGGCGAAGGCCTCGTCCCGGAAGTGGTTGCGCACCTCCTGGACCACCTGCGCGCACAGGTTCGTGCGGCCGTCGAACATCGTCAGCAGGATGCCCTCCACCGCCAGGTCCGGGTTCAGGCGCTTGCGCATCAGCTTGATCGTGTTCACCAGCTGGCCCACGCCCTCCAGGGCGTAGTATTCGCACTGTATCGGAATCAACACGCTGTCCGCCGCCGTCAGGGCGTTCAGCGTCAGAAGGCTCAGGGACGGCGGGCAGTCGATAAAGATGTAGTCGTACTGCTCCCGGATCGGCTCCAGGGCCTGCTTGAGCAGCTTTTCCCGGTCCTCCACCGCCACCAGCTCGATCTCCGCGCCCGCCAGCTCGATGGCGGTGGGGATCAGGCTCAGCGGGCCAAAGCCGGTGTCCACCGTGGCCTCCTGGGCGGTCGCCTCGCCGATGAGCACATCATACACGGTCTTCTCCACGGCGTCGGTCTTGCCCAGGCCGCTGGTGGCGTTGCCCTGGGGATCGATGTCCACCAGCAGCACGCGCTTGTCCAGCGCCGCCACGCAGGCGCTCAGGTTCACGGCGGTGGTGGTCTTGCCCACGCCGCCCTTCTGATTCGTCACAGCAATGATCTTTCCCAAAGTAAACCTTCCCATCCGGCGGCGCACCGCGCCGTCACGTAAAATTCATCTATTTTATTATACGGCATTTTATGCCTGGAAACAAGGCCCACAGTCGCACAATCCGGTAAATGATTTTCAAATTGGTTCATCACGGAAAGTTGTGGGATTGACAGAAACGAGGTAGACAAAAGGAGC
>JAUMVG010000050.1 GCA_030530315.1 Clostridia bacterium | reverse complement strand
GAAAAGGGAAAAGGAATAGTGACTGCCGCACAGAGAATCAATCCTTTGATACAAAAGCGGAGAGGATGTTCCTTTCACGAGATGTTTTGTTTTACGGTATGTTTGAGGGTTACGACCTCTCAGTCACCGACTACGTCGGTGCCAGCTCTCCTGGGAAGGAAACCAAGAAGGTTACGCTTCTGCGTGGCAACTGCTTTTCCTTTTCCCTTTTCCCTATTCCCTTTTCCTTGACTCTTACAAATTCCAGGGTGACGTCCTACATTCTTCACTCTCTCGTCGTTCCTCCCGCCTCATAGGTCACGGGCAGGCAGATCAGCGCAGGGGCGGCGGTCCTGTCTTCGCTCAGCAGGATGCTCACGGCGGTCTCGGCCATCTGCTTCACGGGCTGCACGATGGTGGAGCAGAACAGGTCGCCCTCGGAGTTGAAGGCGCGGATGCCGTCGTAGCCGATGATCTGCACGTCCTCTGGCACGCTGACGCCGTGCCGCTCCAGGCACGCGCGGGTGCGGGAGGCCAGCATGTCGGTGCTGCAGAAGATGCCGTCGAAGTCCCTGCGGCCCTCGCCAAAGTGCCGGCCGAGAAACGCGTAGACGGGTTCGAGGCCCTCCCGGTCGTCGAAGCGTCGGGCCTCACAGGAGACGCCGTTCATCTGGCACCAGGCGGTAAAGCCGGCGCCGCGCTTGTCCGCCTCGCCGGCGACGTGGGAGCCGGTGCGCAGGAACAGCAGCTTCTTGCAGCCCAGCTGCGCCAGCTTTTCCGCGGCGATGCTGCCGCCGTTGAAGTTATCCGAGGACACGCAGGGGATGCCCGGGCTGATGAAGCGGTCGATGGACACATAGGGCAGGTCGTCGCCCACGTCCAAGTCGGCGGAGTAGGTCAGGCCGATGATGCCGTCCACCTTGTTCTGCCGGACCATCTGGATGCAGCGGGCCTCCGCGCGGGGGTCGTCCCGGGTGATGGCCAGCACCATGCGGTGGTCCCGCTTGGTCAGCGCGTCGCAGATGTAGTCCGCCAGCAGCGCGAAGAACATGTGGTCCACGCTGGGCAGTATCAGCGCGACGGTGTTGGTCTTGTTGGCGCGCAGGCCGCGGGCATAGCTGTTCACGCTGTAACCCAGCTTGTCGGCGGCGGCCATCACCCGGTCGCGATAGCTCTTGCCCACGGGAATGCCGTTGAATACCTTAGACACCGTGCCCAGCGCCACGCCGGCCTCCCGGGCCACATCCTTCATGGTGGGGGACTTGCTTTGCTTCATCGTCATAGGGTTACTCCGTTGAAATGTATCGTTTCATGAAATTATGTGTTCTGTTCACAGTATAGCAGGTGAAATTTCATTTGTAAAGGACAAAACACCGGGAAATCGGCGAAAATGGGAAGATTTAGCAATGTTTAACAAATAAAAGCGCTGAAAACACAGCGGAAAAGAAAATTTTTGAAAGCTGGGAATCGGGGTTGACAAGCGCGAAAGAATCTGTTATTCTATAGAAAAATGATGTGTAACGTTTCATGGAATTTCACGGCGGGTTTGAAACCCGCGTAAATTTGAAAACACAATGAAACGTTACACACAAGTGACAGGAGGTGGCACGCGCAAGGAAGGCTTGTTCCCCAATGGCGTGACCCGCCCGGGAGGGATCGATGGACCGCGCCGCGCCCGATCAACGCGGCGGAGTCGAGTTTCCTTCCTATTATTGGCGGATCTCAGGAACATCGAGACAGAAAGAAGTGAACAGAGTGCAAGCAACTAAGGCGAACCCCGCCAAGGCCGTCGGGCCGAGGCGGAAATCCGTGGGCCAGCGCATCGCCGACAACTGGCAGCTGTACCTGCTGCTGCTGATTCCGGTGGTGCTGACCTTCGTGTACAAGTACATCCCGATGTACGGCATCCAGATCGCCTTCAGGGACTTCAAGGCGTCCCGCGGCTATCTGGGCAGCAAGTGGGTTGGATTGGAGTGGTTCGAGCGGTTCTTCAGCGCGCCGACCTGCGGGCGAATGATCAAGAACACCATTCTCCTCAGCCTGTTCAGCCTGCTGTGGGGCTTCCCGGTGCCGATCATCCTCTCCCTGTGCATCAACCAGCTGCGCTTCCCGCGCTACAAGCGCGTGGTGCAGACGGTGCTGTACGCGCCCCACTTCATCTCCATCATGGTTGTCTGCGGTATGATCCGCATCTTCCTGAGCCCCTCCGGCGGTCTGATCAACCTGCTGCTGGGTACCCAAATCGACTTCCTGACGGAATCCAGCGCGTTCCGCACCATCTACATCGCCTCCGGCATCTGGCAGGACGCCGGCTGGGGCTGCATCATCTACCTGGCGACGCTGTCCAACGTGGACACCAGCCTGTATGAAGCGGCGAAGGTGGACGGCGCGAGCATGTT
Source organism: Clostridia bacterium (assembly GCA_030530315.1). Lineage (GTDB taxonomy): Bacteria > Bacillota > Clostridia > Christensenellales > Aristaeellaceae > UBA2862. The sequence continues at coordinate 22,907 of JAUMVG010000050.1, read as the reverse complement.
CCAGCGCATCATGAACGTGGATGTCCCGGCGCTGCTGCCCATGGCCATCCTGAACCTGATCATGAGCGCGGGCTCCCTGATGAACGTCGGCTTTGAGAAGGTCTGGCTGCTGCAGACCGACCTGAACAAGGCCACCTCGGACGTCATCGCCGTCTACGTGTATCAGCAGGGTATTGAAAACGCCAAGTACAGCTATTCCACGGCTGTGGGCCTGTTCAACACCGCGGTCAACCTGATCCTGCTGTTCATCGTGAACACCATCGCTTCCAAGACCTCGGAAGTCAACTTTGTGTAAGGGGGTGCTGTGAGAATGGCTAAGAACAAGAATTCCCACGGCCTGTCTGAGCGGACCAGCGACATCATCCTCGTGGTGATCACCGCCGTCGTGCTGTTCATCGTGGCCTATCCCCTGTACTACGTGCTGGTGGCTTCCTTCTCCAACCCCTATGACGTGTACGCGGGCAAGACCTTCCTGCTGCCCAGCCAGTTCACGCTGGATGGCTACAAGGCGGTCTTCGCCGACCCGAACATCCTGACGGGTTATGCCAACTCCATCAAGTACACCGTCATCGGCACGGTCTTCTCCGTTGCCATGCTGTACATCACGGCCTATCCCCTGGCCCAGAAGGACCTGCCCGGCCGCAAGGCGCTGAGCCTGTTCTTCATCATCACGATGTACTTCGGCGGCGGTCTGGTGCCCACCTACTTGGTTGTCAAGCAGACGGGCCTCATCAACAACATGTGGGCCCTGTTCCTGCCCGGCGGCGTGGGCGTCGGCAACATGATCATCGTGCGCAACTACTTCCAGAACTCTATCCCGCACGAGCTGATCGAGGCGTCGGAGATCGACGGCTGCTCCAAGCTGAAGACCTTCCTGCGCATCGTCATCCCGCTGTCCATGCCCATCATGGCGGTCATGGTGGTGTTCTGCATGGTGGCCTACTGGAACGACTGGTTCACCGCCCTGATCTATCTGACCGGCGCCGAGAAGGCCCCGCTGCCACTGGTGCTGCGCAACGTGCTGATTCGTTCCAGCGTCAGCGCCTCCCAGGCTTCCACGATCTCCGGCGGCTTCGCCGAGCTGAACAAGGTCACCGAGATGATCAAGTTCTCGTCCATTATCGTGGCGGCGGCCCCGATGCTGATCGTCTACCCGTTCGTGCAGAAGTACTTCGAGAAGGGCTTCATGGCGGGCGCGGTGAAGGGCTAAAGCCCGGTGGACGGGGGACACGTCCCCCCGCCACTGCCACCCCCTCGAATTTTTCTCCGGGGCAAATGGGATTTCCCCTCCGAAAAATCCGCCCGTATCCGGCGTACACGCCGCCGGATACGATTGAAAGCAACATGACATCTTCGATTTGAATTGAAAGGAAGATCATTAGCATGAAGCGTATTTTTGCTCTGATGCTGGCGCTGGCCATCCTGGCCTTCGCGGTTCCGGCCATGGCCGAGCAGACCGAGTACACCATCATCGGCGGTCAGTCCGCCCTGTCTCCGGGATATGCTGACAACGTGGTCCTGAACCAGCTCCAGGAGGAGACCGGCATTTCCATCAACTGGAACACCATGAGCGACTCCCTGTCCGAGCAGGTGAACATCCACATCGCCGGCGGCGATCTGCCGGATGCCTTCTCCGGCGTCGGCTTCTCCAACTATGACCTGGCCACCTATGGCGACGACGGCACCTTCATCGACCTGACCCCCTACATCAATGAGGAAGTCATGCCGAACCTGACCGCCATCCTGGAGGCCCATCCCGAGATCCGCGCCGCCATCACCCAGGCGGACGGCTGCATCTACGGCCTGCCCTCCGCCGAGCAGATGGGCACCGCCGGCATCGGCAAGGAAGAGGACTATTCCATCTTCACCATCCCCCAGTTCTCCATGATCAACAAGGCCTGGCTGGATGACCTGGGCCTGGAGGTTCCCACCACCCTGGACGAGCTGCACACCGCGCTGGTCGCCTTCAAGGAGAACGACATGGCCGCCAAGATGTACGGCGCGGCCGCCGGCTCCACCATCCCCATGAGCACCGGCTTTGACGAGTGGTGCTGGGGCCAGAACATCTTCTACGCCGGCTTCGGCTTCACCAACTGGCCGAACGACGTCATCAATGACCTGGTTCTGCAGCCCGACGGCAAGGTGAACTTCGTCTGCGACGACGACGGCTACCGCGCTGCCGTGACCTACTTCCACGATTGGTTCGCCGAGGGCCTGATCGACATCGAGATGTTCTCCCAGGATACCACCCAGCTGATGGCCAAGTGCCAGCAGGGCTATGTGGGCGTTTCCACCTGGTGGTACATCGAGGAGCTGATGGGCCAGTATGCCAAGGACTACGTGTTCCTGCCCGTGCTGGACGGCCCCGACGGCACCCACAACGTGACCGTGCGCACTGGCGGCGCCACCACCTCCGGCCAGCTGTCCATCACCGAAGCCTGCGAAGACCCCACCAACCTGCTGAAGTTCTTCGACAAGTGGTATGACGGCGAGATCGTCATGCAGCTGCAGTACGGCCCCATCGGCGTGTTCTTCACCGGCCAGGATGAGAGCGGCAAGTGGGTGTCCATCACCGAGGAAGAGGCCCAGGCCCAGTTCGGCAAGGGCGCCGGCGAGCTGAAGAGCACCTACGAAGTCTGGGGTCCGAAGCTGATCCTCTCCAACTACTACAACGACTACTTCTACATGGAAGACCGCGCCATCGAGCGCCTGACCGACCTGTATGACTCCTGGATGCCCTATGTGGACAACGCGGTTGTGTATCCCGTCGACTGCGTGTACACCCAGGACGAGCTGGACGTGATCGACCGCTACAAGGCCGACTTCCAGGACGCTGTGGCCGAGCAGGAAGGCCTGTGGATCAAGAACGGCGGCCCCACCGACGACGAGTGGGAGTCCTACAAGAACATGCTGAGCAAGAACTGCGGCATGGACAAGCTGCTTGAGGTCTATCAGGCTGCCTATGACCGCTACGCTGCGGCTGAATAACCTCTGACAAATTTCTAATTGCTTGCGCGTCTGTTTTGCCCCTCCGTCCGGGAGGGCGGAGGGGCGTTTGGATCGCGCGGCCATCTCAACCGACAGGAGCGCATCCCATGGCAAGTGAGAAGCTGAACAAGGCGCGGGCCTTTGAGGATCAGTACATGGCCTTCGTGCCGGAGGTGGAGCGACCGATGTTCCACGTCACCGGCGCCATCGGCTGGATCAACGATCCCAACGGGTTTTCCGTGTACAAGGGCGAGTATCACCTGTTCTTTCAATATCATCCCTACAAGCCGATCTGGGGGCCGATGCACTGGGGCCATGTCAAGACCCGGGACTTCATCCGCTGGGAGCGGCTCCCGGTGGCGCTCGCGCCGGACATGCCCTACGACAAGGACGGCTGCTTTTCCGGCAGCGCCATCGAACTGCCCGACGGACGCCAGCTGCTGATGTACACCGGCGTGCGGGAGGAACAACAGGCCAACGGCACGCTGAAGCCCTACCAGACCCAGTGCCTGGCCGTGGGCGACGGCATCGACTACGAGAAGTACGAGGCCAACCCGGTGCTCACCGCGGCCGACCTGCCCAAGGGCGGCAGCGACATGGATTTCCGCGACCCGAAGATCTGGCGGGAGGACGACGGCTACTACGCCGTGGTCGGCAACCGCCCCTCGGACGGCAGCGGCTCGATCCTGCTGTTTCACAGCGAGGACGGCTTCCATTGGCAGTACAGGGGCCGCGTGGCCTCCAACCACTGCCAGTACGGCATGATGTGGGAGTGCCCGGATTTCTTCCGGCTGGACGGCAAGGACGTCCTGTTCGTAAGTCCCCAGGAGATGAGCCCCATGGGCCTGGAGTTCCACGCCGGCAACGGCACCGTCTGCATGATCGGCGAAGCCAATGAGAAGAAGCACCTGATCCGCGAGAACGTCCACGCCATCGACTATGGTATCGACTTCTACGCGCCCCAGACGCTGCTGGCGCCCGATGGGCGCCGGATCATGATCGGCTGGATGCAGAACTGGGACACGGCCCGCAGCCAGCCCATCACCAACCGCATCTGCGGGCAGATGACCCTGCCCCGGGAGCTGCGTGTGCGGGATGGCAGGCTGATCCAGAACCCCGTTCGGGAGCTCGCCAACTACTATGGCGAAAAGATCAGCTACAGGAACGTGCCGCTGTCCACCGAGACGTTCCTCACCGGCATTCGCGGCAGGACCATCGACATGACCGTGAATGTGCGGCCGGCCAACGGCAGCGCCATGTACCACGCCTTCAAGCTGAACCTGGCCAAGGACGGCGAGCACGTAACGACCATTCGTTTCAAGCCCGACCAGGGCATCGTGCGGGTGGACCGCAGCCGCTGCGGGTACAGGTTCGACATCGTGCACGTGCGCGAGTTCCCGGTATACTCCAAGCACGGGCACATCAAGCTGCGCTGCATCCTGGACAAGCACAGCCTGGAGCTGTTCGTCAACGATGGCGAGCAGGCGGCGAGCTTCGTGCTCCACACCCCCGTCGAGGCGGACGTGATCAGCTTCGAGGCCGAGGGCGAGGTGCTGATGGATGTGGACAAGTATGACATCGTGTTTGACCGGGAAGAGGAATAGCGGGTGCCATACCGATTGAATACCGACACAACCTACTACTAATACGACCATATTCCAATGGCGGGGGAGCCACTCCACGCAATGGCCTTCCGCACATTCAAGAAGGAGGAAGCAAACCGCAGGCTCGCGGTGCGGCAGTGTGGAGACCTGCCGTAATGCGGTTCATTCGCGGCGGTCCGGCTGAATTGACAGGCCGGGGGCGCCGCAGGGATGACGCGAGACCGCCTTTGCGGAGGCTGGGCGGCCAGAGCCAGTAGTATGTCTCAAGTTACGCTGAAGGGTCTCAAGAAGATCTATGACAACAAGGTGACCGCGGTGCACGACGTGAACCTGGAGATCTCCGACAAGGAATTCATCGTGCTGGTCGGCCCCTCCGGCTGCGGCAAGTCCACCACCCTGCGCATGGTCGCCGGCCTGGAGGACATCTCCGAGGGCGAGCTGTACATCGACGGCAAGCTGTGCAACGACATCGCCCCCAAGGACCGCGACATCGCCATGGTCTTCCAGAGCTACGCCCTGTACCCCCACATGACCGTGTACCAGAACATGGCCTTCGCCCTGAAGCTGAAGAAGACGCCCAAGGACGAGATCGACAAGAAGGTGCGCGAGGTGGCCCAGATCCTGGACATCACCCAGTACCTTGAGCGCAAGCCGAAGGCTCTGTCCGGCGGCCAGCGCCAGCGCGTGGCCATCGGCCGCGCCATGGTCCGCGACCCGAAGGTGTTCCTGATGGACGAGCCGCTTTCCAACCTGGACGCCAAGCTGCGCAACCAGATGCGCGCCGAGATCATCAAGCTGCGCCAGAGGATCAACACCACCTTCATGTACGTCACCCACGACCAGACCGAGGCCATGACCCTGGGCGACCGCATCGTGATCATGAAGGACGGCTATGTGAACCAGATCGGCACCCCCGTCGAGGTGTTCTCCAAGCCCGTGAACCTGTTCGTGGCCGGCTTTATCGGCATGCCTGTGATGAACTTCTTCGACAACTGCAAGCTGCTGTATGAGAACGGCCTGTACTATGCCGAGATCCGCGGCGTGCGCTTTGAGCTCTCCGAGTTCCAGCAGAAGGCGCTCCGCCAGAACGGCCAGCAGCCCTGCGACATCGTGGCGGGCATCCGTCCCCAGCACATCACCGTGGGCCACGGCGAGCTGAGCGCGCTGATCGAGGTCTCCGAGATGCTGGGCACCGAGGTGAACCTGCACACCCGCAGCAACGACGACGAGGTCGTCATGGTGATCCCCACCGTGGACCTGGACACCGACGTGAGCATGGGCAACACCATCCAGTTCACCACCCAGCCCAGGCTGATCCAGCTGTTCGACAAGGCCACCGGCAACAACCTGATCTGGTACGACGAGAAGTCCTCCAAGGCCGACGCCCCGGTGTGCAAGGAGTACAACTTCTGATCAGGTAATCCCCTCATAAAATATTCGACGACAGACGAGGGCCCGGACGCGGCATGTGCCGCCTCCGGGCCCTTTGGCGTGGCGTTTTAAAGATTCTTCGCTTCGCTCAGAATGACCAAGCAAAGGGGCCCCGGTGCGCGTCCATCATTCCTCATTTTGTTCTGCAAACGGCCTTTGGCTTGCCTGTGTCGCCATCTCGTCCAGCCTGGCACAGATGTAGAGGGCTGCTTCTTCCGAGGCGTGTCCCGTCTCGTGGGTATCATAGTATTCAAGGACCTCCCGACAGTTTTCCCGCGCCGCCTCCGGCGTCGTCCGCCGGATCAACGCGTCCATTTCGCCGGGTGTCCATGCGCACCAATAGGGCGTGTCCAGCGGACTGACGTACAGCTCCCGACTGTGGCGAGTGTAATCGTCGATGTCCGCGACGTAGAGCCAGATGGGCTTTCCCCGCAGCGCAAAGTCCCCGGCAACACAGGAGTAGTCCGAGATCAGAGCGTCGGCAACCCGGAGCAGCTCCGCCATCTCAGGATATTGAGTTGCGTCGAGAAATCGTGGAGACGCCGGCAGGCGATCCAGATCCAGCCCGCGGGACAGGTAGTGCGCCCGATACAGGCACACCCAGCGCTCGCGGGTGGTTTGCTCCAGCACATCCAGCACATGCGGGAGATCGAGAGGAACGTGCTCTCTGCGCCCCGCCCTCTGGTCGGCGTCCCGGTAGGTTGGCGCAAAGAGCAGGATCTTCGTGTCGGCGCCGATGCCCAGCGCCTTCCGGATCCGGGCCTCGTCTTCTGGATCATTGCGCACCAGGAGGTCGTTGCGGGGCTGGCCCGCGTCGAGATACAGCCCCTTGAAGTGATAGGCCTCGCGAAGAAATCGCTTGCAGAATTCCGAACCCACTGTTGCCGCCGATGCGTGGGATTCCACCATGCGGTTGTACAGCCGGTCCCTCTTTGTGAAGCCGCCGTGCTTGAAGCTGCGGTCGTGGTGCGGGGAAAACAGGTAGATCTGATCGCGCCCCAGGCGGAGCCAGTCGTACTTCTGCCAGTTGTCCACGATCACCCTGGCGCAGCCCAGGAAGAAGAGGGACATGGGCGAACGCCATTCGACGCAGCGGACATAGTCTGGAATGTCGAAGCGGGTCTTCGCCGCTTCGACATCCTTGAACAGCCAGACCATGCAGGTCTGAGGTCGCAAGGCGTGCAGCGCCTCGCATATGTACCGTGGGTTGTCGTCGCAGGAGCGCATGTTGTAGGAACTGAATACGACGAGGTTGCCGTCGATGCCCCATTGGCGCCGGTGGTTCCGCAGGGCACGGTTGGTCTGGCGCTCAAACCACTGTGAAAAGATGCGATAGAGATGCTTATGCTCCTTACAGTATTGCCGGAAGGCCCGCTTCTGCCGGGTCAGCATTTTATCGCCCCTTTCATTTGCCGCGCACCCTTGCCAGCGCGGGGAAGGCCTCGCGGCTCAGGCTCTCGGCGCAGCACAGCCACGCGCGGCGACAGTCCGCGTATCGGTCAGCGGCATCCGGGCCCGGCTCGTACCGTCGTTTCATGTGGGCCATGCCGCGCACCGCGTCTTTCAGGCTGGAATACAGGCCCGCGCCATGGGCGGCGATCATCGCCGCACCGAGGGCGCTGGCTTCCTGGCAGGCGATGGTCTCCACCGGGCAGCCGCAGATGTCTGCCAGCATCTGGTTCCACAGTTCGGAACGAGTCGCGCCGCCCAGCACCCGGATGGAGGTGAATTCCTGCCCGGTGGCCTCGAGGAGCTGGCCCATCTCAAAGCAGATGCCTTCAAGCGCGGAGCGAATCAGTGTCGCGCGGTTTGTGCTCAGGGAGGCGCCGACCCATCCGCCCCGCATGGCGTCGTCTGCCCTTGGATAGGTGCTGCCTGCCAGGAAGGGCAGGAAACAAAGTCCGCCCGAACCGATGGGCACGCCGGCTGCCTCGGTATCCATCCGATGATAGATCTCGCCGTTGTCCTCCCCGGCATACAGGATGTCCCGCACCCATCGGAACGCGGAGGCCGCGACGGGTACAGCGATCTCGCTGGCGTAGCCGCCTCCGGGATAGTGGATGACGTAGTACCGGCTAAGGGGGTCGGGTATGGGGACCTCGGAGACGGTTATGACGACGCCGGCGGTTCCAATGCACATCGTGACCATGTCAGCAGCGCCGCAGTTTCCGGCGCCGAGTGCCGCACAGCACTGGTCCACCGCTCCCTGGTAGAGCGCGGTTCCGGGCCTCAGTCCTGTCCGCGCCGCCGCCTCCGGGGTCACCCTTCCCACGAGCGCGCCGGGAGCGCGAAGCGGGGGAAGGAGGCCGGGGTTCAGGTCGAACAGCTGGAGCAGCACTGGGTCCGGTCGCAGGGTCACGGCGTCGTGCGAGAGCCACCAGCCCATGTCCGACGGGTCGACGGTATGTTTGTCCGCGCCAAAGGCCTTCAGCACAATGGACTGCGGGTTGACGAGAGCGTGTATACTGTCGAACAGGGCGGGCTCGTGCTTTCGAAGCCAGAGCAGCTTCGCGCCTTCCAGCAGCGCGTCCAGCGGGCGGAGGGTTCGCCGGTACAGGTCTGCCTCCGTCATGCCGCGCTCAGCCAGCCGCGAGCGTATCCATGGAAACATCGAAAGCCCCCGCGCGTCCTGCCAGAGAATGATGTTCGTCAGGAAACGGCCGTCCCTGTCCACGGGAGCGAAGGTGGTTTGGGTACCGGTGGCGGTCACGCCTGCGATCCGAGAGGCATCGACGTTGCCCTTGGCGATTGCGCCTCGAACGGCGTCCCAGGCGCCGCGGATCAGCTGGACCGGATCCTGTTCTGCGCGGCCGTCGGGGAAGTAGAGGGTTTGCAGCTCCCGATAGTCCTGGCTGATGGCATTGCCCCGGGTGTCAAATATGACACACCGTACGCCGCCCGTTCCGGCGTCAATCGCAGCGAGATAATTGCTCATGGTCGGCCTCCTTCCGCTTCAGCAACAGATAGCCCTCGAACAGATCCCGGTCGTGGGTGGTGGTGATCTTCATGCGCCCAGCCTCGTCACCGGGGCGGTACCAGGCTTTGCGGCCGGACGCCAACCAGAGGCCCAGGGTATAGTCCGTTTCCGACAAGGCGTGCCCCGTCCCATCCAGCCGACGATACAGTTGATAGACGTCCCCATACCGGAAGACCCAGGGCGTGTTCAGCTCCACGTATTTTTCCTTGGGCGCGTCGCGTTCGGCCCAGCCGTCGCCGCCGCCGTGCGCCATGCAGATGCGCACAGGGTGCATGTTGAAGCAGCATCCCTTTTCCCTGCATACCGCAATGGAGTCGGCAATGTCCCCGAAGGACACCAGCGGGCTGACGCCCATGTGGAGGACGACGATGTCCTCGTCGCACAGGGCGTCCCTCAGCGCATAAAAGCCGCTGCGTATGGAGGCGGGGCAGGTGTTTCCGCCCGGCGTGATCCACCGGGTCTTGTCGAACCCATAGTTCCGCACGATGCCCGCGACCCGGTCCCTTTGATCCGGCTGGCAGATGACCTGTATCGCGTCGATGTCCGGCGATTGCTGAAACACCTGGAGCGTGTAGGCGAGTATGGGCTTTCCAAGCACTTCGACAAACTGCTTGGGGAGCACCGAGCCGAATCGACTTCCCAGACCGGCGGCGAGTATCGCGGCGACATTCATATTTCTCATTCCTTCTTTCTTTGGAAACCCGCCGCTGATTCAACTTGACTTTAGCGGGAACCTTTCCGCGAAGACATCGGAGCGCCCGCGCGGATTCACCCCTATAGACGCCTGCCGTAGGCTGTTCGGGTGCGCTGTGGTGAAATTAACATGAAGGTGCATGGCTGTGAGCCAATGAAGGGAGAAGCGAGCATAATCAATTCTGCAACATTCGGTGTTGGAAAGATGGAAACAATCCTTTTCCAAATCCATGATCTCAATGAACTGGAATGCTTCAGGAAAACATGCGAACAGGAAAACAAGAAAGGCGCTTTACCCGACTGAGTAAAGCGCCTTTTGCGGCAGTTGATATAATAGTGATATAAACTACTCCTGATGAAGCTCTAAAGCGACTGAAAACACGGATTTTCGGGGGTTTTCTCAATCCAAGGGCTTCATCGTCGGGAAGAGCAGGACATCCCGGATGGAGTCGCTGCCGGTCAGCAGCATCACCAGGCGGTCGACGCCGAAGCCGAGGCCGCCGGTGGGGGGCATGCCGTACTCCAGGGCGTTGACGAAGTCGTAGTCCACCTGGGCGCGGCTGTCGGGATCGAGGGCCTTGCGCTGCTCCACCTGGCGCTCGAAGCGGCCGCGCTGGTCCAGCGGGTCGTTGAGCTCCGAGAAGGCGTTGCCGAACTCGGTGGCGTTGATGAAGTACTCGAAGCGCTCGGTGAAGGCGGGGTCGTCGGGCTTGCGCTTGGCCAGCGGGCTGATCTCCACCGGGTAGTCGTAGATGAAGGTGGGCTGGATCAGCTTCTCCTCCACGAAGGCGTCGAAGAACTCGGCCAGGATGGCGCCCTTGGTGGGCACCTCGGGCAGGTCCACGTTGTGGGCCTTGGCGCAGGCAATGGCGTCCTCGTCGGTCTTCCAGTCGGCGAAGTCCACGCCGCTGTATTTCTTCACGGCCTCCACCATGGTCAGGCGTTCCCAGTGGCCCAGGTCGATGTCGTGGCCCTGATAGGGGATGACCAGCGTGCCGCAGACCTTCCGGGCGACGGTCTTCATCATGTCCTCGACCAGGTCCATCATGCCGTGGAAATCGGTGTAGGCCTCGTACAGCTCGATGGTGGTGAACTCCGGGTTGTGCTTGGTGTCCATGCCCTCGTTGCGGAAGATGCGGCCCACCTCGTAGACGCGGTCCAGGCCGCCCACGATCAGGCGCTTCAGGTACAGCTCCGTCTCGATGCGCAGCACCATGTCCATGTCCAGGGTGTTGTGGTGGGTGTAGAAGGGCCGGGCGGACGCGCCGATCTCGAAGGGAGTGAGGATGGGGGTGTCCACCTCCAGGTAGCCGCGGCCGTCCAGGAAGGCACGGAGCTCCCGCAGGATCAGGCTGCGCTTGACGAAGGTGTCCTTCACCTCGGGGTTGACGATCAGGTCCACGTAGCGCTGGCGATACCGGGTGTCGGTGTCCGTCAGGCCGTGGAACTTCTCCGGCAGCGGATGCAGGCTCTTGGTCAGCAGCACGATCTCGGAGGCGTGCACGGAGATCTCGCCGGTCTTGGTCTTGAACACGGTGCCGGCCACGCCGATGATGTCGCCGATGTCCAGGGCCTTGAAGTCCTTGTAGGGCTCTTCGCCCACGTCGTCCCGCTTGACGTAGATCTGCATGGTACCGTCGGGATCCTGGATGCGGGCGAAGCTGGCCTTGCCCATGATGTGCTTGCCCAGGATGCGGCCCGCGATGCGGACGGTCTGGCCCTCCAGCGCGTCATAGCCGTCGCGGATCTGGCCAGAGGTGTGGGTGCGGTCGTAGGTGGTGATCTCGTAGGGGTTGCGGCCCTGCTCGATCAGCGCGTTCAGCTTGTTCAGACGGATGGTGTCCTGCTCGGTGAACCCGGCGGGGACCTGGTAGGTCTGGGCCATATTCTAACCTCCCGATGAAGGACAACGCAATCTGCCTTGTCCTTCAACATAGTTTGTTGAAGTGTCGTAGAGCGGATAATCAAAGGAAGGACATTGGACGCTTGGAATCGTGGCGTCCAATGTCCGTTTTGTCACACAGTGGTGACAGCCCTGCCGCAGAGGCCGCCGGGAGGCCGTTGTTTGGCCGATCCGGCGGAGCAGGAAGGCGGCAGCAGATGGCGGCCGGCCCTGCCGGCTATCTCTTCCGAATGGACAGCACCTTCATCCGAACGATGCCGCCGGGGGTGTTGGCCTCCACGATGTCGCCGACCTTCGCGCCGGTGCCCTTGCCGTCGGTGTCCGTCAGGGCCATGCCGATGGGGGACTCGTTGGAGATGAACAGCTTGCCGGGGTCGGCCTCGGTAAAGCCCACCAGGGTATACTCGTCCTCTTCGTCATACTCCATGTCCAGCACGCGCACCACGGTGCCCAGGGTGGCGGTGGTGGTGTCGGCGACGCTGTCGTCCACGAAGGTGGCGGTGCGCAGCTCGGCCTCGATGCGGGCGATGTTGCCGTAGACCTCGGCCTCCTTGGCCTTGGCGGCGTCATACTCGGCGTTCTCGCTGAGATCGCCGAAGCCGCGGGCGACCTGGATCTCCTCGGCAACGCGCTTCTTTTCCTCGTTCAGGGCTGCGAGCTGTTCCTCCAGCTTTTTCTTATCTGTAAATGTGAGAATTCGGGTTTCTGCCATGGTGAACTCCTCCTGGGTTGGTGTCCTGTTCCTGAATGCAATTTAACCGAATAAGCAGACACTGCCGTTGCGCGACAGCGTCTGCTTATTCGGACCTTGTGTATTATACAACGTCCTGCCGGGGTTGTCAACCGCCCCGGCGGGCTTTTTTGCGAAATCCTTTCATATAGTATACTTGAAATCAACGATCAGCGCACCTGGCCGCTGCCCCGGACGATGTACTTGTAGGTCGTCAGCTCCTCCAGGCCCATGGGTCCCCGGGCGTGCAGCTTCTGGGTGGAGATGCCCATCTCGCAGCCCAGGCCGAACTCGCCGCCGTCGGTGAAGCGGGTGGAGCAGTTCAGGTAGACCGCCGCGCTGTCCACGCCCTGGGCGAAGGCGTCCAGCACCGCCGGGTCGGCGGAGACCACGGCCTCGCTGTGGCCGGTGGAGTGGGCGGCGATGTGGGCGATGGCGGCGCCGGCGTCCGGCACCACGGCCACGGCCAGGATGTAGTCCAGAAATTCGGTGTCGAAGTCCCGCTCGCCGGCAGGCACGCCGGGAATGATTCGGGCCGCAGCGGGGTCGAGGCGCAGTTCCACAGGGATCAGTCCCGCGGCCGCGCGGTCGTCCACCAGGCGCCGCTTCAGCTTCGGCAGGAATTCCGGGGCCACCGCCTCGTGCACCAGCAGCACCTCCTCGGCGTTGCACACCGAGGGACGGCTGGTCTTGGCGTTGTCGATGATGTTCAGGGCCATGTCCTGGTCGGCGGCGGCGTCCACGTAGACGTGGCAGATGCCGGTGCCGGTCTGGATGCAGGGCACCTTCGCGTTTTCGGTGACGGCGCGGATCAGCCCGGCGCCGCCCCGGGGGATCAGCAGGTCCACCAGCCCCACGGCGGTCATCAGGTCCGTCGAGCTCTGGCGGGTGGTGTCCTGCACCAGCTGGACCAGGTTCGCGGGCAGCCCCGAGGCCTCCAGTCCCGCCTGGAGCGCCGCCACGATGGCGTTTGCGCTGCGGAAGGCCTCCTTGCCGCCGCGAAGCACGCAGGCGCTGCCCGCCTTCAGGGCCAGCGCCGCCGCGTCGCTGGTGACGTTGGGCCGGCTTTCGTAGATGATGGCGATGACGCCCATCGGCACCCGGGTGCGCTCGATGACCAGACCGTTGGGGCGCTCCACCCGGCGGATGACCGCGCCCACCGGGTCCGGCAGCGCCGCGACCTCCCGGATGCCCTGGGCCATGGCCTCGATGCGGGACTCCGTCAGCTTCAGCCGGTCCAGCATGACCTCGGAGATGCGGCCCTTCGCGCCTTCCATGTCCAGGGCGTTCGCCGCCAGTATGGATGCCGAACCGGCGACCAGCGCGTCGGCCATGGCGCGCAGCGCGGCGTTCTTCTTGTCCGTGTCCGCCGCCCGCAGCGCCGGCCACGCGGCCCGGGCCGAGAGCAGGATGTCGTGGGTGGTCATGGGAAAACCTCCTTGTGAATTAGGAATTAATTGAGAATTGGGAATTGAGAATTGAGAATTATTGTTTGCGGGGCAGGCAGTCTGATGATTTCTTGCTTCCTGAATCATGAACGTTTCAAACAATTCTTCCATTTGCTGGGCAAACCCCACATTTCGCCGTTCCCAGGCATTCCGACTGTTGCCTGATGCCTGTTGCCTAATGACTAAATTGCCTATTCCCTTTCTCTCCCCAAAAACCGCGTGCCCACCGCCTTGCCGTCCAGGATGTCGTAGAGCAGCTTGGGACGAGCGCCGTTGGCGATGACCATGTCGATGCCGGCCTGGGAGGCGATGCGGGCGGCGCGGAGCTTGGTGACCATGCCGCCGGTGCCCAGGGAGGTGCCGTTGCCGCCGGCCAGGGCCTCGATCTCGGGGGTGATGGCAGGCACCACGTCGATCAGCCGGGCGTCGGCGTCGAGGCGCGGATCGGCGGTGTAGAGGCCGTCGATGTCGGACAGCAGCACCAGCAGGTCCGCCTGCACCGTTGCGGCGACGATGGCCGACAGCGTGTCGTTGTCGCCGATGACGATCTCGTCGGTGGCGATGGTGTCGTTCTCGTTGATGACCGGCAGCGCTCCCAGCTCCAGCAGCCGGTACAGCGTGTTGTGGAAGTGCTGCCTGCGGCTCTCATCCTCCACGTCGCTGCCGGTGACCAGCAGCTGGGCCACGGTGTGGTTGTATTCGGAGAACAGCCGGTCGTAGGTGTACATCAGCTCGCACTGGCCCACGGCGGCGGCGGCCTGCTTCGTGGGAATGTCGGCGGGGCGCTCCTTCAGGGACAGCTTGCCCACGCCCATGCCGATGGCGCCCGAGGAGACCAGGATCACCTCGTGGCCGGCGTTTTTCACGTCGGAGAGCACCTTGCACAGCGCCTCCACCCGGCGGATGTTCATGTGCCCGGTGGGATGGGCGAGGGTGGACGTGCCCACCTTGACGACGATTCTCATGTCGATCACCTCGTTAGATAGTGTGAAGAGACGGCGGCGATCACCAGGGCCGAGACGAGGCCGATGGCGATGCAGCCGATGCCCACGGCCAGGAAGATCTTCCCCAGCAGGTGGATGGCGCTGTCGCCCTCCAGCCGGAAGGTCGCCGGGTCGTCGGGATCGTAGCGTACCTCGACGCTCTGACCCTCGTAGTACTTCTTGCGACCGTCGCCGTCGTCGCATTCCAGCGCGACCCTTCGACCGTCGACATCAAATTCCACGATGGGGTACCAGTTGACGCCGTCGCCCCTGGAACTGTGGCGCTCCCGGCGGACGACCTCGACGATCCTGCCCTCGGCGCGGCCGCGCAGGCGCTCCTCCCGCTGGATATAGCTGCGGCGCATGCCGATGCCTATGGCGAGGAATATAACGCCCACCAGGCACCAGATGCCGGTGAACAGGACCGTGAAGAGCACAGGACTGAGCATTGCCTACCTCCGGGAAACTGCCGCGCAGCCTTGATTTCTGGATATCATTATATCACACAAATACAAATTGCACCAGCGCCATGTAGCAGGCCGTGCCCGCGACGATGGACAGGAACATGTTTTTCTTCCAAAGGTGCAGCGCGGTCACCAGCGCCATGGAGGCCAGCTCCGGCAGACCGTGCCACCGGCCGGTGACAAATTGGACATCCTTCAGGCAGTAGATCACCAGCAGGCCCAGCGCCGCGGGGGGCAGCACGCGGCCCAGGTAGCGGATGAAGGGCGGCGTGGGCTTTCCGGCGGGGAAGAGCCAGAAGGGCAAAAAGCGGGTGAGCACGGTGCCCAGGGCCACCATGGCGATGGTGACGAGCTGTTGGACGAGAGTCATCGGGCCTCGCCTCCTTCCAGCGGCCTGCGCAGCAGCGCCAGCGCCGCGATGATGGCCGCCATGGCCGGGATGACGAACAGGTTGTCCGCCGGGCCGAAGACGGCCAGGCTCAGGGCGGTGAGCCCCAGCCCCAGCAGCGAGGAGGTGTGCTTCGTCTCCTTCATCCAGTTTTCCAGGAAGATGACCAGCAGCAGCGCGGTCATCACGAACTCCAGCCCCTTGACATCCAGGTGGATCAGGCTTCCGAAGATGCCGCCCAGGGTGGCGCCGGTGACCCAGTAGGACTGGTCCAGCAGCGTGATATAGTACATGAACCAGTTGCGATCCACGTCCATCGGCGGCTCCAGCGTGACGTTCAGGGAGAAGGTCTCGTCGCACAGGCCGAAGATCAGGTAGCCCTTGCGCCGCTTCACCGGCTTGTACTTGTCCAGCATCGTCAGCCCGTAGAACAGGTGGCGCGCGTTGACCATCAGCGTCATCACCAGCGCGTGGAGCGGGCTGAACGCCCCGGAGAGCAGGTTCAGCGCCACGAACTCCATGGAACCCGCGAACACGCAGACCGAGGTGATCATCGGGAAATACCACGGGAACCGATAGACCAGGCTGGAGAGGATCCCGTAGGACGTGCCCAGGAACAGGAAACCCGCCATGATGGGCAGCGTGTGGGGAAAGGCGGCCTTCAATGCCGCGCGGCGGATGGCTTTTGTGGAATTCAAGGGTATACGCACCTCCGGCGATATTTTAGCACATTAACGCGATGCTGACAACGCCGCAAATGGAAACTGTGGATTAACAACTGAAGCTGTGGGCAAAAGGGCCGATGAGGATGGGGGAATGCCGTTACAGTTCCGACACGAATTCGTCATTTGCCTGCGCTGCGGCTGTGTGCTATAATGGTGGGGAAAAGCTTGGCCTTTGGGCCGGTGGCCCCGAAGGGACCGCGTCGGCTGCCATGAAAGGTATCGACCCTGGGAGGTGAATCGACATGAAGAAGATGATCTGTCTGCTGCTCGCCCTGTGCCTGTGCGCCCTCGGCGCCTGCGCCGCGGCCGAGGATATCGCGGTGCGCTTTGACGAGGGGTTCAGCCTGGACCTGCCGGAGGGCTGGGTCAGCTATCCCATCTCTGACCCGGAGATCCGCTACGCCCTGGGGGACGGCAGCGGCGAGCGCTATCTGTACATACTGGCCCAGCCCGCGGCCTTCGAGAGCTTCGAGGCGATGCAGGCCGCGCTGGACACCCGGGAGGACCTGGGCAAGACCAGCGTGCTGGATTTGAACGACCAGTCCTTCGCCGCCTTTATCGCCCCGGACCTGAACGCCAGCGGCTGCTCCACCCTGTGGAACGGCGAGATGCTGACCTTCCTGTTCACGCCCCAGAGCGACACGGACTTCATGCTGACCGTGGCTGGGATCATGGCCAGCTTCAAGGCGGTCTGACGGCATAATCGAATACGGGCACAACGAAAGATCCCTCGCTGCGCTCAGGACGACGGAGATTGCGATTCGACGTCATCCTGAACGAAGTGAGGGATCTTTGTGCTTTGGTGTGTAAACAGGGAAAGCTGTGGGAGCGCCGCGCCTACATGCCGCGAGCGACCTTCAACGCGATGAAGAGCATCAGGATCGGTATTCCGATGGCCACGGCGATGAACAGGGAGTCATTGAGGCTGTTTCGGTCGTTCGCCAAGACATAGAAGTTTTGGGGATCGGCAGGGTCGTAGCAGACTTCCACCTTTTCGCCCACCGAAAAGGCGCGGGGCGGGCAGTCGCAGGGCTCGACGGCGTTCATGTGAAACGAGCCGGCGTCGAAGCGCACGCGCAGATGATGGTAAGAATTGCGCGCGCCGTACTCGTGGAGGATTTCCGTGATCTCGCCGATTGCCTGGGCCGTGCACTTCTTCCGCTTGCGTCTTTTGCTGATGACGCCGCAAGCGATCATGGCGGAGAAGCATAAGCCCACGGCCTCCGCCATGAGCACGGCTTTGAGGAGCTCGCTCACAGGGCCGCCCTCCCTTCAAATAGATGAAATGCTTGTTGGAATGATGCCGAACGGGCGCCCGCCCAATGGCGGAGCGCCCGTTTTGGATTCATCAGAAGTCGATCTTCTCCTCCAGCCAGGCCACCAGGTCCTTGACGGGGACGATCTCCTGCTGCATGGTGTCGCGGTCGCGGACGGTAACGTTGCCGGTCTCGGCGGTGTCGAAGTCCACGCAGATGCAGTAGGGGGTGCCCGCCTCGTCGGCGCGGCGATAGCGCTTGCCGATGGAGCCGGTCTCGTCGTAGTCGCACATGAACTTCTTGGACAGCATGGCGTAGATCTCCCGCGCCTGGTCGCCCAGCTTGTTCTTCTGCAGCGGCATGACGGACACCTTGAACGGGGCCAGCGCCGGGTGCAGGCGCAGCACCACGCGGGTGTCGCCGCCCTCCAGCTCTTCCTCGTCGTAGGCGTTGCACAGGAAGGCCAGCACCGCGCGATCCACGCCCAGGGAGGGCTCCACGCAGTAGGGGATGAACTTCTCGTTGGTGGTGGGATCCAGGTACTCCATGCTCTTGCCGGAGTGCTCCTGGTGCTGCTTCAGGTCGTAGTCGGTGCGGTCGGCGATGCCCCACAGCTCGCCCCAGCCGAAGGGGAACAGGAACTCGAAGTCCGTGGTGGCCTTGGAGTAGAAGGCCAGCTTCTCCGGCTCATGGTCGCGCAGGCGCAGGCTCTCCTCCTTGATGCCCAGGCTCAGCAGCCAGTTCTTGCAGAAGGTGCGCCAGTAGTTGAACCACTCCAGGTCCTCGCCGGGCTTGCAGAAGAACTCCAGCTCCATCTGCTCGAACTCGCGCACGCGGAAGATGAAGTTGCCGGGGGTGATCTCGTTGCGGAAGCTCTTGCCGATCTGGGCGATGCCCGCGGGCAGCTTCTTGCGGGTGGTGCGCATGGCGTTCTGGAAGTTCACGAAGATGCCCTGGGCAGTCTCGGGGCGCAGGTAGATCTCCGCGGCGGAGTCCTCGTTGACGCCCTGGAAGGTCTTGAACATCAGGTTGAACTGGCGGATGCCAGTGAATTCCTTCTTGCCGCAGACGGGGCACACGATGTCATGCTCGGCGATGAAGCTCTCCAGCTCCTGGTTGGTCCAGCCGTCGCCGGTCTCCTCGCCCTTGGTGAAGTCCTCGATCAGCTTGTCGGCGCGGAAGCGGGCCTTACAGGCCTTGCAGTCCATCAGCGGGTCGTTGAAGCCGCCGACGTGGCCGGAGGCCACCCACACCTCGCGGTTCATCAGGATCGCGCAGTCCAGGCCCGTGTTGTAGGGGCTCTCCTGCACGAACTTGCGCCACCAGGCCTTCTTCACGTTGTTCTTGAATTCCACGCCCAGGGGGCCGTAGTCCCAGGTGTTAGCCAAGCCGCCGTAGATCTCGGAGCCCGCGAAGATGAAGCCGCGGTTCTTGCACAGCGCCACCAGCTTGTCCATTGTCAATTTCGCCATACCGGTACCCTTCTTATTCTAATATTTGCGGCGGCGGGGCCGGACCCCGCCCGCCTGCATAATTCGTATAAAGGGTAACAGATTTTGAAGGGCTTTGCAACGGATAATTGTAAATTCTGACGCGGCGGCCGGCTTTTCGGGGCCGCGGGGAAGGGATCCGGAAGCGTTCGGCCTAAAAGCTCTCCGCGTCCGTGACCCACCAGCCCGATTCGCCGTCCCCCAGCCAGCGGTAGCCGTCCAGGCCCGGCGGCGGCTCCGGCGAGCGCCGGGCGGGCAGGGCGTAGCGCAGGTTTACCGGCGCGCCGTTCGAGGCGCGCAGGCCGACCAGGCAGGCGTCGAAGCCGCTCTTGTCCGGCATCGGGGCGCGGACGTAGACGTGCTCCCCGTCCGGCGCGTCCTCCAGGGGCGCCTGGGTGGCGAACAGCCGGCGCAGCGGCTCAAGGCACCCGGGCCAGGGCCGGGTGATGTCCAGGCCCAGAACCTTTGCGGCGGTCCGGAGAGGCGGCGCGGCAGGCGCTTCGTCGGCGCGGGCCGCGCCGGGTTCCCGCAGGGTGGCGGGGGAGGGCTCTGCCGGGACGGTGTCCGCGAGGCTGGCGGAGGATGCGCCGTCAGAGGTATCGGCAGCGTTGGACGAGATACTCTGGATGGCTTCCGCGAGGCTTGCCGGGGATGCGCCGGCGGCACCGGCGTCGGCGGGAAGCTCTGGCGAGGGCGCTGCCGGCGCGGGGCCGGCGTCCATGGCCGAAGGAGACCCCACAGGGCGGTCGCCGGAGGCCGTCGGGGCGGGCTCCGCGGCCGCGTCGGAAGCGCGATCCACTTCGGATGTCCGCCGGTCCTGCGCGTCGCGGGCGGCGAATAACCGGGACCGGGAAATCGTATATATCTTTACATCGCTGGTTTCCTCCGGCACGGCTGCGCCCGTGGCATCCGCTTCGGGCGTCGGTTTGGACAGCTTCCCTGCTGCTGTCGCGCCGGGCGCTTGCCGCCTGTTCCCGGCATCCTCCGGGAGAACCGGCGCGGCAGCGGCCTCGGGATCCGGGACGACCGGGGCTTCCATCCCGGCGGGAACGGCGCTTGGTGAAACGGCCCTGTGCGATTCGCCGAGCGCGGTTGTCGGGGCTGCCTGGGCCGGTGCCGCGGGCTGCGGGGACGGAAGGACCTCGCCCGGCTCGGGAAGGTCCGCCGCGGGGACGCTCTCCCGAAGGCGGGGAGCGCTTTCCCGGACATCGAGGCGGGCGCGCACGGCGCGGGCCAGCGCCGCCGGGTCCATGGGCCGGGAGCCATTTATGTTGCCGGTGAGGACGATCTTCCCGCGCTCCCCGGCGGCGATCACCACCCACTGGTAGGCGCCCAGGGGACGGCCCTCGATGTCCCTCGGGTCGATCTGCCGGGCCAGGGTCAGCTGTCCCCGGCGGTCCCTGCGCAGGGTCCCCAGAGAAGCCGCGGCGTAGACGCCGTTTCGCTGCCCGGCCAGCAGCGCGGTCAGTTCACCCGAGCCCTCCGGCGCGGTGACGATGAAGTACAGGCTGCCGGACAGGACCCGGGCCTCCAGCCGCACATGGCCGCCGTAGCCCGGTTCGACGGCGCGAAGCATGATGAACGCGCGGCGGTATTCGTTTTTGTTCATGGTCATACCCCCTCGATCATGACTATGCGCCGGAGACGGGGATTATCCTTCGCCCCGGGGCGGCTCCGGCGGCGGAGCGGGGGAGAGGTGGCGTGTGCCCATGCGGTCGTGGCTGCGCATCAGCTCGGAGTACAGCGCGTGGCCGCCGACGGGCCGGGGCACCATCCGGGGGCGGGCTTCCCCCAGGCCTGGCGCGTCGGCCTGGGGCTCAGAGTGCGCGGCCGGTGTTTCCCGGGCCGGGAAGGGAGCCGGCGCGGTAAAGGACGCCGGGGTCGGATTCGGGATGGCCGGGGCCGGAGCAGAGCGGGACGCGGGGGCGGGCGTCGGAGGGATGGCTGCCGCCGGAGCCGGCGCGGGGGTGGGCGCGGAGGACTGCGGCGGAAGCGGCATTTGCCGTCGGCTGCGCCGAATCCTGGCCATGATTTCCTGCGGATTGTTCATGAAAATCGCCTCCTGGGATGAAATGCGGTTTAATTGTATGCAAAATCGGAACAGCGTGACCACTTTTGGGGCCGTTCGTAAATATTTTTGGGCATCTGGGTCTCAGCCCTTGCAAGGGGAGTTGATTATAGCTATAATTGAAGTGTATAGTTATGCCCGGAAGAGTTTACAGGCATAGATGAGAGGCGGTAACGCTATGAGCAACAAACGGGAAATGGAACCCTCCCTGGATTATTTCGAGCTGCGTCGCAGACACGAGGAGTATAAAAATAGCCAGCGCCAGACCGCGCCGAAGGCTCAGACCGGTGCGGGTGAAGCCCAGAAGCCGGTGAAGGCGGCGGCAAAGCCGGAGAAGGCCGAGGCCGTTGAAAGGCCGGCGGCCGCGCCGGCGCAACCCGTCCGGCCGGAGGACGCGGAGGCGCCTGTGGAGCTGATGGACGTCGCCGTGGACGAGGCCCAGGATTTCGCGGACGAGGCGGCGGACGCCGTGCGTGAGACCGCGGAAGCCGGGACGGACGCCCTGGAGGAGCTGACGGACGACATCCTCGAGGACGATGAGGACGGGGAGGACGCCGAGGAAGAGGACGCGGCGAACCCCAATCCGTTCGATACGTTTATCAACGCCTTCCACGGCCTCAAGGGCCGCTTCGGCAAGCGCTTCGGACGCAAGCGCGGGGCGGACGACGAAGAGGAGGAAGACGGGGAAGTCCAGGAGGACGGCTATTCCGAGGAATACGGGGATGAAGAGGAAGTCTCGGACGCCCCGGAGACCCCGCGGACCGAGTCGGCGGAAGCTGCCCGGGAGCCCGCTTTGGAGGCCGAGGAGGATCCCGAAGGGGAGCCCGCGGACGTCGAGGATGTCCTCGACGAGGACGAAGGCCGCCGAGGCTTCTTCCACAGGGCCCGCAAGGCCGCCGAGGACGAGGACCTGGAGGACGACCTGGACGGGGACGCCGAAGGGGACGCGGACGAGGATGATGAGGACGACGGGGACGAGGAAGACGAGGGCCCGGAGGAGGTCAGCGGCTTCAAGAAGTTCCTGAGGCTGTTCGTCGTGCCGGTGGACGAGGATGAGCGTGCCGGGGACGACGACGATGAGTATGAGGACGACGAGGACGCCGACGAGGACGATCTCGACGAGCCTGAGGACGAGTACGGCGATGCCGACGAGGACGGCGCGTGGAGCGAGGCGCCGGAGGACGCGGGCGAGGCCCGCGAGGATCGGCCTGAGGAGCAGGCCGCGGATATTGAAGGAGGACCTGACATGAGCGATCAGAACAATGTGAATGCCGAGCTGAGCAGCGAACTGGCAGCGGATCTGGGAACGCCGGGCATGTCCCGTCGCGAGCGCAGAGAGCTGGCGCTGCGCCAGGCCGCGGAGAAGGCTGCCGCCGAAGCGGCCGCCGCGTCTGAGGCTGTGGCCGAGACCGCGTCGGAAGCCGTCGCAGAGGCGACCGGGGAAGCGGAGCAGGCGGCTGAGTCCATGGAGAAGGCCCTCGAGGCGGACGCCATCGACGACGTGGCCGACGGCATTGTGGGGATCGGCTCCGTGCAGGCTGACGATTACGACGCCATTTTGGATGAGCCCACCCGGGAGTTCAAGCCCGTCTCGAAGAAGAGCCTCGACGAACTGATGAAGGATACCGACGAGGACGAAGAAGACGACGAGGAAGAGGAAGAAGAGGAAAAGCCCGTCCGCCGCGGACTGTTCGGCCGCCGCAAGAAGGTGGAGGAAGAGGACGACGAGGACGAGGATGACGACGAGGATGATGACGAC
>JAUMVG010000049.1 GCA_030530315.1 Clostridia bacterium | reverse complement strand
AGATCATCGGCCAGATGACCATCGCCGAGCTGGTGCAGAACCGCGACAAGTTCGCCCAGGAGTCCATCAAGGCCGCCATGGCCGACATGAGCAACATGGGCCTGGAGATCATCAACCTGACCATCCAGAACTTCTCCGACAAGGACGGCAAGGTCATCGAGACCATGGCCATCCAGAACGTGGTGGACAAGGAGCGCGACGCCGCCATCGCCCGCGCCAAGGCGCAGCAGGAGGGCCACAAGGCGGAGGTCGAGGCCCAGGCCGCCATCTCCGAGCAGAACAAGGACCTGGAGCTTCTGAAGGCGGCCCACAAGATCGCCAGCGACCAGGAGAAGGCCAAGGCCGACCAGGCCTACGAGATCGAGAAGGAGCGCGTGCGCAAGACCTTCGAGGAAGAGCGCGCCGCCGCCGAGCTGACCCGCCTGGAAAAGGAGACCGAGCTGCGCAAGCAGCAGGTCGAGATCGAGCGCGAGAACCTGAACGTGACCATCCGCGAGAAGGCCGCCGCCGAGCGCGACGCGCTGAAGTACAGGGCGGAGGCCGAGAAGTTCGAGCGCCAGGCCCAGGCCGACGCCCAGCTGTACGAGGCCCAGAAGCAGGCCGAGGCCATCCGCATGCGCGGCGAAGCCGAGGCCGAGGCCATCCGCCGCAAGGCCGAGGCCATGCAGCTCTACGGCCAGGCCGCCATGCTGGAGATGGTCGTGGACAAGCTGCCCGCTATCGCCCAGTCCGTCAGCGAGCCCCTGAGCAAGACCGAGAAGATCATACTCTTCGGCGAGGGCGGCGCGTCCGCCATGGCCCGCGACACCGCCGGGACCATGCTGCAGAGCTTCGAAGCCGTGAAGCAGGCCGTGGGTCTGGACATCCCCAAGATGCTGCGGGACGTCACCACCGGCGGCCTGGTGGGCCGCGCCGCGGCCCAGGAGGAGGTGGCTCCGGCCGCCGCCGAAGCGCCCGCCGCTGAAAAGACCGACGAAGAGGCGCCTGCCGAGGCGTAAACCAACGCGAAGTCCACAGAGGCATAACGATAAAAGAGAGCTCCGCAGGCGCGGGGCTCTCTGTGATTTTATACCGTCATTAGCCCAGGGAACGGACCGAGGTGATCTCGTAGTACATGGGGGTGTAGCCCTGGGGCGCGAACTGGAGCAGCTGCTCGATCAGGGCATCGTCCGTCACCTTGGACAGCTGCATGCGCGCGCCGGAGGTGGGATAGGTCGCGCCTTCCGCGGGCAGGGCCGCGTACATCGCCACCAGCTCGCTGCCGGCGTCCACGTTGGCAGTGGTCTGGTTCGGGGACAGGCCCAGCTGCAGGTAGTAGGTCTCCTCCAGCTTCACGCAGCCGTAGATGTAGAAGCCGAGGTTGGGCGTGCCGTCTTCGTTCACGGAGGCCACGGCATAGAAGCCACTGTAGGCGTTGATGGCGTTCATCAGGTCGTCGCCGGTGAGGATGCCGTCGCCATAGAAGTCGTTGACGGAGGCAGAGCTCACGGCGTCCGGCTCGGCAGCCGCTTCGGCCAGCGCGGGCAGCGCCGCCAGGCAGAGGGCAAGGACAAGGATGAAGAGCTTTTTCATGGGGTCATTCTCCTTTCTATACTCAGCACTTGCGCGCCTGTATGCGTCATGCGAGTATCTTCTCCAGCGCCCCTTGGATGCGGTCAAAGCCGTCGTCGGCGCGGCTGGCGAACAGGACCAGCTCCGCCAGCACCTCCGGAAGGTGGGCGTCGCCCTCCACGCCGAAGCGCCGAAGCGTCTCTTCCACGGGCTTGATGAGCTCTGCGATGATCTGCCGGTGCCGGAAGCTCAGCGTGTCGATGCTCCCCTTGGCCTCGGCATAGTTGCGCCACAGCGGCGCGTAGCGCGCTGTGAACCGCCTCAGCGCCGCCGTCTCGGCGCGCAGGGCCTCCAGGGGGCGGTCGGCCTCCGCGGCCCCCTGGCGCATCCGCCGGCAACAGTCCATCCAGTCCTCCATCATGACCGCCGCGAGCAGCGCCTCCTTAGAGGAGAAGTAGTTGTACACGGTTCCCACCGCGGTGCCGCAGTCCCGGGCAATCTGCCGGATGCTCACGTCGTGGCCCTCGTCCTCCAGCAGGCGCTTCTTGGCGGCGGCGATAAACCGGTCCCTCAGCTCTGGCAATATCTTAGGCATAGCTTCCTCACCTTTTATGAACGCGTTCATTATATACCCGGCAGGCGGAATTGTCAAGCCGGAGCCTCCCCCACTCCAAAACGGGCTTTCCGGCACAGCAAGCAAAAACAGCCGCCGTTTGCTTCCATTCGGCTGCTGTTTTTGCGATTGCGGGCCCTGTCAGCGGTTCGGGCGCACCGCGCCCGCGCGCCGCCCCGGCATTCAACGCCGCTCTCATTTTCCTCTGGCCAGCAGGCGCGTCACCTCGACGGCGTCCCGGTGGGCCACCGCCCGCGGCTCAAAGCGCACGGCGCTGTACACCAGCTGCATGACCGCCCCGGCCCCAAAGGTGCTGATCAGCGTGCCGATGCCCACGGGGCCGCCCAGTGCCCATCCGGCCAGGAGCACCGCCGCCCACAGGAGGATCTCCACCGCGCCGATGGGCACCCGGGGCAGCCGCTTCCCCAGCCCGATGAGCAGGGAGTCCCGGGGGCCGCAACACTGCGCGGCCTTCATGTAGACCCACATGCCCAGGGCCATGAACACGAAGCCGGCCAGCATGACCGCGATGCCCAGCGGCAGGCTGCGGTTTTCCGGCAGCGGGTTGAGGTCGTTGAACATTTGGACGAAGTTGCCCGTCAGCAGGGCGTCGATGATGGTGCCGTAGCCGATGCGTTCGCGCAGGCAGAGGTCGATCAGCAGGATCGCCACCGACATCGCCGTCATGGCCAGCCCGTAGTTGAGGGGCGTGTGGCGGGCGATCCCCATGCCCAGGCAGTCCCAGGGCGCAAGGCCGATGTTGGCGTAGATCGTCAGGTGTACGCCAAAGGAGAATACCAGCAGTCCGCCCGCGATTTGCAGCCACTGGAGCACAATGGTCCTTCTGATGTTCAAGCCCGATTCATCCTCTTTCCTGTGTTTCCCGGCAGCCTTCGGCCGTGTTCCTATCATAATACCCCATCGGCACGGGAGAATCAACCCCCTCTGCGCCCCGCCGCGCGGGAAACGAGCCCGAATCGCCAAAATATCCTACCGCCGCGGCGGGGCTGGTTTTCAGTCGCGCCACGGCTTGCATTCCCACGCCGCCTGTGATAAAATCAGGTAAAGGGGAGCGGGCGCGGGGGCGCCCGAAGCAGGAGAAATCACATCAGAGGAGAGGGTCACATGTTTGGAAAGAGACCGGATGGACGGCGCGTCAAGGGCATAGATCCCGTCGTGCGAATCACCTCATACATCATGCCCATGCGCTGCGACGCGCAGGTGTTCCTGAAGCATCGCCTGGATCTTGAAACGCTGTTCGACTACATCCGCCGGCAGAAGCTGGAAAAGAGCGAATCGCTTTCATACATGCAGATCATCATCGCCGCCTACGTGCGCGCCATCAGCCGAAACCCGCAGGTCAACCGGTTCGTGGTGAACAAGCAGCTGTTCGCCCGGAACAACTGCTCCGCCGCGTTCACCATCCTGAAGGATCCCCACAACATCGACCTGGGCGAGACCGTGGTGAAGATCAAGTTCGACCTCACGGACACGGTCTATGACGTGCGCGACCGCATCAACGCCGCCATCGAAGCCAACCGCGGCGAGCAGTCCGGCGGCAACTTCGTCGACAAGCTGCTGGGCGTCGTGTTCGCCGTGCCGGGGCTGGCGACGCTGGTCGTCTCCGCCGTGCGGCTGCTGGACCGCTACGGCCTCGCGCCGTCGGTGCTGATGGACGAGCTCCCGTTCTACGTGGGCATGTACATCACCAACACGGCCTCCATCAAGCTGCACGACGTCAACCACCACCTGTACAGCTGGGGCAACGTGGGCCTGTTCTTCGGCATGGGCCTGGAGGAGCGGGTGGCCGTCGTGGAGAAGGGCGAGACGCGCATGAAGCGCTACCTGCCCCTTGGCATCACCGCCGACGAGCGCGTCTGCTCCGGCGCCCACTACGCGCGCTTCTTCAACGACATGCGGCGCCTGCTGGAGCACCCGGAGCTGCTGGAGCAGCCCCCGGAGGAGGTCCGCTTCGACGAGGGCTTGGAGTATCACGAGCCCAAGCCGAAGCGCGGATAAGCGCCCCTGCCTCAAAACAAAAGGTTCTTCACGGAAAGTCGGGGATTAACACTATTCGCATGATCGATATTATGTACAGATCCTTCGCTTTGCTCAGGATGACAGGATTTCGATTCCTTGTCCTCCTGAGCGAAGCGAAGGATCTGTATGTTTCCTAAGCCAACAGCAGTGACAGAGACATCTCATGAGTCGTTTTATCCCACAAGTTTCCGTAAAGAACCAAAGGATCGCCGTCTGACGCTTCCCTTGCCGAACACCTTCGGCGATCCCCGTTTACAGCTCCCGGCAGACGCGCACGCCCCGCCCGGGGAGCTCCACGCGGCCCGTCAGCGTCTCGCCGGTGAGCAGGTCGACGAGCCGCGCGCCGCCGAGGTCCACGTGGGCCGGGTGAGCGTTGTGGTTCAGCAGGAACACGGTGGCACCGCGCTCCCCCACCCGCCGCGTCGCCTCCACGCTGGGCTCGGAGGCGAACAGGCCCTCGATGCCCGCCTCCCGGCAGATCGCGTCCGTCAGGTCGTCCAGGAAGGCATCCTCCGGCTGGGTGCCGACGTACCACGCCGTGCCCGCGCCAAAGCGGTTCCGGGTGACGCAGGGCGTTCCGGCATAGAAGTCGTCCTCGTACACGGCCAGCGCCTCGGCGGACTCGGCGTGCAGCACGTCGCACAGGAAGCCGCAGTCATAGCGCTCCCGGGGCAGCTTCAGCGGTCCGCATACCGCAAGGCCGTTGCCCTCGTCGGGCCGCAGGGCGTCGGTCTCCTCCACCCAGATGCCCATGGCGTCCCGCAGCTTGCCCGGGTAGGCCCCGAACACGCAGCGGTCGTTCTCGTCGACCAGGCCGGTCATCACCGTGGCCAGCAGCCGCCCGCCGCCCCGCACGTATTCGGTCAGCGCCTCGGCGACGCCGGGCTTGGTCATGTACAGCATCGGGGCGACCACCAGCGCGTAGCCGGAGTAGTCGGTGTCCGGAGCGGGATCGACGAAATCCACGGCGATGTTGCGGGCATAGAACGGGCGGTAGTAGGCTGAGAGGGTCTTGAGGTATTCCATGTCCCTGCTGGGTCCGCTGGCCAGCTCCAGCGCCCACCAGCTGTTCCAATCCATCAGGAAGGCCACCCGCGCCGGCGTGCGGGCCCGGAGGAACCGGTCGCCCAGCGCGGCGAGCTCCCTTCCCAGCGCCTCGGCCTCCCGGAACACGCGGGTGTCGCTGCGCCCGGAATGGCCGATGATCGCGCCGTGGAACTTCTCCTGCCCCGCCGCGGACTGCCGCATCTGGAAGAACAGGCAGGTGTCCGCGCCGTGGGCCATGGCCTGGTAGGACAGCAGGCGTACCTCTCCCGGACGTTTCAGCCGGTTGTAGGGCTGCCAGTTCTGCTGGTTCGGGGACTGCTCCGCCAGCACGAAGGACTGCCCGTCCTTCAGGCCGCGCATGATGTCGTGCTTCATGGCGACGAAATGGGGCGGGTCCTGGGGCCAGGGATAGTTGTCCCAGCCCACCGCGTCCAGGTTTCGGGCAAAGGCGAACTGGTCCAGCTTCTTGATGAAGCCGGAGGTGTTGGTCAGCACCGGGATCTCCGGGTTGTAGGATTTCAGCACGTCCCGCTCGTTGTTGAAGCACTCGATGGTGCTGTCCGTCAGGAAGCGCATGTAGTCCAGCTGGACCGCCGGGTTGAAGCGGTAGTCGTCGTTCAGTTCCGTCGGCAGCGCGATCTCCTCGAAGGAATAGACGGTCCGGCCCCAGAAGGCGGTGTTCCAGCGCGCGTTGAGCGCTTCTATGCCGCCATACCTCTGGCGCAGCCACAGCCGGAACTTCGCCTGGCACGCGGGGCAGTAGCAGCTGGTGCCGTATTCGTTGGCCACGTGCCACATCGCCAGCGCCGGGTGATGGGCGTAGCGCCTGCCGAACTCATGGGCGATGGCCGCCGCCCGCTCCCGGTATTTCAGGGAATTGACGCAGAAGAACACCCGCATGCCGTGGGTGCGCCTGCGGCCCTGGATGTCCACCGGCAGCACCTCCGGGTAGCGGGTGGAGAGCCACGCGGGCTGGGCGGCGGTGGGCGTCGCCAGGCAGACGCGTATGCCGCTTTCCCAGATCCGGTCGATGATCGCGTCCAGCCACCCGAAGTCGTACACGCCCTCCTCCGGCTCCAGCCTGGCCCAAGAGAACACCGGCAGCGTCAGCAGGTTGATGCCCGCCTGCCGGAACAGGCGCATGTCCTCCGCCACCGTGGCGGCATCCCACTGATCGGGGTTGTAGTCTCCGCCGTAATAGATCCTGTCCGCTTGCTTCATGTTCCTTCCCTTTCATCCGCCTGCCGCGCTTCGGTCACTGCGCCTTGTCGCTGAGCGCCTCGCACAGCGCCTCAAACGCCGCCCGCTTCTCCCAGGAGGCGAAGGAGAACTCCTGGCACTCGCCCGCGTCCCCGTTCCAGTACAGGAACAGCCAGGGCCCGGCGTCGCCGGTCTCCAGGCGCTCCTCCCGGTCCCGCACCGTTCCGCCGTCCAGGCAGTCGCAGAATTGCGCCCACTGCGCCTCCGTCAGCTCCACCGTGCCGGAGACGGTGACATCCTCCTCCATCAGAGGCCAGCGGCCGCCCTCCCGGGTCTCGTGGTAGAAGAAGAACGCGCCGCCCTGCGCGTAGAAGCGGTACCGCTGGTATTCCGGCGGAAAGGCGGAGGAATCGTAGGTGTAGTAGAAGTCCGTCACGTCCCCGAAGGCGACGTCCGCGCCCACGGTCAGCTCCCGGCGCTCCGGCACCAGGCCGGCGAGGAAGTCCAGCAGGCCGTCCAGCGTCAGCGCCGGGGCGGCGCCGATATCCTCCAAAATGTGCTGCATCTCCCCGGCGGCCTCGAAGTAGTCCTCGGGGAAGGCATTGTTTCCCCAGGCCCGGATGAGCGCGCCGTCCGAGAAGAGGACCTCCAGGCTGAAGCCCTCGCCGTCGAGGACGTCGCTTTGGGTCTCGTCGAAGCCGTCCCAGCGGAACAGGTCCCAGGTCTCGATCACCTGGCAGAGGGCGTCGGCGACCGCCGGGTCGAGCTTCCTGAACGGCCCGTTGTTCACGGACACCTGGTATCCGTCGGCCACCCGGGCGATCTGATAGCCGTCATAGGCCAACTCCCCGAAGCGGAAATACGAGAAGCCCGTGATGACCCGGGGGCCGTCCGGGCTCAGCGTCACGTTCAGCGCCTCGTCCACGGCGAGGGTGTAGGCCGCGTCGCAGTGCTCCACCAGCGGCGAGCTCTGGGTGACGATCAGCCGCGTCGTTCCGGGCTTCAGGCCGATGAAGGTGTAGATGATCCGGAACCCCGCGCCGAGCAGCTCCGCGCCGTCGGGGTCGTCGTACTCCGTCCGACAGGCGAATGACGCGATCTCCGGGTCCTCTATCGCCACCTGGTACTCCGGCCCGCCGCCCTCGAAGGACGAAAAGACCAGCTCGGCCGTCTCCGACGCCTCCGCCGCGCCGCAGAGCAACGGCAGGGCCAGCAGAATGGCGAGCAGCGCCGCCAGCCTTCGCTTCATATGGATGGCCTCCTTCCGCAAAGCCGTCCGCGCGGCAGGCCGCCGCGCTATCTCCCCTCCAACGCTTCCCGGACGCACCGTACGGCGACATCCAGCCCCCGGGCGATATCCCCGGCGGCCATCCCCGAGGCGGGGACGTGGATGAAACCGCCCAGCGCGGGGGTTCCGGCCGCCACGAGGGCCTCCATGAGCGCGTAAAAGGTCGCGTTGCACACGTAGGTTCCGGCGCTGTAGGAGAGCTCCGCCGGAAGGCCCGCCTTCCGAATGCACTCGACGATCCGGCGCGTCGGCAGCGTGGCGAACCGCGCCGCCGGGCCCGTAGGTTCGATGGGAACGTCCACGGGCCGCGCGCCGTCGTTGTCCGGGATCCGCGCGTCCATCAGGTTGACGGCCACGCGCTCCACCGAGATCGCCGAGCGCCCGCCGGCCTCGCCGACACAGATGACCGCGTCCGGGGCCGAGGCGGCGATTTGGCGTATCGCCTCGTCCGTCCGGGCGAAGGACACCGGCAGCAGCGCCTTCTCCACTCCGTCGAGGGTCCTCACCGCCTCCCAGGAGGCGTTGACCGAAGCGCCTCCAAAGGGCTCGAAGCCCGTGACGACGATCCGCCCTTCCGCCATAATCCCCACCTCCGCGTCAAATGCGCAAACTCAAAGGAAGTCGATGGCGTAAGCGATTTCCCTCTTGCCGCCGGCCTCCAGGTCCACCATGCCCTTCTTCTGGTCGATGGTCCCGGTGAACCCCTCGTCGTCGGTCCTGCCGAACCAGGGCTCGAGGCAGATGAACGGCCCCTTTGGGTTCGCCCACACCGCCAGCATCGGGAACTGCTCGCAGTCCAGCATGACAAACGGCCTGCCGTCCGGCGTCTCGATGCCGACCCGCTTCACCTGGCCGCCCTCAAAGATCCAGGTCTCCGGGACATCCTCTTGGTAGCGCGCGCCGCCGTTCTCCAGCGGGAGCGCCTTTCCCCCCGGCAGGGCGTAGCCCGCCGCGCTGGTGCCGATGTAATGAAGTGCCTCCGCGCCGGGGAACAGCAGGCGGCAGTCCTCCTTCCGGACCTCCGGGGGCAGCAGGAAGCCGGGATGGCCGCCGATGGCGAAGCGCATGGGCCCGTCGCCGGGGTTTTCCACGGTCCACTCGACGCGCAGCCGGCCGGGATGGTCCGGGTCCAGGCGGTGCCGCACCGTGAGCCTGAACTCATAGGGGTAGATCACCCGGGTCCCGTCGTCGGACTCCAGCCGGTGCGCCGCCCTGTCGGGGGCGGCCTCCACGCAGGCGAATTCCCGGTCCCGGGCGAAGCCGTGCTGGGTCTTCATGGCGTACTCCCGGTCCCCGACCCGGTACTTCCCGTCCACGACCTTTCCCACGAAGGGGAACAGTATCGGCGCGTGGCGGTTCCAGACGGCGGGGTCCCCGGTCCAGATGCGCTCCGCTTGCCGGGCCTTGTCGTACACGCTGATCAGCTCCGCGCCCGCGTCGGCGATGGTCACCCGCAGGCGCTCATTTTCAAGGATGCGCATGGGCATATCCGCTTTCCTCCCTCTGTTTCTCTCTGTTCAATCCGGCTGCTGGCCGTCGTGAGCCTTCCAGGCGCACTCCGTGACCGCCAGATCGGTGAACACGGCGGTGAAGCTGGAATCCTCCGGGCTGCAGGCATAGACGCCGAAGCGGATCGTGCCCGCGCCCTCCCACATGTGGCAGACGCGCATCTGGGTAAAGCTGACGCCGTCCTCCGAGCACTCGACGCAGTAGTCGTCCTCCCGGCGGCTGAAGCGGTACCACATCTGCTTCACGCTCGCCGGGATCGCCGTCGTCGCCCAGTCGGAATAGCCGTGGTTGGTCACCACGGAGCCCAGGTGCTGGAAGGTCTCGTTCTCGTACTCCACCGACGCCTTCAGCCAGTTCTCGCTGTCGAGGTACATGACGATGCCGCACTGGTCGAAGCGATGGCCGCTGCCGGCGAAGTCCGTCCTGACGACAAAGGAGAAGTAGCGCTCGTCCGTCTCCAGCTGGAGCGCCGGCGCATTGTCGTTGCGAAAGTGATAATAGGTCCTCTGCCAGAGGTCGGTGTGGGGCTGGGTGGTGATCTCGATGCGATCTTTGCCGATCCTGTACCGGTCGGGCTCCCGGGTCCACTTCATGTTTTCAATCATGGTCTTCTTCCTCCCTTTTCCGGCGGGCCGCGATGCCTGATGGACGCGCCCGCGCCGGCGTCAGTTATCCTTGCGGGCAGTTTTGCGGCGCGCGGCCCCGCGCTCCACGAGCTTGATCGCCTCGACGATCGGCATGATGCACAGCGCGATGCCCAGGGACGCGGCGTACTCCTTCAGGCCGATCTTCGCGAAGGAGAAGGCGTCCCGCAGGAAGGGCACGAACACCACGGCGGCGGTCATCAGCAGCGAAAAGGCCAGCGTGAGCCACAGCCAGCGGTTCTGCATCTTCTCCGACAGCAGCGAGCCGTGCCGCGAGCGCATGTTGAAGGCATGGAAGATCTCCGTCATGCTCAGCGTGAGGAAGGCCATGGTCATGCCCGGGGCCGACTGGGCGATGGCCCAGGCCCCCGTGTTCATGCGGATGCCGACGAAGTAGCTCAGCACCGTCAACAGGGCGATGATCAGGCCCTGCAGCGCCATGTCAAAGGCCATGCCACCGGCGAACACGCCCTCGTCGGGGCGGCGGGGCGGCCTGCGCATGGTGTCGGCCTCGGCCTCCTCCATGCCCAGGGCGATGGCCGGGAAGGTGTCGGTGATCAGGTTGATCCACAGGATGTGCACGGGCTTGAAGATGGTGAAGCCCATCAGCGTGGCTGCGAACACCGCCAGCACCTCGGCCAGGTTGGCCGACAGCAGGTACTGTATGGCCTTGCGGATGTTGTCGTAGATGCGGCGGCCCTCGGCCACGGCGGCCACGATGGTGGCGAAGTTGTCGTCGGTGAGGATCATGTCCGCCACGGACTTGGTCACGTCGGTGCCGGTGATGCCCATGCCAACGCCGATGTCCGCCTGCTTGATGGAGGGGGCGTCGTTGACGCCGTCGCCGGTCATGGCGGTGACGCTGCCCAGGGCCTGCCACGCCTTTACGATGCGCACCTTGTTCTCCGGCTGCACGCGGGCGTAGACGGAATAGCGCCGCACGTCGTGGGCGAAGGTCTCGTCGTCGATGGCGTCCAGCTCCGCGCCGGTGATGGCCTGCTGGCCCGGCGCCAGGATGCCCAGCTCCCGGGCGATGGCCGAGGCGGTATCCTTGTGGTCGCCGGTGATCATGATGGGCCGGATGCCCGCCTCGCGGCAGCGGCCAATGGCCTCCTTCACCTCGGGGCGAATGGGGTCGATCATGCCGGACATGCCGATCCAGGTCAGCTCCTGCTCCAGCTCCTCCGGCGCGTTGCTCGCGGGGCGGGCGTCGTAGACGCGCTGGGCCGCCGCCAGCACGCGCAGGGCCTCGTCGGCCATGGCCTTGTTCGCCTTGTTGATCTCATCGCGCATGACCTCGGTCATGGGCACCGCCTGGCCGTCCACCCAGGCCTTCGTGCAGCGGCGCAGCACCTCGTCCGGCGCGCCCTTGGTGAACTGTATGAAGCCCTGGCCCGCCTTGGCGCGGTGGAGCGTGGTCATCATCTTGCGCACGGAGTCAAAGGGCGCCTCGTCCACCCGGGGCAGATCCGCCTCCAGCTCGTCCTTGGCGAGGCCCGCCTTCGCGGCGTCGTTCACCAGGGCGCACTCGGTGGCCTCGCCCACCGCCTCGCCGCCCTCCAGCTTCGCGTCGGAGCACAGCGCCATGGCCGTCATCAGCAGCCGCTCGTCCCGGGTCACCCGGCGCATCACCGTCATCCTGTTCTGGGTCAGCGTGCCGGTCTTGTCCGAGCAGATGATCTGGGTGCAGCCCAGGGTCTCCACCGCGGTGAGCTTGCGGATGATGGCGTGGTTTTTCGACATCTTGGTCACGCCGATGGACAGCAGGATGGTCACCACCGCGCTGAGGCCCTCGGGGATGGCCGCCACGGCCAGGGACACCGCGATCATGAAGGTGTCCAGCACCGCCGCGCCGCCGGTGCGCACCAGGTTCACCGCGAACACAAAGGCGCAGATCACCAGGATCATCAGTGACAGCTTCCGGCTCAGTTCGTTCAGCCGCTTCTGCAGCGGCGTCTGCTCGTCCTCGGCGCTGTGCAGCGCGTCGGCGATGCTGCCCATCTGGGTCTGCATGCCGGTATCGGTCACCACGGCGCGCCCGCGGCCATAGGTGATGGTGGAGCCCATGTAGACCATGTTCTTCCGGTCGCCCAGGGACACGTCGCCGTTCTCCGCGGCGGCCAGGGCCTCGACCTGCTTGTCCACGTCCACGGATTCGCCGGTGAGCGCCGCCTCCTCCACCTTCAGGGAGGCGCACTCGATGAGGCGCGCGTCCGCCGGCACCGCGTCGCCGGCCTCCAGCACGATCACGTCGCCGGGCACCAGTTCCTCGGCCTTGACGGTCAGCTGGTGGCCGTCCCGGACCACCTTCGCGGTGGCGGCGGCGATCTGCTGCAGCGCCTCGATGGCGGCCTCGGCCTTGTTCTCCTGGTACACGCCCAGGCAGGCGTTGATCAGCACCACCGCCAGTATGATGATGGTGTCCGCCAGGCTCTCCCCGGCATAGATGGCCGTTATGGCGCTGACGATGGCCGCCGCGATCAGCACCAGCGTCATCGGATCCTTCAGCTGGCCCAGGAACCGCAGAAGCAGGCTCTCCTTCTGGGCCTCCCGCAGCTTGTTGGGGCCGTACTTGCCCAGGCGCGCCTGGGCTTCGGACGGGTTCAGACCCGCCTCCGAGGATTCCAGCCCCTTGAGCGTCTCCTCCCATGCCTCCAGATAGGGTTTCATAGCATACTCACACTCGCTTTCAATATATCGGGCCATCGCCCTGTTTCCTTGCAAACGTCCGGCCCTGCTCCTTCGGGAGCGCCGCCTGGCCGCTTCGTCACGCGATCTTGCCGTGCTCCCGGAGCAGCCGCTCCACCAGCTCGACGCACTCGTAGACCAGCGCGTCGCAGTGCGGCTTCTTCTCGCCGCCCAGCTCCCTGTTCCTTCGCAGCAGGTCGGCACAGTCCAGCAGCCCCTCGTGCCTTTCCCGCAGCGCCCGATAGTAGGCGCCGGGATCGTCGATCCCGAACAGGCCCAGCACCACCAGGCCGCCGGTAATGGCCCCGCAGGCCGCGGCGCGCTTCAGCCCGCCGCCAAAGTTGGCGCAGATCCCCATGGCCTGGGCCTCGGTGAGGCCGGCCTCCTCCGCGAAGGGCAGCACCACCGACTGCCCGCAGTTGTAGTGCGGCACGGCGATGGCACGAAGCTGCTTTGCCCTGTCCAGATACTTGCTCATGTACTATCCTCCCGCAAGGTGATAAATCCTCCCTGCGATCCTGCGGCAATCCTTTTCCCGAAAACCGGCCCCGCGGACCGCTACGGCAGCATTATACCACATTCCACCGAAAGAATGTGGGCTTTTCGGCGGACCTGAAATTTTTTATCGCATAAGACCTCCGGGCCGGAACTCCCCCGCCGGCCGGCCCCCGGATCCCAGGCGCGTCAGCGCGGCTCGGCCTGGACCTGGTAGTCCTTCTTCATGCCGTGGGCGCCGAACACCTGCCAGCTGCCCGCGCCGAGGCGCTGCATGATCGCCCGGCGCTCCCTGGCGCAGAGCCCCGGGTCGGTGTCCACCGAGGTCATCAACACCGGGGCATACTGGTTGTAGGCGGCCTGCTCGCGGGTCATGCCGTGGACATTGACGTAGATGTCCCCGGTGAAGGCCACGTGATGGGCATAGTCGATCAGCACCGTCTCCCCCGGCAAATGTCCGCCCTTGCCCTGGTAGACCTCGAAGCCCAGCTCTCCGAAGTGGAAAAAGCCGATCTGCTCCAGATCCTCGGTCTGCTCCCCGCGCTCCGCCCAGAGACCACGCACCTTTTCGGGCCGCGGCGGGCTATAGCGCGTCAGCGCCTTGCAGATGCTGATGTAGGGCCTGTGAAGCGGGTTCTGCTCCCGGAAGCCGTTCTTGCCGGCGAATTCCAGCGCCAGGCACTCCCGGCTCTTTTCGCTGGCGAGCACCTCGTCGAACAGGGGCAGCAGGCCGCAGTGGTCCACGTCCGCGTGGGTGATGAACACGCGCTTCTCCATGCCGTCCCAATCGGGCAGCAGCCGACGGAAGACGGCCTCCATTTCCTCCCGGTACAGCGCGTAGCCGCAGTCGATGAACAGCGTCTCGCCGCGGCTCTGGAGAATGGCGGTGTTGCTCCCGCAGGGCGGTTCGATCAGTATGACCTCGGTGCTGTCGGTGATCCTGTGCCGGGTGATCCGGGGCGAGAACGCGGCGCCCCGGCAGGCGGAGAGCAGCTGGGCGAACTGGCCGATGCTCTCAAAGGTCTTGTAGGGCGAAAGCCCCTTTTCGTCCAGCATCTGCATCACCAGGTTGGAGTTGACCAGCAGCCCGTCCCGGCTGTCCTCCGGCAGGCCCGTGGTCTGCATCAGCCCGGACACGAAGGAGCGATAGAAGATGCTGTTGTCATAGACCCGCTCCGAGTGGTTGTAGTCGATCACCCGCACCGGGCACAGCGATTCCACCCGGTTCAGGAAGGCCCGCAGCTTGTCCCCGTCGTCCACGAACAGCCCCATCTTGAAGGCCTGGTAGTCCGTGCCGTTCTCCTGGGAGCTGATGTAGGAGATGTTGAGGCTGAACTCGTGGATCAGCCGCAGCACCGCCGTGACGCTGCCGGGCTCGTCCTTCAGGCGGAACTCCAGCAGGACGATGCCCTTCTCGTCCCCGGCGCCCTGGAGGTAACCGATGCGGGTGAGACGCTCGTCCGCCTCCTTCAGCTGCGCCTCGGTGCCCTCGGCGTCGATGAACAGCGTGTGGGAGTCCACCGCCTTGTTGTAGCTGACTCGGGTGATGTTCACGCCCAGCTCCGCAAAGCATTCGCTGGCCTTCAAAAAGGCGCCGATATGGTTGGGCATGGTGGTGATGTAGGTCTTTTTCATGCTCTGGCTTTTCTCCTCCCGGGATACTCGCGCGGCCGGGCGGGAGGGCCCTGCGCCGCCCGCGCTTTTCCATGGCAGCATTATACCACAATTTGGCGCTCCTTGTCAGCCCGTCCCGAACATTGCCAAAAACCACGCCGGCTGCGCCTTGATCGCGCCTGAAAAACATGGTATACTGGGGCAGACGGCGTGGCCGGAATCCAACGGACCGCCCGAGACCACCAATACACCCTGACCCGGAGGCCGCTTATGCTTTCCATGGACGTCGTCTTTACGCAGATCCTGGTCATACTGCTCTACATACTGATCGGCTTCGTCGCGGGCAAGATTCGCCTGATCAACCCGGAGCAGCGCAAGTACCTGACCTCGATCTGCGCCAACCTGATCCTGCCCTTCACGATCCTCTCGGCGAGCAACCAAAGCCTCAGCCTGCGCCAGATGGGCGATCTGGGCCTCTCGCTGGCGCTGATGCTGGGCCTGTTCTTCCTGACCACCCTCGTCGCGCTGCTCGTCCAGCGGCGCGCGCCGGCACCCGTGAAGGTCACGACGGCATCTCTGGTCACCTACCCGAACTGCACCTTCCTGGGGCTCCCCCTGTGCCGGGCGCTGTTCGGAGACATCGCGATCCTCTACAACGCGGTGGCCATCATCGCCTTCAACGCCCTGTTCTTCACCTGGCAGTGCAGCATGTTCACCGGGAAGAAGTTCCGTCCGCAAAACCTGGCCACGCCGGGCACCGTGGCGACGCTGCTGCTGATCCTGATGCTGTTCTTCGGCATTCACCTTCCGGCGCCGGTTCAGACCGTGGCCTCCAGCACCGGGGCCATGATCACCCCGCTGTCGCTGATCATCATCGGCGTCATGATGTCGGAAAACCGCATCATCCTGATCCTGAAGGAGCGCCGCGCCTACGTCATCACGCTGTTCCGGAACCTGGTGATTCCGCTGGCCGCGATGCTGCTGCTCCTGCTGCTTCCCGGCAACGGGCCCGCCAGGCTCTGCCAGCTGGTCTACATGGCCTGCCCCTGCGCCACGCTGACCAGCATCTACGCGATACAGAACGACATGGAGCCGGAGCTGGCCGCCCGCAGCGTGCTGATGTCCACGCTGATGTTCGCCGCCACGCTCCCGCTGATCCTGTCCATCGGCATGCGGGTGCTGGCATAGCCGGACCGCTTCCGGCCCCCTCCTTCGAACCATAATGCCAGCACAACGAGCCCTGCGGGCAAGGCCGCTCACGCCGCCGAACCCGCAGGGCTCTATTGCGCTGTTCACGCAGTCCGCGCCTGCCTTTGCGCTACTTCGCGCCGCCGTAGGTGCCGCTCGTATCTGCGAAGGTGGCCTTCGTGCCCACCTTGCGGCGGGAGGTCGCCACCCGCTTCATCAGCTCCTCGCGGTATAGGTCCTCGTCGACGGGCAGCGCCACCTTCCGGCCCAGGAAGGCGGACAGGTGCATGGCATTGGACAGCATCAGGCCGTTGATGCCCTCCCGGCCGTCGGCGACCAGGGGCTCGCCCCGCAGGATGGCCCCGGCCCAGGCGTTCAGCACCCCCACGTGCTGGGGATTCTCGCCGTCCGTCTCCACTTCAACCTCCCGGGCGGGCATCGTGGCAAAGGGCGCCTTGTTCGTCCGGGAGAACTCCGGCTCGCTGACCTCGAACTCCATCAGGCTCAGCCGGTCGTTCTCCACGATGATCCGCGCCCGGTCCAGTTGGACCTCGAAGCGGTTGGTGCCGTGGGCGTCGCCGGTGGTGGTGACGAACACGCCGGTGGCGCCGCTTTCATATTCCATGTAGGTGGTCACGTCGTCCTCCACCTCGATGTCGTGCCACTGGCCGAACCGCATGTGGCTCTGGAGGCTTTCAGGCATGCCGCAGATCCACTGCCACAGGTCCAGCTGGTGGGGGCACTGGTTCAGCAGCACGCCGCCGCCCTCCCCGGCCCAGGTGGCCCGCCAGTTGCCGGAATCATAGTAGGCCTGGGGGCGGTACCAGTTGGTGATGATCCAGTTGGCGCGGCGCAGCCGGCCGTATTCGCCGGACTGCACCAGCTCCCGCATCTTCCGGTACACGCAGTTGGTGCGCTGGTTGAACATCATGCCGAACACCACCTCGGGGTGCCGGTCCGCCGCCGCGTTCATCTCCCGGACCTGCTTCGTGTACACGCCCGCGGGCTTCTCCACCATCACGTGGAGGCCCCGCTCCATGCACGCCACGGCATATTTCGGGTGGTCGTAGTGGGGCACGCTGACAATGCAGGCGTCGATCCGCCCGCTGTCCAGCATCTTCCCGGCGTCATCGAAGCGGGCGACCCCGTCCGTCAGATTCTCCTTCGCCCACGCGAGACGGTCGGGGTCGATGTCCGCGACGGCGGTCAGCTCCAGGTCCGGGCACTTGCCCGCCAGCACGTTGGCCGCGTGGCCGGAGCCCATGTTGCCAATGCCGATGATGCCGAGCCTGATCCTTCCATCCATGTTCATTTCCTCCAATCAGTCGAAGCCGCAGGCCTTCAGGTAGTCATAGGACCGTCGCAGGCAGTCGACGGGGTCCTCGCCGTGGCAGTCGTCCTGCTCCACCAGCATGTACCGGGTGCCACCGGCCTCCGCCTTTTCAAAGACCCGGTCGAAGTTGATGTTGCCCTCGCCCACGACCTCCATGGACTGGCCGAAGCCGCAGTCCTTCAGGTGGATGCAGGGGATGCGGCCCGCGAGCTTCTCCAGCCACTGGGCCGGGTCGCCGCCGCCCACCTGCACCCAGTAGGTGTCCAGCGTGAAGCCCATCTCCTCCGGCGGCACGACCTCCAACAGCGTCTCCAGCACCAGCTTGCCGCCGATCCTCCTGAACTCGTTGTGGTGGTTGTGGTACATAAAGTAGTGTCCACCGTCGCGTATGGCCCTTGCGACGGGCGGGAAGGTGGAAAGCCAGTTCTCCAGCGTCATGCCGCGATCCTCGCTGAAGCCCCAGTAGCCCAGCCCAATGCAGCGGCAGTCGAAGACATCGTGGTCCCGGATCACCTGGTCCAATTCGCCGGTCAGCCGGGGCACGGGGATGTGGGTCAGCACGCATTTGAGGCCGTTCCTGTCCAGCTGTTCCTTCAGCCACCGGGCCTCGTAGGGGCAGGTCCCGGAGACCTGGACGGTCCGGTAGCCGATGTCGGCGACGCGGGCGAGGGTCTCCGCGAAGCCCTCCAGCGTCTGGCAGGTCTCCCGGGTGGTGTACAACTGGGCGCCGATCTGCATCACGGTTTCCTCCTTTTGTATTGCGTGCCTTCAGTCCCCGGGCAGCAATTCCCGCAGCGCCGCCGCCGCGGCGTCAAAGGCTGCGTCGCCGCTGGCGTAGGCGTAGCCGCCGACCCGGCTCGCCCCGCCGACGCGCTCCAGGGCGGAGAGGCCGTCGAACACCTTCAGGTGGGGCTCCAGGGTCAGCGCCGTGCCGCCCCCGGCCAGGTAGTCGCCGAGGATCTCTGCCAGCGACCCGATGCCCCGTCCCGCCGGGACCACGCTGCCGTCTGCCAGCGCATCTTTTACGTGCATGTAGTCCACATAGGGCTTGAGCGCCTCCCAGGCCGCGGCGACGTCCTGGCCTGTCTGGATGAAGTTGGCCGGGTCGAACACGCCGGCGAGACGCGGCTCAGCGCGGTGGATGTCCAGGCACCGGGCGGCGTTGTCGCCGTAGATGCCCTTCTCGTTCTCGTGGCACAGCCGAATGCCCGTGCCCTCGGCGAGGTCCGCCATGCGGTTCAGCCGGTCCAGCACCTCGCCCCGCCAGGCGGCGGGATCGTCGCCCACGGGAATGTAGAACGAAAATATCCGGATGCGGCGCGCGCCGAGGACCTCCGCGACCTCGAGGGTGTGGCGCAGCTTGTCCAGGTGGGACGGGAAGTCGTCCCTTGCGATGTCGATCTTGCCGATGGGGGAGCCCACCGACCAGACAACCAGTCCCGCCGCCTCCAGCTTGCGGCGCACCTCCCGCGCCTTCTCCAGGCTGATGTCAGAGACATTCTCCCCGTCCACGTTGCGGATCTCCAGCCCGTCCATGCGGTTGCGGACCAGCGCGGCGATCTGCCCGTCGATCCTGGGGCTCGCCTCGTCCGCGAAGCCATAGATCTTGACCTTGCCCACAGTCGTTCCATCCTTTCCAGGTGTGTTTGTGAAGTCCCCGTGCGGCGCGATCCGCCCCGGCACGGGGATTACAGCGTGCTTCAAATGCCCGAAGCGATTTGAAAACGCGCTCTATGCCATTCCCCGTTCCCCGGCGAACGCCTCGATCTCCTGCCGCAGGAGCAGGAATACCTTCGCCACCAGATAGCCGTCCGCGATGGCGTGGTTCAGGCGCACGCTGACGGGCATGACGAGCCTGCCGTCCTCCTCGCGATAGCGCCCCCAGTTGACGATCGGCGCGAAGAACAGGTGGCCGTCCGGCAGTTCGATGTTGAGCGAATCATAGGAGAGCCAGGAGATATAGGAGGCGTCGAACCAATTCGGGTGGTTGGCCGCGTCAAGGCCGTATTCCCGGGTCTGCCGGGCGCGCCGGATGTCCTCGCAGGCGCCGGCATAGAACGCCGCATAGTCCTCGCAATAGCGGGT
Source organism: Clostridia bacterium (assembly GCA_030530315.1). Taxonomy (GTDB): domain Bacteria; phylum Bacillota; class Clostridia; order Christensenellales; family Aristaeellaceae; genus UBA2862. Next base: position 6,152 of record JAUMVG010000049.1, on the reverse strand, counting down.
ATAGACGGGGGTGCAGGTCTCCGTATCCTCGTGGAACACGTACTGGGTGGGGTGGATCACGTCATAACAGATCAGCTCGTCCGTCTGCCAGAGGTAACCCATCCTGTAATCCTCCCGGGAGTTCAGGACCTTGGAGAGGATGTACAGGAAGTTGACATAGAATTTCGTGCCCGTCTCCCTGGACCACGCCGCGAGCTCCGTCACGTCGACCCGCGCCGTCATGGAGGTCGAGCATTTGCAGTCCTCGGAAAAGTGGCGGAAGACGCCCTTTCGATAGTAGGTCTCCCGGTCGATCACCCTGTAATTCACTGCGTATTCCTCCCCTCGACCGCTGCCTGGCTCACCCGATCATCGGTTCGCCCAATCGCAGCCGCCCGTCTCCGGGCCCATTTGGCCTGAGGTATACCGGGCGTTGAACTCCATGTTGATCTGGCGCAGCTCCCTGCGGCCCTCGATGTAGTCCTGGTACATCTCCGCAAGACCCGGGCTGCAGCCGTCGCAGGCGCCGTCGATGTTGCCGATGGACTCCGCGACGATCTGTTCGCGCTCCTCGCGGGTGGTGTCCGCGATCAATATGCTCTTCATGCTGTCCCTCCGTGTCTGTCACCAAATAAACGGTATGATTCTGTAGCGCACCTTTTTCCTGTATTCGGCGTAGCCCGACAGGCCCCGCTCCAGCACGTCCTCCTCGTTGCGGATGCGCCGGGCAATGATGGGGATGTAGGCCAGCGTGACGACGAAGGACACCGGCGAACCCAGCACCAGCGGCATGGACAGGAACAGCAGCAGCGTGCTCATGTACATCGGATGCCGCACGACGCCGTACAGCCCCGTGTCCACGACCTTCTGGTTCTCCTGCACCTCCACCGTCCGGGACAGCCAGGCGTTTTCCCGCAGCACCTCGGCGTACAGCGCATAGCCCGCGAGGAACACTCCCGCCGTGGCCCAGCTCACCCAATCCGGCAGCACGAGCCAGCGGAAGCGGAAATTCAGCCCTGCCAGGACGAACGCCGCCAGGAACATGAGCCCGCTCAGCAGGATCACGGTCCTCTGCTCGCCCTGCTCCTCCTTCGCGCTCAGGCGCTTCTTGAGCAGCTCGGGGGATTTGGCCATCATCACCAGCCCGGCAGCGAACATGGGGATGAACAGAATCCCCATCAGCAGCCACCCCTGCCGCCAGCGCAGGGTGCCCGCGGGCAGGAACAGCAAGAGGCCCATCAACAGCACGCCGCTGAAGTACTTGGCCATCGCCCGCCCAAACAAACGCGCGTCCATCGCAACGCCCTCCTTACCAGCAGAAGTCCGCCACGCGCCGCAGAAAGTCCGGCGCCTCCTCGTACAGGCCGTGGCCAAGCCCTTCATACATGTGGAGCCGACTGCCGGGAATCGCCGCCGCCAGTTCTTCAGAGGCCGCGCCCGTGACGATCTCGTCCTCCATTCCGCCGATCACCAGCGTCGGACAGCTGATCCGGCCCAGCGCGTCATGGGCGTCGTGGGTAACGCAGGACTCCGCCTGGATGATGAAGCGCTCAAAACTCTTCGGCTTGCCAAAGCTGCCCAGCAGGCGATACGACAGCCGCGCCCACTTCAATCGCCTTGGGGAATACGACCGCTCCGCCGTATCCAGCATGATGGCCTGATAGTCTCCGCGCCGCGCCATCTCCAGCCATCGTCCGATCACCGCCTGAACCGTGGGATTGGGCCGGGACAGCGTCACCACAAGCACCAGCCTGCCCTCCCTTTCAGGATGATCGACGGCCAGCCATTGGGCGATCATGCCGCCCTGGGAGACCCCCACCACCGCGGCGGAGACCAGCCCGAGTGCATCCATGGCGCCGTTCAGGTCCTCCGCCATGTCCCGCGTGGTCATCCCGGACGCAAGCTGAGCGCGGCGGCTGAACACGTACACGGTAAAGTCCCGCGCCAGGGCGCGGTACATCAGCGCAAAGGGCAGCGCCATGCCCTTCACCGTCCTGAGGCCGTCTCCAACACCCGGAATCATAACCAGCGGATGCCTGCCCGTGCCAAAGCGAATGTAATCCATTTCGCCGAAGGGCAGCGCCAGCCTTCCGTTTTTCGCGTTCAGCATCTTATCCCCCGTTATCCCCGGCGCGCTCCGTCCCCTTGGATATCCCAGCGTCCCTTGAGGCGGCGCGATTCTTCAAAATCGCCGGACGTTGCACCGGAACGGCCAGGTCCTTCATTTTTCTTCCCTTCGGCGCGCAAGCGCCTCCATCAGGCGGCCGCGCAGGGCCTCGTAACGCCGGCGCTTCTCCGCCTTCGCGAAGTGGTCCTCCCTCCGCTGCTCCGGGCAATGGGCATAGTCCAGCGTCCTGTTTCCGAACTGCTCGCTGGTCAGGTCGAACACGCAGTCGCCCACGGCGTTGAAGCAGTGGAAGTTCCCGTCGCCCAGCGGCACGCCCAGCACCTTTCCGCCGTAGAGGTCCTGCATCAAAAAGGCCGTGATCGAACACTGCCCCAGGGTGGGGTTGTCCGGACTCCAGTCGTCCCGCATCCTCGGCGCGCAGGTGTCCGCGGACCAGATGCCGGACAGCAGGTCGTAGTAATCCCGGGGCGTCAAACCCCGCCTGTCCGCGACGTTCGCGGCCTCCCAGCCGTAAAACCTGTACATCGTCAGCCCTCCCATGGCTCTCGGGTCTCCATCCGCCGCACCTTACCGTCTATCCTCGACCTCGATGATCTCTCCCACGAACATCCAATGGGGGCGCCAGTTGCGGTAGATGCCGTTGTTGATCGTATCCGCCAGGCCCTCCCGCTGGAATTCGCCCTGGTACAGCTTTCGGCAGACGAAGGTCAGGTTCGCTTCCTCGAAGGTCACGCCGCCGGCCAGTGCCTTCGGCGTCAGGCCAGCGGCAGCCACCTTGTCCCCATCCCGCCCGGAATGCGAACCGAGGTAGCCCAGCGCCTTGCGATACTGCTCCGGGAAGAAGTCCACGGTGAACGTGTCGCTCTCCTTCAGGAGCTCCCAGGTGTAGCGGTCCGGGTTGATGTAGATCGTCACGATCGACCGGCCGCGGCTCGGCCCGCCCCAGATGGTGCCCAGGCTGCCCCAGCCGATGGTGCAGGTGTTGTAGCGGTCGATGCTCCCGGCGGTCGCCAGCGCCCACTGGTTGTTGAACATGTCAAAGACCCGGTAGTCCTTCATTTCAAACGGCTTCAAGCGCTCACTTCTCCCTTCCAAAGGCCCAGGCGTAGCAGTAGGCCTGGGTTCGGGCCGCGAACGCCTCGGTCCGCAGCAGCTGCTTTATCTCTTCCCGGGTATACCACCCCGGCGCGATCTCCTCGGCGTCGGAGGTGCTCTTTCGGAACTCGCCCGCCGCCGCGCCGAAGACGCAGATGTTGCGCTCGTTGGCAAAGCCCACGGCGCTGTAGCTGTTGTCCAGCACGTCGTCGATCCGCGTCAGCGTCAGCCCGGTCTCCTCCCACAGTTCCCGCCTGGCGCTCTCCTCCGGGGTCTCGCCCGGATCGATCAGCCCCGCGGGGAAGTTGTAGATCCACTGCGCCATGGCCATGCGGTACTCGTGGTTGATGAGGATGCGCTCGCCGGCCTCGTCCGTCAGGATCATGACAACGGAATCCGGTGCCTTGTTCTGAAGCGCCTCCAGCGTCCGGATGTCCTTGTTCCGGCTGATGATCTCGTAGGTCTTGGGGTGTCCCTCCGCGGTAATGTAGTCCACGTCATAGCGGGTAATGAACTTGCCCTCGTGGATCTTTCGGATGCCCTGGTATTTCATGACTCTCGCTCCTCTTGCCGGGCGGCTCCCCCGCCCGTATGATACCGTAATCTGTATTCGTCCGTGTACCAGCATGGCACAATCCTTGTGAAGCCCTCAAAGTGCTCAAGCGCCGCCTTCGCCCGCGCGATCATCCCGTCGATATCCCTCTGTCCAAACTTTTCAGCCCACTTGATGGAATACATCGAAGCCTGGGCGACGTATACCGCGTTCGCGGCCCAGAACCCGTCGGGGACGGAATCTTCAAAATAGGCGTCGATCTGCCCTATGCAGTAGGGAACGCTGACCTCGGTTCCGAAGCTCTCGAGCTTGTAGAACTCCTCATAGGGGTCCCCGACCTCCCACCGGTTGAAATCGATCACCCCGACCGAGCCGTCCCGCATGTAGATCAGGTTGCCCGGGTGAAAATCCCCGTGCAGGTAGCACGGCGGCTTCCGCCAGATCTGATCGATGTTCTCCCGCACATACCGCATCGCGGCCGCGTCGTTTGGGAGCCTCAGGTTCGATGCCTCGTATCTGGAAAGCTGGAGCAGCTTTTTCTCCCGCTTGGTTTGGCTCGGTACATCCGCCGGGTCCAGCGGAACGGAGTGGATCTTCCTCAATATCGCCCCCGCCTGCCTGCCCAGCAGATACTGTTCCTTTTCAGTGAGCCCTGGAAGTATCCCTTCCAGATCGCTCCCTTCGACCCATGACAGCAGCATATAGGCACTCCTGCCGCCGTCGCACACCCCGAATTCCCTGGGAGTGGACATCTCAAAGCCGAGCTTGGCGTACTTCCCGATGATCTCGTATTCCTTTCGCTTGGCCTCCCGCTGCCCGATATCCGATACCCTGAGAAGCAGCCGCTCCCCATCCCTCGTTTCTGCCAGGTACTTCCTGTCGCTGGACCACCCCTTGGCGATCGGCGCGACGGACACCCAGTCTTTGCTCGCTTCTATATCCAAAAACATGCCTTTATCTCTGCCTGTGCCTCTACCGCGTCCACCGCAGGGGTCCGCGCCTGGCCTGTCCGGGGGCTCCCGCGCAGGCCCTGACACGCCTCAGGCGGTCCCGATTCTACATTCCGCGCCTGGTTTCCCTCCGTTCCTTCGGTTCAATTCGCGCTCAACCCTGTTCAGGGTATCGAAGAACCTTTGGGTGGCGACCGCCGGACCAAAGAGCAGCAGGCCAAACGTGTTCCAGCCGAACATGTGCCACCAGGACGTGTACGGGCCCTCAAGCCCCAGTTCGATCGCCCTGGCCTTCAGCTCCTCGGCGATGCGGGCCATCCAAACCAGCGGATAGACGAACAGCGTCAGAATACCCAGCAAATAGGCCACCCAGTACCGCTGCGTCCTTCGTCCAAGGATCTCGTCCAACTCATCCTGGAGCCCGCCGAGGGGCATGTAGAGCAGGAAGAACAGCCCGGCAGTGAAGAAGTCAATGAATCCCAGCCAAAATCCCGGCCGGTGGGTGTGTTTGAAAGCCATGCTCAGCGCCTGCCCAGCCTCGCGCCCAGGTTGAACGCCGCCTCCAGATCCCGGGGAAACTGCGTTTCCCGCATCTGACGCTTGTGCGCTTCATCGAACCCGGCCATGTTGAACCTGCTGTAGTCCGACACCTGAAGCGTATCACAGCAGGGCAGGACCTCCACTGTACCGTTCAGCGCGCCAAAGCTGTTCGCCAGTTCCTCCAGCTTCGCCTTGTACCAGCTGTCGTAGATTGACCGCGGCGCGTTCATCGTCAGAATGATACCCACATCGACCCTGCCGGCAAAGTAGTTGGAATAATCGTCATAGGACAAGGCGCAAAAGTGAAGCCGCTCCATCAGGGCGTGCACCTGGCTGGTAATGTCCCCGAGGTAGATCGGCGAGCCGACAATCAGGGCGTCCGCGGCAAAAATGCGGTCGATCACCGGAGAAATATCGTCCTTCCAGAAGCACTTGCAGCGCGCCGCGCCCTTGCGCTTGCAGGCCAGACAACTTCGGCAGCCGGTATAGGTGAGGTCAAACAGGTCGATGTATTCCGTCTCCGCCCCGACGGATTCAGCGCCCTTCCGGGCCTCCTTCAGCATCATGGCTGTGTTCCAGTTCTTTCTGGGGCTTCCATTCAACAAAATCGTCTTCATGACTTCGCCTCCCGAGCCTTATCACGGTCCTCACAGCGATCTGTATTAGAATGCCAATACGGCTATCCGCAAACACACAATTATCATTCGATAGTTGATTGCGGACCCGGTATCCCTTCCATACCAGTATTATAACACAGCATGGCGCCACAGACCACCACATCCCGCGAGAAAGATTATTCGTATTGTATCCATATATCCAAGAATGGCATCCCTGTGAACCTGCATCAACACACAAAAAAGAGAGACACTCAAACGAATGTCTCTCAATGGGATCCGGCGACGACCTA
>JAUMVG010000048.1 GCA_030530315.1 Clostridia bacterium | reverse complement strand
TTGCTCTACCTGTTCCTTGGCTACAATCCCACAACTTTCCGTGAAGAACCAAAAAAGAGTCCCTCCTTGCGGAGGGACTCTTTTTTGGCGTACCCGGCGGGATTCGAACCCACGGTCTTCAGAGTCGGAGTCTGACGCGATATCCAGCTTCGCTACGGGTACACGAACAGCATGAAATATTATATCCCATCGCGGCAAAAATAGCAAGCCCCCGCGGCGGAAATGACGTGATTTTTTCATAAAATTTATCAGTTTTAGCCTCGCAGGGGGGACAGGGGCGCTGAAAAGCTTGCGAATTTACATTGCTTCTGATACAATAACATAGGTATATCATAAGGGGAGGTCTATGATGAAAGAGTATATCATCGCGCTGGACGCCATGGGGGGCGACCAGGCACCGGACGCCATCGTCGCGGGCGCCGTCGCGGCGCTGCGCCAATATCCCGACATCAAAATCCTGCTGGCCGGGCCGAAGGAGCGGCTCGAATCGCTGCTGACCGACGCGGACGACGTGCGGGCGCGGGTGGAGATCCTGCCCGCGGACGACGTGATCGCCATGGACGAGTCCCCGATGCTGGCCGTGCGCCGCAAGGTGAACTCCTCCCTGGTGCAGGCCATGCTGGCCGTGCGGGAAAAGCGGGCCGGCGCGGTGGTTTCCGCGGGCAACACCGGGGCGATCCTGGCCGGCGGCATGCTGCGCATCGGGCGCATTCCCGGCATCGAGCGGCCCGCCCTGGCCCCGATCATCCCCGGCGTGAAAAAGCCCTTCATGCTGATCGACGCCGGCGCCAACGTGGACTGCCAGCCCAAGTACCTGGTGCAGTTCGGCTTGATGGGTTCGGTGTACATGCACAGTGTCATGGGCATCGACAAGCCCCAGGTCGGCCTGGTGAACATCGGCGCGGAGGCCGAGAAGGGAAACAAGCTGACCAAGGAAACCTACCAGCTGATGCAGGCGCAGACCAGCTACTGCTTCGCCGGCAACGCCGAGGCCCGGGACATCCCCACCGGCGATTTCGACGTGGTGGTGGCCGACGGCTTCGACGGCAACATCATCCTCAAGTACACCGAGGGCCTCGCCAGCGCCATGATGGGCATGCTCAAGGCCAACCTGATGGCCTCCAAGGTCTCCAGGGTCGGCGCGGCGCTGTCCCGCCCCGCCTTCCGCAAGTTCAAGCGGAGCATGGACTACAACGCTTACGGCGGCGCGCCGCTGCTGGGCGTGGAGGGCGCGGTGGTAAAAGCCCACGGCGCCTCCGGGGAGACGGCCATCATGAACGCGGTGCGCCAGGCCCGGGAGATGCTCGCCGGCGACGTGGCGGGCAAGATCCGCGAGGGCCTCTCGGGGCTGGGCGAATCGGAGGCCTGATCCCTCCCCCGCTCCGGAACACATCGACTGCCCCCTCAGGGGCGCACAACACAGCAAACCGACCACATATTTACAGGAGGTATTGTCATGGATCGCAACACCGTTTTTGAGAAGGTCAAGGAGTACATTCTGATGCAGCTGCCCGTTGAAGCGGACAAGGTCGTGGATTCCGCCCGCATGATCGAGGACCTGGGCGCCGACAGCGCCAACCTGATGATGCTGATCATGGACCTGGAGACCGAGTTCAACCTCACCGTGGAAGATGAGGCACTGGGCACCATCAAGACCGTCGGCGACATCGTGGACTACATTCAGAAGAAGGTCTGATCTCGTGAAGGCGCTTTGCACCGAACTGGGCTATACCTTTAAAAACTCCAAGCTGCTGGAAACGGCACTGACGCATCCCTCCTACGGGGGGGATCATCATGTGCCCCACTACCAGCGGCTGGAGTTTCTCGGCGATGCCGTGCTGGAGCTGGCCATCAGCCGTTATCTTTACTTTGAGTTCCCGGAGGTAGACGAGGGCAAGCTCACGCGCATCCGCGCCGGACTGGTGCGGGAGGAGACGCTCTGCCGCGCCGCCAAGCGGCTGCAGCTGGGCAAATACATCCGCCTTTCCGTGGGCGAGGATCGCTCCGGCGGGCGGGACAAGCCCTCCATACTGTGCGATGTGATGGAGGCTGTGCTTGCCGCCGTGTACCTCGACGGGGGCTTCGACTGCGCCGTGGAGGTCATCCGCAAGGCGCTGGCCGAGGACCTGCATCCCCGGATGATGGAGGACCACCTGGACGCCAAGTCCCGCCTGCAGGAGATCCTGCAGCGCGACGGCGACATGCCCAGGTATGAATTCGTCTCCATGCAGGGGCCGCCACACGCCCCCCAATTCCGCTACCGGGTGATCCTGGGCGACAGGACCCTGGGCGAAGGCGTGGGCAGCAGCAAGCAGAACGCGCAGCAGGATGCCGCGCGGAGCGCGCTGCGCCTGCTGGGCAACCACTGAAGCGGGATGTCCCCCATCCCGATAAGGCACGACAGACGGGAGAAATCCAAAATTGCGATTGAAGAAACTCTTGCTCCACGGCTTCAAGTCCTTCGCGGACAACGTGGAGATCACCTTTGAAGACGGCATCACCGGCGTGGTCGGACCGAACGGCTGCGGCAAGTCCAACATTTCGGACGCCGTGCGCTGGGTGCTCGGCGAACAGAGCGCCAAGTCCCTTCGCGGCTCCAAGATGGAGGACGTCATCTTCAACGGCACCGAAAAGCGCCGACGCCTGGCCTACTGCGAGGTAACCCTGGTCTTTGAAAACGAGGACCACGCCCTGCCAGTGGACTTCGCGGAGGTCGCCGTCACCCGCCGGGTCTACCGCAGCGGCGAGGGCGAATACAAGATCAACGGCGCCGCCTGCCGCCTGCGCGACATCGTGGACCTGTTCCGCGACACCGGCATCGGCAAGGACGGCTATTCCCTGATCGGACAGGGCCGCATCGACGAGATCCTGTCCGCCAAGTCCGAGGATCGCCGACAGGTCTTCGAGGAGGCCGCCGGCATCGTCAAGTACAAGGCCCGCAAGCTGGACGCCCAGAAGCGCATCCAGCACACCCAGGAGAACCTGAACCGCGTGGAGGACATCCTCTCCGAGTTGGAGGACCGGGTCGGGCCCCTGAAGGAGCAAAGCGAGCAGGCCCGGGAGTACCTCTCCCTGCGGGACGAATTGAAGCTGCTGGACCTGAACGTTTTCCTGGTGCGCACCGAGCGCTACGAGGAGCGCATCAAGGAGCTCAAGCAGTCCGTGCAGACACTGGGCGAAGCCATCCTCCAGGCCAACCAGGAGCTGGAGAGCAAGGGCGCGCTGCGGGACGAATCCCAGACCCTGCTGGACCAGCTGGAGCTGGAGACCAGCGAGAAGCGGGAGGCCGTGCAACGGCTCATCCGCGAGGTGGAGGCCGGCGAGGGTGCCGTGCAGGTCATGCGGGAGCGCATCGCCGCCGGCGAGAAGGAGCGCGACCGCATCCAGGCCCAGCAGACCGCCGCCGCAGAGGGCGGCGAGGGCATCCGCCGCCAGATCGAGCAGATGGACGGCGAGATCGTGGCCGAACGCGCCGCGCTGGACGTGGATTCCGCCGAGCTTCGGACACAGGAGCAGTCCCTGGAGGTCTCCGAGACCAAGCTCGCCGAGTTGGAGGAGGAATCCGAGAGCGCCAAGCAGGCCATCATACAGGCCATGAACCGCTTGGGCGACGTGCGCTCCCAACGCGCCCGTCTGAGCGCCATGCAGACCGCGCTGGAGAACCAGCTGGGCCGCATGGAAGACGACCGCACCCGCGAGCAGACCGGCTCCGAGGCGCTGAACGCCCACGTGCAGTCCGCCCGGGAGCTTGTGGACGCGGAGAACGCCCGCCTTACTGAGTTGAACGGCGAAGCCGCCCGGATGCAGGCGCGCGTGCAGGCTCTGGGCGAGGAGTCCGCGGCCCTCTCCGACCGGGTGACGCGGATGCAGAACGAGCGGCAGCAGCGGGATTCCCGCCTGAAGCTGCTGCGCGAGATGCAGCGCGACTACGAGGGCTACAACAACTCCGTCAAGCAGGTGCTGATGCAGGCCCGCCGCCAGGACGGCGGCGACGGCGCGCGGCGCTCCGGCGTCCACGGCGTCGTGGCGGACCTGATCCACGTGCCCGCCCGCCTGGAGCGCGCCATGGACATGGTGCTTGGCGGCGCATTGCAGAACATTGTCGTGGACCGGGACGAGGACGCCAAGCGCATGATCGAATACCTGCGCGCCAACCGCTTCGGCCGGGCCACCTTCCTGCCCATCTCCTCCGTGCGCGGGCGCACCCTCTCCCAGCAGGAGCGGGGCGTGCTGTCCATGCCGGGCTGCGTGGGCCTCGCCTCGGAGCTGGTGGAGTTTGATCCCCAGTACCAGGGCGTCATCGACAACCTCCTGGGCCGCACCGTGGTGGCCGAGGACCTGACCGCCGGCATCGCCATCCAGCGGGCCGGGCGCTACCAGTTCCGGCTGGTGACGCTGGAGGGCGACGTCATGCACTCCGGCGGCTCCATGACCGGCGGCAGCGTGCAGAGCCGGGTGACCAGCCTCCTCTCCCGCAGCCGCGAGATCGAGGAGAGCGAGCAGGCCCTGAAGAAGCTGGAGGCGGCCTTCGCCGAGGCTCGGGAGAAGTACTCGGCCATCGAGGAGGAGCGCGCCGGCCTCAAGAAGGAACGCGGCGAGCTGTACGACGAACTGCACAAGCAGGAGGTCGCCTGCGCCCGCGCCGAGACCCAGCTGAAGGCGGCCCTCGACGAGCAGGACAGCAACAACCAGCGCGTGGCCCGAACCGCCGCCGAGCGCGAGCGCCTGAAGGCCCAGCTGGAGGACGTCACCTCCGGCCTGACCGCCCTGGACGCGCAGCAGGCCACCGCGCAGACCTCCACCGAGGACCGGCAGGCCCAGGTGAAGCGCCTTTCCGAGGAGATCTACAAGCTGCGCGGCGAGACGGAAGCCCTGCGGGAAACCGTGGGCAACGGGCGGATCGCCCTCGCCTCGCGCCGCCGCGGCCTGGAAGCCGCCGTGGCCAACCGCGACCGGCTCAGCGACCAGGCGGACAACGCCGAGAAGGTGCTGGCCGAATCCCGGGTGGCGCTGGAGGAGTGCCTGAAGCAGCTGGAAAACAACGCCGGGCTGCTGGAGCACGACCTGGAGACGCTGAACGCCGACAAGCAGGCGCTGGACTCGGCCCGATCGGCTTTCAATGAGGCGGATTCCCGCCGCACCGGCGTGCAGAAGCAGCTGCAGGCCCTGGCGGACGAGATCGACGCCCTGCGCGCTAACCTGGACGAATTCAGCGACAAGCACCACCGCAGCGAGCTGCAGCTGGCCCGCGTGGAGGGCGAATTCAAGCAGATCCAGGACCGCATCTGGGAGGACTACGAGCTGACTTACGCCGGGGCGGAGTCCTTCCGCCAGACGGACTTCAAGCTGACGGAGTCCGAGAAGCGCATCGCCGCCATCCGCCAGCGCATCCGCGCCATGGGCACCGTAAACGTGGCCGCCCTGGACGAATACCGGCGCACGGTGGAGCGCGTCGAGGAGATGACCGCCCAGCGGGACGACCTGCTCAAGGCCCAGTCGGACCTGGAGGGCATCGTCGCGGAGCTGGAAATGCGCATGGAGAAGCAGTTCAAGGAGCAGTTCGCCCTGATGAACGACAACTTCCAGCGCACCTTCGTGCGGCTCTTCGGCGGCGGCAAGGCCGAGCTGCGCCTGGCCGACCCGAAGGACGCGCTGAACTGCGGCATCGACATCGTGGCCCAGCCCCCGGGCAAAAAGCTGCAAATGCTCTCGCTGCTCTCCGGTGGCGAGCGCGCGCTGACGGCCATCGCGATCCTGTTCGCCATACTCGACCTGAAGCCGACCCCGTTCTGCATACTGGACGAGATCGAGGCCGCCCTGGACGATGCCAACATCGACACCTACGCCGACTACCTGAAATCCTACTCGGAAAACACCCAGTTCATCGTCATCACCCACCGAAAGGGCACCATGGAGCGCTGCGACGCGCTGTATGGCGTGGTGATGGAGGAAAAGGGCGTCTCCAAGACGGTGTCGGTAAAGCTGAACGAAGCAGTTTAATCAATTGGGAATTGAGAATTGGGAATTGAGAATTAAGGATAGCCGCACCGCAGCCTCCTGATCCCTATTCCCTAATCCCTAATCGCCACTGGAGGTTTGAAGCATGGGTTTATTCGATAAGATCAAGAGCGGCCTTCAAAAGACCCGCAACGCCTTTTCCGGCCGCATGGACGAGCTGGTGGAGAACTACAAGGAGCTGGACGACGACTTTTACGAGGACCTGACGGACATCCTGATCATGGCGGACGTGGGCGTGCCTACCGCCGAGCTGGCCGTCAGCCGCCTCAGGGAGAAGTGCAAGGCCGAGAAGATCGGCAACCCGCAGAAGGCCCGGGAGGCCCTCCAGCAGATCCTGGTGGACATCCTGTGGGCTGAGCCGATGCAGCTCAGCAGCCCCATGGTGCTGCTGATCATCGGCGTGAACGGCGTGGGCAAGACCACCTCCATCGGCAAGCTGGCCTCCCGCCTGAAGGTGCTGGGCCGCCGCGTGATCATCTGCGCGGGCGACACCTTCCGCGCCGCCGCCGCCGACCAGCTGACCGTATGGGCCGAGCGGGCCAACGTGCCCATCATCAAGCACCAGGAGGGCGCCGATCCCGCCGCCGTGGTCTTCGACGGCATCCAGGCCGCCAAGGGCCGCCACGCGGACGTGCTGCTGGTGGACACCGCCGGCCGCCTGCACAACAAGGCCCACCTGATGGAAGAGCTGAAGAAGATCAGCCGCGTGGTGGAGCGGGAGTATCCCGAGGCCTCCCTGGGCGCGCTGCTGGTCATCGACGCCACCACCGGCCAGAACGGCCTGGCCCAGGCCAAGGTGTTCAGCGAGGTGGCCAACCTCCAGGGCATCATACTGACCAAGCTGGACGGCACCGCCAAGGGCGGCATCGCCATCGCCATCCGCAACGAGCTGGGCCTGCCGGTGCGCTACATCGGCTTGGGCGAGCAGCTGGACGACATGCAGCCCTTCGACGCGAAGGAGTTCGTCTCCGCCATCTTCGGGGACTGACGAGAGCGCAAAAAGCAGCCCTTGGGCCGAGCAATACAAGGGGAAATTTGAAATGACCATCGACAGCGCTATGAAAGCCATCATCGACGGCTTTGAGTTCTCCGGCACGCTGCAGGGCGTGGAGGAGATCAAGACCGGGCACATCAACAGCACCTACCGGCTCACCTTCGCCCAGCCGGACGGCACGCTGCGGGAGTACGTGCTCCAGCACATCAACAGCGTCGCCTTCAAGAAGCCGGACGAGGTGATGGAGAACGTCCAGCTGGTGACGGAGCACCTCCGCCAGGCGATGCTGGAGAAGGGCGAGAACCCGGAAAACCGGGTGCTGCGCGTGGTGCCGGTGCGCGGCGGCGGCATACTGCTGCTGGATGCGAACGGCGGCAGCTGGCGCGCCTACGACTTCATCGTCAACGCGGAATCCCGGGACCAGGCGGAGAGCCCCGCCCAGTTCGGCGAGGTGGGCCGCGCCTTCGGCCACTTCCAGAACATGCTGGCCGACTTCCCCATCGCGCGGTTGCACGAGACGATCCCGGACTTCCACGACACCCGCAAGCGGGAGGCTGCCTTCGAGGTCTCCGTGGCGAAGGCCGACCCCGCCCGCGCCGCCCAGGCCGCCGGGGAGATCGCCTTCGTGCGGGCCCGCAAGGACGCCATGTGCCGCATCGTGGACATGATCGAAGCCGGCGAACTGCCCCTGCGCGTGACCCACAACGACACCAAGATCAACAACGTGATGCTGGACAGGGACACCGGCGAGGCGCTGTGCGTCATCGACCTGGACACCGTGATGGCCGGCTCCGCGCTGTATGACTTCGGCGACGCCATACGCTTCGGTGCGTCCACCGCCGTCGAGGACGAGCGCGACCTCTCCCGGGTGGCGCTGGACATCGACCTGTTCCGGGGCTTCGCCGAGGGCTTCATCGCCGAGACCGCCCGCGGGCTCACCGAGGCCGAGCTGCTGAACCTGCCCCTGGGCGCTCTGGTGATGACCTATGAGGTGGGCATGCGCTTCCTCACCGACTATCTGGACGGCGACGTGTACTTCCGCACCGCCTATCCGGACCACAACCTCGTCCGCGCCCGCTGCCAGTTCAAGCTGCTCAGCGACATGGAGCGCCGCCGCGGCGAGATGGACGCCATCGTGCGGGAGCTGATCGAAAAATACCGTTGACACATGCCGCGCGAGGCCCGACCTTCGCGCGGCTTTATCCTGTCTAAAATACAAAAAGGAGAAGGGTCCACATGGATTATCGCATCGAAAGGGATTCCATGGGCGAAATTAAGGTGCCCGCCGACCGCTATTGGGGCGCGCAGACCCAGCGCAGCTATCAGAACTTCAGGATCGGCGGCGAGCTGATGCCCCGGGAGATCACCCACGCCTTCGGCATTTTGAAGAAGGCCGCGGCCATCGCCAACCACCGCATCCGCCCCGACCGCATGGACGACCGCCGCCTGGCCGCCATATCCGCCGCCTGCGACGAGGTCATCTCCGGGGCGCTGAACGACCACTTCCCCCTGGTGGTGTGGCAGACGGGCAGCGGCACCCAGTCCAACATGAACGCCAACGAGGTCATCGCCAACCGGGGCAACGAGATCGCCGGGGAAAAGCTGCTGCACCCCAACGACCACGTGAACATGTCCCAGAGCAGCAACGACACCTTCCCCACCGCCATGCACATCGCGGCGGTCATCGCCATTGAGGACGGCCTGATGCCCGAGGCGCGGCGCTTCATCGAAACGCTGAAGCGCCTGGAGGCGGAGAACGCCGGGGTGGTGAAGTCCGGCCGCACCCACCTTCAGGACGCCACGCCCATCGCCTTCAGCCAGGAGATCAGCGGCTGGCGAGGCATGGTCGAAAAGCCCCTGGAGATGCTGGAGGCCGCCCTGCCCCAGCTGAAGCAGCTGGCCCTGGGCGGCACCGCCGTGGGTACCGGGCTGAACGCCCCCGCGGGTTTCGACGCGGAGGTCGCCCGGGCCGTGTCCGAGCTGACCGGCAAGGCCTTCGTCACCGCCCCCAACAAGTTCCACGCCCTCACCGCCAAGGACGAGCTGGTGTTCGCCCACGGCGCCATGAAGGCCCTGGCCGCCAACCTGATGAAGATCGCCAACGACGTGCGCTGGCTGGCCTCCGGCCCCCGCTGCGGCCTGGGCGAGATCCGCATCCCGGAGAACGAGCCCGGCTCCTCCATCATGCCCGGCAAGGTGAACCCCACCCAGTGCGAGGCCATGACCATGGTGGCCGTGCAGGTGATCGCCAACGACGTGGCCGTGGGCATGGCCGCCAGTCAGGGCAACTTCGAGCTGAACGTGTTCATGCCGGTGCTGATCTACAACTTCCTCCAGTCCGCGCGGCTGCTGACGGACGGCATCCGCTCCTTCAACGACAACTGCGTCAGCGGCATCACCGCCGACCGGGAGAAGATGGCCCACAACCTTCACAACAGCCTGATGCTGGTCACGGCGCTGAACCCCTACATCGGCTACGACAACGCCGCCAAGACCGCCAAGCTGGCCTTCGCCGAGAACATCAGCCTGAAGGAGGCCTGCGTCAAGCTGGGCTTCCTGACTCCCGAGCGCTTCGACGAGGTGTTCCACCCGGAGCAGATGATCTGATCGGACTGTCACCATAGAAGGCGCTCCCATATCCCCTTTATAGATTCTTCGCTTCGCTCAGAATGACTCCACCTATCGTTAGATGTCGTTATCCTGAACAAAGCGAAGAATCTTTTGTTTGCCCCTGGTACAATGATCCTCCTGAACACAATGAATGATCCTCTCTATGCATTGCATCACCGCGCCTGTCATCATTCAGTAGTGAAGCATCTTCTTTTTTGTATTACACTGCCACGCCTGTCATCCTACAGTTGTGAAGCAACTTCCTTATGTAATACACTGCTACGCGTGTCATCCTGAACGTAGTGAAGGATCTGTTCGTTTATTCAAACACTATCTCAATCAGATCCCCTTCTTCCTCTCCCCTTCCATAATCGAACACCGATCGACAAAATCTTGCAAAATGGCCATCTGGGGCGCTTTTGGCTTGACACGAACATATGTTCGATTATATAATGGACCCATCAAAAGCGATCGCGCCCCCACCGAACGGCCCGCCGGAGCCCATGCCGGCCAGGAGGAAACATGGTACTGCTGTTTATCTTGATGATCGCCCTCTGCCTCGCCGACCTCGTCAGCGACCACTGCATCGAGCTCTTCAAGCGCCTGACCCAGCCCCGGGTCCGCCTGGCCCGCGCCCGCCGCTACCGCTTCGGATGACGGATGGTTGCCACGCGCCGCCGAATCGGGTATAATGTCGGCATGACCCCCATCCCCCATCTGTCGAAGGAGGCTGCCATGCTCACGCTGACCAACCGGCAGGCCCGAAGCCTGCTGATCCGCTATCACAACCTGGACGACGCGGACCGCTTCCGGGGCATTGAGGGTGTCCGGGCAGCGATGGACCGCCTGGGCACGATCCAGTACGACCCGCTGAACGTGGTGGGCCGCAACGCGGACCTGGTGCTCCAAGCCCGGGTGCGCGGCTATCGCCCGGAGATGCTCCGACAGCTGCTGTACCGGGAGCACTGGCTGGTGGACGGTTACGACAAGGAGATGTGCGTCTACACCGCCCGCAACTTCGGGGACTACGCGCCCCAGCGCCGCCTGCACGCCCGCGACACCCGGAACTGGCTGGAGGGTCGGGGCCAGGGAGAGGCCTTCGACATGCTGGAGGACATCCTGGAGACCATCCGGCAGAAGGGCCCCTGCGCCCTGACGGACATTCCCCTGGGCGAATCGAAGGACTTCGGCTGGGGGCCCCGCAGGCCCTCCGGCGCGGCGATGGAATACCTGTTCCGATCCGGCCGGCTTTGCGTGGCCGACAAGGCGGGCACCCAGCGGCGGTTCGACCTGACGGAGCGGGTGCTGCCGCCGGATTGCGCCGCGGACCGGGACCGTGACGAGGAAGCCTTTGCGGACTGGTACACCCTGCGCCGGATGCGCTGCGTGGGGCTGCTCTGGAGCCGCCGGGGCGCAGCATGGCAGGGCTACGTGTTCAGCGAAGACAAGTCCCGGCGCGCGGCGCTGGAGCGGCTGTCCGCGCGGGGCGAACTTGTTCCCTGCGCCATCGAGGGCCGGAATGAGCGCTTCTTCGCCGTGCCCGAGGCGGTGGAACTCCTCGAAAGCGCCGGCGGCAGCCGTCACGCCCGGTTTATCGCCCCGCTGGACAACCTGCTGTGGGACCGGGACATGGTCGACGCTCTCTTCGGGTTTAAGTATCGCTGGGAGGTCTACACGCCGGTGGCCAAGCGGCAGTACGGCTACTACGTACTCCCGGTGCTGTACGGCAGCCGCTTCGTGGCCCGCTTCGATCCCCTGCCCGCGCAAAAGGCGGGCGCGTTCAGGATCAGCCGCTGGTGGTGGGAGCCGGGCGTCCGCCCTTCCAGGGCCATGCTGGAGGCCATCGAAGCCGAGATGAAGCAGTTTTCCCGCTTCCTCTCCCTGCCCTGCGCGGAGGAGAACATGGATGTCGTCGTCAAGGCTGAAACACCATGACCGCCGGCTTCCCCGGAAACCCGCCCCGAGAACACTTCCATTTTCCGTCCCCGTGCAATGACAGCAAAAAACCGGCCGGAGCATTCGCTCCGACCGGTTCAGGATGTTGACAAAGTCAACATCCTGGAGACCGTTGAGAAAGCCTGCAAGGCAAGGCGGCAAGCCTGCAAAAAAGGGAGCTTACCCGGTTGTAAGTGACCGCATTTTGCAGGCGCAGCCAACACAGCAAGCAAGAATCTCTGCCTGTTCTTTTCTGTTGGCAGAGATTCTTGCGTTTGCAGGCTTTGTCAGCGGTCTGAAAAACCGGCCGGAGCATTCGCTCCGACCGGTTTTTTTCGTTGAATTCCTTATTCCACGGTCGCGTACTCGAAGAAGAAGTGGCCGATGGCGTTGGCGATAACGCCCTTCACGTTGGGCTTCACCAGGTACTGCAGCTCGTAGCTGTACACTGGGAAACCGGGCATCTCGTCGGTCAGGTACTTCTCCAGCTCGATGATGGCGGCCTCGCGCTCGGCGGGATCGGTCAGCTGCAGGGAATCGCGGTACATCTGGCTGTACACCGCATCGTCCCACTGGTTCTCGGAGGCGTTGGAGCCGTCGGTGAAGATCTTCAGGTGCGCGGAGGGATCCATGTAGTCGCAGGTGAAGCCGTTGCGGTCCACGGAGAAGTTGCCCGCGGCCAGCTCATCCCAGTACACGCTGGACTCCAGGGTCTTGATCTCGTAGTTGATGCCCAGGTTGGCCTTCCAGAACTCGCCCAGAATCTGCATCATCAGCTTCTGCTGGGTGTCGTTCTTGCAGACCAGCTCCACGGTCGGGAAGCCCTCGCCGTTCGGATAGCCTGCCTCGGCCAGCAGCGCCTGCGCGGCGGCGACGTCCTCGGTAAACATATCGCCGGCAACCTCGCGGTAGGTCTTGGTGGGATCGGTCAGGGACATCTGGGAGTAGGGCACGAAGCCGAACACCGGGGGCTCGATGATGCCCAGGGCGGTCAGCATGGACTGGCGGTCGATGGCCATGGCGAAGGCCTGGCGGACGCGCTTGTCGGAGAACTCCGGCAGCAGGCACTGGAAGTCGCAGTACTGGATGCCGATGCGGCCCTTGGTGTAGAACTCGTCGGAGTCGGCGTACTGGGTCAGGGCGTCGGCGCTCAGGTCGGAGTTGACGTTGATCTCGTCGTTGTTGTAGGCGGTCAGGGAAGCGGTGGAGTCCGGGATGACCACGAACTGCACCTCGTCGATCTGGACCTTGTCAGCGTCGTAGTAGTTGGGGTTCTTCACCAACACCAGACGGCTGAGGGAGGAATACTCCTGCAGCATGAAGGGGCCGTCGCAGACGTAGGTGGCCACGTCGGCGGTCCACTTCTCGTTGGCCTCGCAGTTGGCCTTGCACACCGGGAAGTAGGCGGTGGTGGCGGTCAGGGACAGGAACCAGGGGGTCAGGGCCTCCAGCTCAACCTGGAAGGTCTTCTCGTCCAGCGCCTTGACGCCGACCTCTTCGGCGGTCGCTTCGCCGTTGGAGAACTTCTCGCCGTTCTTGATGATCCACAGGTCGCTGTTGGTGCGGGACTCGGGGTCCAGCGTGCGGATCCAGGAATACTCGAAGTCATAGGCAGTCAGGTCGGAGCCGTCGGACCACTTCAGGCCGTCCTTCAGGGTGAAGGTGTAGGTCAGGTTGTCCTCGGAGATCTCAACGCCTTCGGCCAGGGCGGGCACATAGGTCGTGCCGTCGGCGTCCAGCTTGTACAGGCCCACAAACAGGTTCTGCAGCACGCGGGAAGAGCGGGCGTAGGAATTGCGGGTGGGGTCCATCTCCTCAGGGTCATCCTGGATAGAGGTGACGATCACCTGCTTGCCGGCCTCGGCAAAGCCCGGCGCGACCAGCACGGCCGCAGCCAGCGTCAGCACGAGCAGCAAAGAAAGCAGCTTCTTCATGTTGTTTCCTCCTTGAGAGTGTTTACCATGCCGGCCCATCCGCAATAAGGCCCGGGTCGATGCATGATGATAGTATATTTATATCAGCTTATGCGCCCTTTGTCAAGTTTATTCTTACAGATAAAGAGACATTAACATTCATCCTTCCCTTTCTACTATGGTTTTCGGTTGTTAAAAATGAATTTCCTTATAATTGCCCTTGCAACTTAATGTGTTTCGTAGTAGAATAGACTCTGTATAAAAGTTTCAAATGTGGTGTATTTTTATACATCGTATTCATTCAACGGCCTGGGAGTGATCCAATGCTGAAATACATCTTCAAGCGCCTGCTTGCCGGCGTATTGACCATCGTGGTGCTGATCACGATCTCCTTCTTTATGATGCATGCCATGCCGGGCAGCCCCTTCAGCCCCAACGAGCAGAAGAACGTGCCCCCGGAGGTGCTGGCGCGCATCGCCGCCAGCTACGGGCTGGACCGCCCCGTGTTCGAGCAGTACCTCAGCTACTGGCGCAACCTGTTCCACGGCGACCTGGGCATCTCCTACAAGAAGCAGGACACCACGGTGAACTCCATCATCTCACAGCACTTCCCGGTATCGGCCCGGGTGGGCGCGGTGGCGGTCATCGTGGCGCTGATCATCGGCATTCCCATGGGCGTGCTCGCGGCGCTGTATCGCGGCCGGTTCATGGACATGGCCGCCATGGTGTTCTGCACCATCGGCATTTCGGTGCCGGTGTTCGTGATATCGGTGCTGCTGCTGTACCTGTTCGCGGGCGTGCTGCAGTGGCTGCCCAGCTACGGGCTCACTACCTGGCGGCACTACATCCTGCCGGTGGCCTGCCTCGCCTTCAACCCCATCGCCTACATCACCCGCCAGACCCGCTCCTCGATGCTGGAGGCCCTGGAGCAGGACTACATCCGCACCGCCCGGGCCAAGGGCGTCAAGGAGCTGTGGGTGGTGGGCAAGCACGCCCTGAAGAATGCGCTGACGCCGGTCATCACCTACCTGGGTCCGCTGGTGGCGGGCCTGCTGACCGGCTCCTTCGTGGTGGAGCGGCTGTTCTCCGTGCCCGGCGTGGGCCGCTACTTCGTGCAGTCTGTGTCCGACCGCGACTACACCATGATCATGGGCATCGTCATATTCTTCGGCATTTTCGTCGTCATCTGCAACCTGATTTCCGACATTCTGCTGGCCATCGTGGACCCGCGGGTCAAGCTGAACAGCTGAGAAGGGAGGGAGCCTCGTGTCCGTCAACCTGCCCGATATGCAAAAATACGCCGACCTGCCGGACGAGCTCTTCGTCATCAGCGAGGACAGCTCCGGCGCGGAGGAGATCTCCCGCCCCAGCACCACCTACTGGCACGACGTGTGGCAGCGCTTCCGTCGGGATCCCCTGGCGGTGATCGGCGCCTCGGTCATACTCATCATGGCCGTCATGGCCGTCGTCATACCCATGCTTTCCCCCTACACCTATTCCGGCATGGACCTGACGAGCATGAACATGGGCCCGAGCCTGGCCCACCCCTGCGGCACCGACCAGATGGGCCGCGACCTGTTCATCCGCATCATGTACGGCGCGCGCATCTCGCTGACCATCGGCATCGTGGCCGCCGCCATCAACTTCGTCATCGGCGTCATCTACGGCGGCCTGTCCGGCTACATCGGCGGCCGCACGGACATGGTCATGATGCGCATCGTGGACATCCTCTCCAGCCTGCCGAGCCTGCTGTACATCGTGCTGATCATGCTGTTGTTCGGCTCCAACATGCCCTCGGTCATACTGGCGCTGTGCTTCACCAGCTGGATCGGCACGGCCCGCGTGGTGCGCAGCGAGGTCATGCGGCTGAAATTCTCCGAATACGTGCTGGCCAGCCGGCTGGCGGGCGGGCGCACCTGGCACCTGCTGCGCACACACCTGCTGCCCAACGCCATGGGCCCCATCATCGTCTCCACAGCGTTCCTGATCCCCAACGCCATCTTCTCCGAGGCCTTCCTGTCCTTCCTGGGCATCGGCATTCAGGCCCCGATGGCCTCCTGGGGCTCCCTGGCCAACGACGCCATCCCGATGATGCTGTCCCAGCCCTACCAGATCTTCTTCCCGGTACTGGCCATCTGCCTGACGATGTTCTCCTTCAACTTCATCGGCGACGGCCTGCGCGACGCGCTGGATCCCCGCCTGAAGAAGTGAGGTCCTCGCCCGCGAACCCCCTATATCGCAAAGGATGGATTCTATGGATAAGCTTCTCGAGGTCAAGAACCTCACCACCTCGTTCCGGATCGGCGTGGGCACGGTGCAGGCCGTGCGCGGCGTCTCCTTCCACGTGGACCAGGGCGAGAGCATCGGTATCGTGGGCGAGTCCGGCTCCGGCAAGAGCGTGACGATGCTGTCCGTGATGGGCCTGCTGCCCAACTACGCGGACATCTCCGCCGAGTCGATCCGCTTCGACGGGCGTGAATTGACCCAGATGGGTCCCAAGGCCCTGCGGGCCATGCATGGCCGCGAGATCGGCATGATCTTCCAGGACCCCATGACCTCGCTGAACCCGCTGTTCACGGTGGAGTCCCAGCTGACGGAGCCGCTGAGGAATCACATGAAGCTGAACCGCGCCCAGGCACGGGCCAAGGCGCTGGAGCTGCTCCGGCAGGTGGAGATCCCCAACCCGGAGGCCCGCCTGCGCCAGTATCCCCACGAGCTTTCCGGCGGCCTGCGCCAGCGCGTGATGATCGCCATCGCCATTGCCTGCAGCCCCAAGATGGTCATCGCCGACGAGCCTACCACCGCCCTGGACGTGACCATTCAGGCCCAGATCCTGGACCTGCTGAACCACCTGAGGCACACCACGAGGACGTCCATCATCATGATCACCCACGACCTGGGCGTCATCGCCAGCATGTGCAGCCGGATCCTGGTCATGTACGGCGGCACCATCGCCGAGGAGGGCACCGCCCGGGAGATCTTCTACGAGCCCCGGCATCCCTACACCTGGGGCCTTTTGAACTCGATCCCGAAGCTGACGGACAGCCCGGACGAGAAGCTGATCCCCATCAAGGGCACCCCGCCGGACATGCTGATGCCCCCCAAGGGCTGTCCCTTCGCGCCGCGCTGCCGCTATTGCATGCCCGTCTGCCGGGAGTACATGCCGCCCCGCACGGTGCTCACGGACACCCACGCGGTGTCCTGCCACCTGATGCACCCGAAGGCCCCGAAGATCGAGAGGGAGGGATGACCATGGCTGCACCGTTGATCGAGGTCCGCTCCCTCAAGATGTATTTCCCCGTGGGCCTGTCCCTGTTCGGGCGGCGCAAGCTGCTCAAGGCCGTGGACGACGTCAGCTTTGATCTCTATCCCGGCGAAACCTTCGGCCTGGTAGGCGAATCCGGCTGCGGCAAGACCACCGTGGGCCGCACGCTGGTGCGCCTGTACCGCCCCACCGGCGGGCAGATCCTGTACCAGGGCACGGACATCGCCAGCCTGGACGAGAAGGCCGTGCTGCCCTATCGCCGGAAGATGCAGATGATCTTCCAGGACCCCTACGCCTCCCTGAACCCCCGCATGACCGTCTCCAGCATCATCGGGGAGCCCATGCGCCTGCAGGGCGTGCCCCAGGCGGAGATCACCGCCCGGGTGGCGGAGCTGGTGGAGCAGGTGGGCCTGAAAAAGGATCACCTGAACCGCTATCCCCACGAGTTTTCCGGCGGCCAGCGCCAGCGCATCGGCATCGCCCGATCCCTGGCCATGCGGCCGGAGTTCATCGTCTGCGACGAGCCCATCTCGGCCCTGGACGTGTCCATACAGGCCCAGGTGATCAACATGCTGGAGGAGCTGCAGGACAGCCTCGGCATCACCTACCTGTTCGTCAGCCACGACCTGTCCATGGTCCGGCACATCTCCCACCGCGTGGGCGTGATGTACCTCGGGCACATGGTGGAGCTGGCCTCCGCCGAGGAGCTGTACTCCAACATGCAGCATCCATACACCCAGGCGCTGATGTCCGCCGTGCCCATCGCCGACCCGGACCTGGCCCAGCAGGCCAACCGCATCGTGCTCCAGGGCGACGTGCCCCAGCCCATCGACCCGCCCCCGGGCTGCCCCTTTGCCAGCCGCTGCCGCTACTGCAAGCCCGTCTGCGCCGAGGTCAACCCCGAGATGCGGGAGATCGCCCCGGGCCACTTTCTGGCCTGCCACCTGTAGCCCACAGCCGCAACACCACCGCAAAGCGAGGCAACCGACATGAACCTTCAGGAACTCTACGCCCGCGCCGAAGCCATCGCGCCCTGGACCGTCGAACAGCGTCGGGCACTGCACCGGATCCCGGAGACGGGCTTTGAGGAATTCAAGACCCAGGCGCTGATCTGCCGCGCGCTGGACGACTTGGGCATCCCCCACGCCGAGGAGCGCACCTGGGTCGTGGGCACCCTCCGGGGCGGCAAGCCCGGCCCCACCGTGGCCCTTCGCGCCGACATGGACGCCCTGCCCATCACCGAGCCGGAGGGCTGCCCCTTCCGATCCGAACACGAGGGCTGGATGCACGCCTGCGGCCACGACATGCACATGGCCATCCAGCTGGCTGCCGCGAAGCTGCTGGTCGGGATGAAAGACGCGCTCTGCGGCGCCGTGCGCCTGCTGTTCCAGCCCGCCGAGGAGACCGTCGGCGGCGCGGAGCCGATGGTGGCCGCCGGCGCCGTGGAGGGCGTGGACGCCGTCTACGGGCTCCACGTGCAGCCCTACATGCGTGTCGGGCAGATCGACACCATGCCCGGCTGCCTGAACGCCTCCACCGATGAGATCAACATCGAAATCCGGGGCGTCTCCGGGCACGCGGCCCGGCCCCACCTGTGCGTGGACGCCATCGTCTGCGCCGCGCAGATGATCTCCGCGCTGCAGACCGTCGTCTCCCGCAGCGCTTCTCCCCTGATGCCCGCGGTGCTCTCCCTGGGCGCGATCCACGGCGGCCAGGCCCCCAACATCGTCTGCGACCACGTTCAGATCTCCGGCACCCTGCGGGCGGCGGACCCCGACCTGCGCGCGCTGCTCAAGCGCCGCGTCCGCGAGGTTTGCGAGGGCGTGGCGGCGGCCTTCGGCGCGAAGGTCGAAGTCAGGGTCGTCTCCGGCTACAGCCCGCTGGTCAATACCCCCTCGGAAGCCGAACGGGTGCTGCGCCTCGGCGGGCGCTTGCTGGGCCCGGAGAACGCGCTGACCCGCACCGCGCCCAGCATGGGCGGCGAGGACTTCTCCTATTTCGTGGAGAAGGTGCCCGGCGCCTTCTGGCACCTGGGCTGCTCCGCCGCGCTTCCCGCCGCCGGCCTGCACACCAGGGAACTCGTCCCCGACGAGCGCTGCCTTCCCATCGGCGTGGCCATGCAGTGCGCGCTGGTGCTGGACAGGATGGGCATGCTGGAATAAGCCGCTTTGCCATGATTGTCGGAGTGTTCCTTCGAAACCCGCCGACCCGGAAAACATTTCGTTTTCTGAATCCCGCATGATTCCCAAAAAGGATCCCCGTCTCTAAATTCAGGGACGGGGATCCTTTTTGGGCTCGATTACACCTCCAGCGCGCTCTCCGTGAACTCCAGCGTTTTCGCGCCGGCGTCCAGCACGCAGTTCACGCCCAGGGGCACGGTGATCTTGGTGTCCATGTGGCCAATGGACATGTTGGCCAGCACGGGCTTTCCGGCGGGCACGATGATGTCGTGGATGATGTCCTCCAGCTGGAGGGCGTAGTGCTCGTATTCGATGGTGCAGTTGGTGAAGCCTCCCAGCACCACACCGGCGCACTTTTCAAACATGCCCGCCTGGCGCAGCTGGGTGAGCATGGAGTCCAGCCGGTAGATCTTCTCGCCGATGTCCTCCAGCAGCAGCACCTTGCCCTCCACGTCCAGGGCGTAGGGCGTGCCGCAGGCGGAGGCGATCAGCGACAGGTTGCCGCCCACCAGCTGGCCCTCGCAGCGCCCGGGCACCACGCACCGGGGCTCCATTCCCTCGGGGTTGTGGATCTGGCCCAGCGGCTCGGTGGCGGTCAGCGCCCGGAGCATGCTCTCGCGGGTAAAGTCGTCGAAGCGGGTCCAGCAGGTGGAGGGCATCGGGCCGTGGAAGGTGACCATGCCCACCTTTTGGTGGATGGCCGTGTGCAGGGCCGTGATGTCGGAATAGCCCAGCACGATCTTCGGGTTTGCCCGGATCACGTCGAAGTCCACCAGGTCCAGCATCCGCGCCACGCCGTAGCCGCCGCGCATGCACACCACGGCGTCCACCCGGTCGTCGGCGAACATCTGGTTCAGTCCCCTCGCCCGGGAGGCGTCGGTGCCGGATAAATAGCCGTAGTACTCCCGGCAGCTGTCCGCCACGATCACCTTGTAGCCGAGGGCGTCGATGGCCTCCATCATCCTCGGATACTTGACCTCCGGGTCCTGAAGGGCGCCGGAAATGCCCACCAGGCCGATGGTATCTCCCCTCTTCAAGGGCTTGGGCTTCAACATCATGTTCATTCTCCTTCCATTTCATCAGGTAAGGCTGCGCTTCTCACAGCCGGACGATCTCCTCGGGCTCTCCCCCGCGCATATATACCCGGGGCACCCGCCTGCCGATGCGGGACAGCAGGTCGTTGCGGTTCAGGCCCGTCCAGGCCATCAGCTCGCCATAGCCGATCTCGCCGCCCAGCAGCGTCACCGCGTCCCCCGGCGCGACGCCGGGAATGTCGGTCACGTCCACGGTCATCTGGTCCATGCAGACCAGACCCGCGACGGGCGCACGCATGCCGTGCACGGCCACCTCCCCCGCGCTGTTCACCCGGGGATAGCCGTCGGCATAGCCCGCGGACAGCGTGGCGATGACCCGGTCGCGCTCCAGCGGATGGTCCTCGTCATAGCCCAGGTATTCCCCCGCCGCCACGCGGCGCACCTGCACCACCCGGGTCATGAACCTCACCGGGCAGAGGCACTCGCCGTTGGCGTTGGGGTAGCGGCTGGGCACCACGCCGTAGAGCCACGCCCCTGTGCGCACGGCGTCAAAGCGGTATTCGGGGTAGCGCACCATGCCGATGCTGTCGCAGGCGTGGAGCAGGCCGAAGTCGACGCCCGCCCGGCGCATCGCCTCGGCCACGTCCAGCAGCCGGCGGATCTGAACCTCGTCCGCCTCTTTGACCCGGAGGGCAAGGTGGGTAAACAGGCCCTCCACCCGCAGGTGGGGCAGGCGGCAGATCTCCAGCGCCTCTTCGGCTGCGGTGTCCGCGTTCAGGCCCAGCCGGTGCAGGCCGGTGTCCACCTTGATGTGGACCCGGGCGGGCTTCCCCGCCCGCGCCGCGGCGGCGTCCAGCTGCCGTGCCATGTCCACCGAATAGACGGTGATGACGACGCCCGCCCGGACGGCCTCCTCCATCTGTGAGGGAGCCACCATACCCAGCACCAGCGCGTCCCGCCCGCTGGCCGCCATGACCTCCAGTGCCTCGTAGAGCTCCGCCACGGCGAACAGCGCCGCGCCCTTCGCCGCCAGCCGCCGGGACAGCGCCGCGGCTCCCAGGCCGTAGGCATTCGCCTTCAGCACCGGGATGACCTGCGCCCCGCCGCTCAGCCGCCGCGCGGAATCGTAATTGTGCTCCAGGATGTCCAGGTCGATCTCCACCCAGCAGCGGGCGGAGGCCTGCTCGTAGTTCATAGGGCTCTCCCTCGTTTTCCGTTCAAAATGATGCCGCCGTGCTATTATACCACGCCTTGGGTGCAACGAAGGCAAACAGCGCGTCAATGGCCGCCCGCCGGGTCCCAGCCGGAGAGCACCGCCGTCCGGGTCACCTGTCGGGCCTCCTCGTCCGTCATCCGCCTTTGCATCGGGTGCCGGACGGATTGGTCGGCCCGCGCGCCCGTGGTGCGCCACTCTCCCAGCCGGTCCGTGACTACCCTGAACTCATCCCAGTCCATGAAGCCGAACCAGCTCACGCTCTCCTCCATCTCGCACTCCAAAAACAGCGTGCGGGCAAACCTGCGCCAGGGTCTTCCCAGATAGCCCGTCCCGGGCACGCACTCCCCGGTGAGCCTGCACCGGTGGAACACCATGCCATAGGGCTGCCCCTCCGGGGTGTTCGCCGCCGTATACCAGCCGCCCCGGGCGTTCATGTACAGCGTGCAGCCCTCGAACCAGCAGCGGTAGGGGCCGAAGATGTAGTCCACGTCGCCCCGGATGAAGCAGTTCTCGAAGTACTGCCGGCTGTGGGTCATCGGGCTGTCCGACACGGAGGGCACGCACTCGGCCTCGCAATCCGCGCGGCCCACGTCGTCCAGCACCTTGCGCATCACCGGCCCGCAGAACAGGGTGTCCTGGCAGGCGATCATCCGGCAGTTCCGCCAGATGCCCCTGTCCCCCGCCGCGTACACCGCCACCGCCTGGCCCGCGATCTTGCCGTCTCCGGCGTCGTTGAGCACGGTCAGGTTCTCCACGACCACGTCCGGGGCCAGCGTGATCAGCGTAAAGGAGAGGAACGTGCCCTTTTCCGCGCCGTCAGGGCCCCTATCCTTGGCGCAGCGCGAGTCAGCGATGACCACGCCCTCCCGGCTCTCGCCCACCAGGCGCAGGCTGGGCTTGTCGATCACCACGCGCCCGCGGTACTCCCCGGACTTGATGAGGATCTCCCCGCCGGCGGGCGCGGCGTCTATGGCCGCCTGGATCGAGGTATAATCCCCGCCGCCATCCTTCGCCACGACGATCATCGCGCCGCCTCCGTTCCTGCCGCCACGCGCTCCAGGAACTGGCGCGCCGCCTCCGCGCTCTCAGGCTTTGTGTTCTCCAGCGTGATGGGTATATTCTGCCGTTTGGCCAGGTCCAGCACCGCGCCATAGTACATCTCGCCTTCGCCGGAGGCGATGAAGCGCGGCCGAGGCTCTTCCGGCGCTCGAACGAAGTCCTTCATGTGCACCACGCTCACCCGGTCGCCCAGCCGGCAGACGGCGTCCCCAAACACGGCCTCCGCGCGGTCGACCATGTCGCTGTAGAGCAGGTTCACCGGGTCCAGTATGATCCGCACATTGTCGGATTTCAGCGCCTCCAGCGCCTGCTCGGCGCGTTCGGCGGTGGACACCACGTAGGAACAAACCGGCTCGATGGCCAGGATCGCGCCTTCCTCCTCGGCACAGCGGACCACGGGCTCGGCACAGCGGATGAACAGCTTGAACGCCTCGTCCGAGGCGACCTCCCTGGGGCTCATCTTCGCAGAGGCCGCCACGGGCGTCTCCGTGCCCACCACCCCCGCGCCGATCATGCGGCTGAAGCGCAGGTGGGCCCGGTAGATCTCCTGGGTGCGGCGCAGCTCCTCCTCGTCCCGGCAGGTCAGGCTCAGATAGCAGCCCAGTACCGCGCAGCCCATGCCGCTGTCCTCCAGATCCCCGCGCACCTGCGCCGCGAGCGTCTCGTCCAGCTTCTGGGGCGCGTCCGCCATTTTGAAGTCGGGAAGCACCTTGCTCAGCGCCAGGTGGACGCAGGAGAAGCCCTGGGCGCGGGCGAAGCCCAGCCGCTGACTCAGGGTCCCCGGCGCGGTATCGTGCAGTCGAATGCCAATGTTCATATCAACGTCCTCCCTCCGCCCGGCCTCCGCCGGGCCTTCTCTGGCGAAAGTATACCAAAAAACAGCGGGGATGTAAACCTGTACTTGCCGTCACAGGCGTTCCCGCCGTTCATATTCAGTTGTTATTCCTCTGCCATAATCATCAAAACGCAGGTTTCAAGGCTGCTTCAAGCATTGTCTGTATAATGATCGTCGACACGGAAAACGATTCCCGCCTTCCCGGCGATACACCATACAAACGGAATCGCGGGCCAGAAGGCCCGCGGACGACACCTCCAAAGGAGGGAGAAAGATGATCACCAATCCCTATGAGATTCTGGGCGTCTCCGAAGGCGCGAGCATGGACGAGATCCGGCGCGCCTATCGCAAAAAGGCCAAGGAGAACCACCCCGACCTGCACCCCGACGACCCCCGGGCCACCGAGCGGATGCAGCGGATCAACGCGGCCTACGACATGCTATCCAACCCGGACAAGTACCGGGCGAGCCAGCGGACCTATCCCGGCGGCGGAAATCAAAGCGCGAATGCCGGCAGGCGATACGGCACGGGCAATTACGGCCAATACGGCACATATGGCTCAAACCCCTACGGCCAGTATGGCGCGGATCCCTTCGGCGGGTACAGGTGGCAGTACACCTGGAGCTCCGGCGCGGACGCCGGAAACCCAGGGCAAAATGCGCGAAGCGGCGAAACCCGCCGCTCCAGCGCCATCGTCCGGCCCTTCCGCAGCATTCTGCGCGTGGCGGGCGGCCTGCTGATGTTCCGCTTTCTGTTGACGCTGCTGCGCTTCGGCCTGTTTGGCTTCTTCTTCTAACTTCAAGGGTTACTCCATCATTCGTCGCGGCCCCGCCGGCTGCTCCAACCAGAAGCGCCGACGGGGCCGCGCGATATCCGTTCCTCAGACCAGCACCTTTTCCCGGAAGGCTTCCACTTCATCCGGAGCGATGCCCAGCGTGCCGCCGATGTAGTCCTCCCCCATGGCCTCCCAGGCGGCGCGGATGTAGCGCTCATCGGCGATAAAGGCCTGGTAGACGCTGCGAGCGAAGACCTCGCCGTGTTCCGGCGCCAGCCGGTCGTAGATCGCCTGGGCCCTGGTCAGGCTGGCCTTGTTCGTCTCCAGATAATCCTCCAGGATGGCCTCCCGGTCCACGCCCAGGGCCTCCAGCACCAGCGCCGCAGTCATGCCGCAGCGGTCCTTGCCCTCGGTGCAGTGCCAGAGCACGGAGCCCCGGCCGTAGTCGTGGGAGAAGATGTCCCGAAGCGCCCTGCGGAAGCCCGCCACGCCCACGGGATTCGTCATCATCTGGCGATAGAGCTCGGCCATGTCGGGCAGGCGCGCGGGCTCGTCCCGCCGCTCGTGGGTGATGCCCGCCAGCCGCTCGATCAGCGTGCAGGTGATGAGCTCCAGTCCCTCGGCGCGGTCGGGCTTCTCCGCCCGCTCCTGGTCGGTGCGCAGGTCGATCACCGTGCAGAGCCTATGCTCCCGGCGCAGACGCAGCAGGTCCGCCTCCGAGGCCTCTGCGAGGTGGGCCGACCGGATCAGGCAGTCCGGGCGAATGCGGCGCCCGCCCTCCGCCACGGTCCCGCCGAGATCGCGTATGTTGCGCACGGTATCCAGCTGTATCGGTATCACACCGCATCCTCCCCATCCTCGCGGCCCGAGGCCGCCTTCTCTCTGCGCCGCGTTCCCGGGCCTGTCGAGCCGGATTCACGCGCGCTTACCCCATGCGCCAGCGCACGACGCGTTCTTCGACGCGCCGTGCGGCTGCCTCGCTCCCGAGTCGTTGGCACGGGAGCCTTTATACTGTTATTATAGCACGACAGGCCGGGTTTCGTCCATCCCCCGGGCGTCTGATCTTAGCCCCCGCGGATGTCCTCCCCGGGCTCGCTGCCCATCAGTCGAGCCAGCTTTGCCAGCGATTTCGACAGCTCCACGGCCTCCTCCGGCACGCGCACGATGCCCGCGTCGCTTACAACATAGTCCTCCACCGGCACGTGGCCCGGCAGGACGCGCTCGATCTCGTGCCGGATGTAGTGCATCTGGGTACAGTGAGGCGAGCGGTCCACCGACGCGAACGCCAGGCTCTTCAGCTGGCCCGTGCCGAACACCGCCGACAGCTTGGTGATGGCCATGTTGATGTGGGTCGATTCCAGGCAGAGGGCATAGACCTGGTCGGCCTGCGCCGCGAGCCTCTCCGCCGCTTCGGGATACACTTGGGGCAGGCAGGCGCCGACCACCAGCACCCTCCCCCGCACGGCGTAGACGTTGGTTTCCATCAGATTGGGGATCGTCCCAGGCATATTCGTCCCTCCGATCAGTCCCGTACCGCCGCCGGCGGCCAAACACGGCGTACAATGTTTGTCGGCATATTCCTTCGGAACCTACCGACCCGGAAAACGTGAAGAATCAAAACGGGCCCTCCACTGCATGCAGCAGTGAAAGGCCCATAATTCCAGCGAAATCAGCGCTTGGAGAACTGGGGCGCGCGACGGGCGGCCTTCAGGCCGTACTTC
>JAUMVG010000119.1 GCA_030530315.1 Clostridia bacterium | reverse complement strand
AGCTTCTGCTTGCCGGTGTAGAAAGGATGGCACTTTGAGCAGATATCAACGCGCATCTCCTTCTTCACGGAACCGGTCTCAAAGGTCTCGCCGCAAACGCAGCGAACGATTGCCTTGCCGTAATTCGGATGGATTTTCTCCTTCATGGTTTTCACCTCACTCTAATCGGACTGTCGGCTCTCCGGCGGAACCGGCATCTGATTAATCACGCAAAAAAGATTATAGCACATGCCGCCGCGAACGGCAAGTGCTTGCGGGAATTTTTACATAGAAGGCGCATTGCGGCCGCGAGGCAGGGCGGGGAGGTGGGCGCCCATGATTATTTAATAGGTAAAGAAGCTGGCCAATGCCGCTCATTCACTAAAAATTTACAATTATAAAGCGCAAAAGCCATTGACAAAATACCCGGGCGGTGGTAAATTATCCTCAGCCGTTAGCACTCGATGGTGATGAGTGCTAACAGACGGCAACGACGATCGGAAAGGGGAGCTGACAATGCAGCTGGATGATCGAAAGTATCTGATCCTGCAAGCCATCATCGATGATTACATCATGACGGCCATTCCCGTGGGCTCCCGCACGATCTCCCGGAAGTCCGGCGTCGGCTTCTCGCCCGCGACCATTCGCAACGAGATGTCCGACCTGGAGGAGCTGGGTTATCTGGATCAGCCCCACACCTCCGCGGGGCGGGTGCCCTCCAACAAGGCCTACCGCCTCTACGTGGACCATCTGATGAAGACGGTGAAGCTCTCCAGTGACGAGCGGGAGCGCATGCACGAGCACCTGCTGTCCAAGTCCAAGCAGGTGGAGGGCGTGATCCGCAGCGCGGCGAGCGTGCTGTCGGACGCCACCAAGTACACCTCGGTGATCGTCGCCCCGAAGCTGGGCACGCTGCGCATCAAACACGTGCAGCTGGTTCCGGTGGCGGAGCGCACGGCCCTGATGGTGATCGTCACCAGCGCGGGCATCGTGAAGGACGCGATCATCCGCGTGCCCAACGGGCTGGACGCCGACGACCTGTACTCCATTTCCCGAATGCTGACCCAAAGGCTGGCCGACAAGCCGCTTGAGGCGGTGCGCCAGGCCTTCGCGGAGATGCTGCGCAACGCGGAGCAGAACCGGAAGCTGCTGGGGGAGACGCTGTCGGTGATCGAGCAGAAGCTGGAATCCGGCGGGGATGCCTCGGACGTCATCGTGGGCGGCACCGGCAACCTGCTGGAGTACCCGGAATACAGCGATGTGAACAAGGCCAGGAACTTCCTGGCGGTGCTGGAATCCAAGGACAAGCTGCGCAACCTGATCGGCCGGGACAGCGGCATGGAGATCTCCATCCGCATCGGGCCGGAAAACCAGGTGCCGGAGCTGAGCGACTGCTCAATCGTGACGGCCAGCTACCGCGTGGGGGACCATTCCAACGGTACGCTGGGCATCATCGGGCCGACCCGCATGAACTACAATCGGGTGATCTCGGTGCTGGAGTTCATGGGGCGGGCGCTGAGCGACGTGCTTTCGGAGTATCGATAAAGACAGCGAGGATTGAATATGAAGAAGAAGGACAAGACGAACGCGGCTGAGCCGGCGGTCGAGCAGGACGCGCCGGTGACCGAGCCCGAGGAGCAGGTCGAGCAGCCCGAACAGGCTGCCGAGGCGGAGCCCGCCGCGGAAGAGCACGAGGCCACCGCCCAGGAGTGGCAGGCGGCGCTGGAGCTGGCCGTGAAGCAGCGGGACGAGTTGAAGGACTCCTTCCTGCGGGTTCAGGCGGACTTCCAGAATTTCAAGCGCCGCAACCAGACCGCCCGGGCCGACGGCTATGAGGACGGCGTGCGCGAGGCCATCGCGGCGACGCTGCCTGCCATCGACAACCTGGAGCGCGCCATCGCGGCCGCCGAGAAGGTCGAGGGCGCCGAGGGCCTGGTGGAGGGCGTGAAGATGACGCTGAACACTTTGATGGACGGCCTGAAGCGGTTCGGCTTCGAGGAAGTGCCCGCCCTGGGCGAGGACTTCGACCCCGAAAAGCACAATGCAGTGATGCGCGAGGCGGGCGATGAGCCTGGCAAGGTGCTGGAGGTCTTCCAAAAGGGCTACCGCGTGAAGGACCGCATCATCCGCTATGCGATGGTGAAGGTCTCGGTCGAGGGCGAATAGCAACCGGCGGGGTACGGATACATGAGCAAGATTATCGGCATCGACCTGGGGTACTCGAACGCCCGAGTGGCGGTGATTGAGGGCAGGGAGTGCATGGTGCTCTCCGAACGCCCCGGCGTCCGGAGCCTGCCCAGCGCGCTGGCCTTCGATCGCGAGGGAAGCGCGGTATACGGCGAGGCGGCGCTGAACCGCCTGGAACTGGAGCCCCGGCGCGTCGCCACCGGCATACGCAGCCGCCTCGGGCCGGATGCCCGGGATGTCTTTGGCGGGCTGAACCTCAGCGCCACGCAGGCGGCGGCCGTGATCCTGCTGCGGCTGAAGGCCGTCGCGGAGGACTACCTGGGCGAAAGCGTGTCGGAGGCCGTGCTGACGGTGCCCAACCGCTTCACCCAGTCCCAGCGCAAGGCCATGCAGCAGGCCGCCCGGTTGGCCGGACTGGAGCCCGTGCGCCTGATCAACGATTCGGACGCGGCACTGCTGGCCTTCGGCATGAAGCATCCCGAGGCGCGGCACGCGCTGATCTGCGATCTGGGCGGCGGCAGCTTCGAAGCCGGGATGGGCAGCGTGTTTGAGGGCATCCACGAGATGCTGACCATCCGGGGAGACGCCCGACTGGGCGGATGGGCCTTTGACGACGCGCTGGCGAAGGCCATCGCGAGGCGGTTTGCCAGGGATTATGGCTATGATCTGCTGGCGGACGAGGTCGCCTCGGCCCGGCTGTGCCGGGCGGCGGAGCGGGCTCGGATCGCCCTGAGTGAGGCGCGGGCCGTCAACCTTCAAATCCCCTGCGTCTGCGTGATCGGCGGCGTGCCGCGGCACTTGGACCTCACCGTGACCCGGGAGGAATTCGAGGCGCTGACCGGCGAGCTGATTCGCGGCATCGTCGATCTGACGGGCCGGGTCCTGGCGGACGGAGGAGCCTGCTTGAAGGATGGCACGCCGAATGCCCTGCTTTTGACCGGCGGCGGCATGCGCACCCCCGCAGTGCGCCGAGCGCTGGCCGAGGCGGCGGGCGGCGTTCAGGTGTTTGATCTGGGCGATGACGCCGTGGTTCAGGGCGCCGCCGTCATGGGCGGCATACTGAACGGCGATCTCCAGGACCCGCTGCTGCTTCCCGTCACCGCGATGGCGGTGGGCGTCGAGACCCAGGGCGGCGTATTCACGCCGATCATCCCTCGGGACCACGTCCTGCCCGGCAAGGAAAAGCAGCTGTTTTCCACCAGCGCCGACAACCAGGTCAGCCTGGACGTGCACGTGCTCCAGGGCGACGGCGAACGGGCGGCGGACGCCGAATCCCTGTTCCGGTTCTCCCACAAGCTCGCGCCGGCGCCGAAGGGCGTGCCCCGGTTCGAGATCACGCTGGAAATCGACGCCAACGGCATCGTGACCGCCTCCGGCAGGGATCTGCCGCCGGAAGGATCGGCCGAGGCGGAAACAAAGCCCGCCGAGCCGGCTGAGGCCGAGACGCCGCCGAAGCCCGAGGCCCCGCCGGGGCCCGCAGCCGGAGACGGCGCGAAGAGGGCCGCGCCGACAAAGCGCCCGGAGGACGTTCGGGCGGAGACCCTCCGGGAGGTGATCGGGGCGATACTGCCCACGATCGACAACCTGGAGCTGGCCATTGCCTCCACGGAAAGGGTTCCGGGCGGCGACGCCTACGCCCAGGGCATGCGCCTCACGCTGCGCGGCCTGCTGGAAAGCCTGGAAAAGCTGGGACTGGAGGAGCTCCCCGCGCTGGGAAAGCCCTTTGATCCCAATCTCCACAGCGCCATGGCACGGACCCAGGGCGGTCCGCCGGGCCTGGTGGTGGAGGTCTACAAGAAGGGCTACCGATTGAACGGACGGATCATCCGCTTCGCGGAGGTGCGCGTTTCAACGTAGCCCGGCATCAAGTCGGTCCGCTCCCGATTCACGCGACGCGCGTGATAAAGAGCTTGATATAAACCAACCATGAGCCATTCGACCTTATAGGAGGAAAATAAAATGAGCAAGATTATCGGCATCGATCTGGGTACCACCAATTCCTGCGTCGCCGTCATGGAGGGCGGCGAGCCCGTCGTCATCGCGAACGCCGAAGGCGCCCGCACCACCCCCTCTGTCGTCGCGTTCTCCAAGAACGGCGAGCGCCTGGTCGGCCAGGTGGCAAAGCGCCAGGCCGTGACCAACCCCGACCGCACCATCATCTCCATCAAGCGCGACATGGGCGGCGACCGCAAGATCTCCATCGACGGCCACAACTACACTCCGCCGGAGATCAGCGCCATGATCCTTCAGAAGCTGAAGGCGGACGCCGAGAGCTACCTGGGCGGCTCCGTGACCGAGGCGGTCATCACCGTTCCCGCTTACTTCTCCGACGCCCAGCGCCAGGCCACCAAGGATGCCGGCCGCATCGCGGGCCTGGATGTGAAGCGCATCATCAACGAGCCCACCGCCGCGGCGCTGGCCTACGGCCTGGACAAGGGCGACGCCCA
>JAUMVG010000047.1:1560-27214 GCA_030530315.1 Clostridia bacterium | reverse complement strand
ATTGCCGGCTCCTTCATCAGTCCTTTTACCTTGTCGCTATTTTAGTGACATTGAGGCGAGCGCCTCCCCCGTTTTTTGAATTGTACATAAACGGAACGTTTTTCGGGTCGGCGGGTTCTGTAGGAACACGTCGACAATCATTGTATATGGTTTTGTATCTGGAAAAAGGCTACAGCAGGGCCTCCAGGGCCCGCAGCGCCGTGGGGATCAGGGTGTCGTCGAAGTGGAAGCCGTCGGTGTGCAGGCCGGGCCAGTCCTCTCCGGCGCCGATGCCGAAGTAGAGGCCAGGCACCCGCTTCAGATACCAGCCGAAGTCCTCGGACCACCGCATGGGCTCGGCCAGCTGGACGACGTTCAGCCCGGCGCGGCCGAAGCGCTCCAGGGCGTCGTCGAACGCGCCGTCGTCGTTGGTGGTGTCGGGGAACACGTCCCGCAGCTCGAAGGCGTAGGTCATGCCCGCCTTGGCGCAGCCTGCTTCGGCGCGGGCCCGGATCGCCGCGATCAGCGCGTCGATATCGGCCTTGCGGTGGCCGCGAAGGGTTTGGTTCAGCCGGCCCTCGGAGGCGGACAGGCCGAAGTTCTCCCCGCCGGCGATCAGGCCGATCAATGTGCGCATCAGCAGCCTACCGTCGCCGCCGAGGATGTCCCGGATCATGTCCGGGGTCTCCAGGGCCAGGCGGCTCAGCAGCTCGATGGGGTTGGCGCCGTCGCCAGGATAGGCCGCGTGGGCGGGGCGGCCCTGGATGCGCACCACCAGCCCGCAGGAGGCGCAGGCGAAGCAGCCCCGGCGCATCAGCACCGCGCCCTTGGGGAAGCCTGGGATGTTGTGCAGCGCGTAGAGGCGGCTCAGGGAGGCCAGCTCCGGCCAGGTCTCGCAGATGTGCCGCGCGCCTTCGCCGGTCTCCTCCGCCGCCTGGAAGATCAGGCGCACGTTTTTGCCGACGCGCCGCCCCTCGAGCATCAGCCCCAGGCCGCAGAGTATGGCGCTGTGGCCGTCGTGCCCGCACCCGTGCCGAGCGTCGGCCCCGTGCCGAGCGCATGCCGTTCCCTCCACGGGAATGGCGTCCATGTCCGCGCGAAAGCCGAGGGTGGGCAGGTCGTCGCCCTCCCAGTGGGTGGCCAACAGCCAGCCGCCCATGTCCTCCACGGCCAGCGTGGTGTTTTCGGCGAGGAACCGCCGGATCGTTTGCAGGGTCTGAACCTCCTGCCCGGAGCGTTCCGGGCAGGCGTGCAGCTGTATGCGCAGTCCGGTGATGGCTTCGATTTGGGATGGGGTGAGCATGGCATTGACCTCCCGGCGTGATGATCGTCTCTATTTTACCACAGCAGTGCACGGGGGTAAAGAGAAAACCCTCCGGAATCAATGCCGGAGGGCCCTTTTGCCGTTACTGCTTTTCGTGGCTCAGCGCGTCCGCGTAGTTGCGCAGGGCCTCAAACGAGTCGATCTTCTTTCCGCTGGGGGCGATGCGTTCCCGTACCGACAGGGGCAGCGCCTCAAAGAAGCGCAGCGCCTCCTCGTCGTGCTTCAGCAGCTCGGCCAGGCCGGAATACTTGGGGTAACCCATGCTCTATCACCTCGCCGTTAGTATGGCGCGGCGGCGGCGACGCTATGCGCGTCAGCGGGAGGGCCGCAGCACGCCCTGGCTGTAGCGGGAGTTCAGCAGGTCGCGGATGCGGTCCATGCACATCTGCATGTTGCTCTGGGCCAGGTCGGTGGAGGTGTTGTTGCGGAAGGCGGCCTCATAGGCGGTGAAGGCGCTGGTGATGTCGTTGATGTCGCCCTCGGACAGTACCTTGTATTTCGCGCCGTAGGTCTGGGCCAGCAGGTTGTTCAGCGTGACCGACGCCATGAAGTAATCCCGCATCTGGGGGAGTATGGCGTTTTCGACATCCGCGTTGGGAACGGAGGTCATGTCGAAGCTCTGCATGAGGATGTACAGGTTTGAATACAGCGCTTCGCCGGCGAGATTGCGGGCGGTTGTATATTTGCGCTGTATATTCGATCGCATATTGATGGATATGCACAGCGCCGCCACAAGGGCGATCACCAGCGCCATCGCCGCGCAGACGACAACCTTTCTTCGCAGGCTTAGCGCAGAAAATGCCCGGATGCCTGCCTTGACGTTTTCCATAATTTTACCTCCTGGTTATCGGTTATGGAATAAGTATATGTGCCTCATGGGGTGTATATGCGTTGCATATGCTAATAAATATACGACATAATTCCTGCAAATTCCTGCGTTGCATTGTGAAAACAAATGAATATATGCAAGGAATATACAGCTGTATATTACTAATTTTATGCATGGCGTCATAATTCGCGCACAGTCCGATGGGTTTTGGGTCACAATTTGCCGGATCGGCTTTGGCGATGAGGCTGCTCAGCGTTTGCTTTTTTCACCGCAAAAATCGCGCCGGATATTTACAAAATGATAAAACAGTGTTATACTGATAACATACGGGCGCAAGCCCAAAAAAAGGAGGTAAATCCCATGAAGAAACTGTTGACTCTGGTTCTGGCTCTGGGCCTGGTGCTGAGCATGGTTGCCAGCGCGTCCGCTCTGACCATCGCGTTCTCCCAGATCGGCCAGGAGTCCGACTGGCGTACCGCCAACACCGACAGCGTGACCGCCGCCATCGAGGGCCATGAGGGCTGGGAGTTCGTGTACTCCGACGGCCAGCAGAAGCAGGAGAACCAGATCCAGGCTCTGCGCAACTTCATCACCCAGGGCGTTGACTACATCCTGTTCACCGGCGTTGTCACCTCCGGCTGGGACGAGGTCCTGACCGAGGTCAACGAGGCCGAGATCCCGCTGATCCTGCTGGACCGCATCCCGGACTGCGCGGACAAGATCGAGTACAAGGCCGCTTTCGGCGGTGACTTCCCGCTCGAGGGCCGTCGCCAGATCCAGTGGGCCGCCAAGTACCTGGAGAGCATCGGCAAGACCGAGGACGTCAAGGTCGCCATCATGGAAGGCACCACCGGTTCCGACGCTCAGGTCGGCCGCACCGAGGGCAACCTGGCCGCTCTGGCGGACTATCCCTGGATGGAGGTTGTCGGCCAGCAGACCGGTAACTTCACCCGCGCCGAAGGCCAGGCCCTGATGGAGAGCTGGCTGAAGTCCATCGAGAAGATCGACGTGCTGATCGCTCAGAACGACGACATGGCCCTGGGCGCCATCGACGCCATCAAGGCCGCCGGCCTGGTTCCCGGCAAGGACATCATCATCGTGGGCTGCGACTCCGTTAAGGCCGCCTTCGAGGCCATCGTGGCCGGCGACATGAACGCCACCATCGAGTGCACCCCCCTGTATGGCCCCTTCGTCGTGAAGGCCATCGAGGACCTGGAAGCTGGCGTCGAGTACGACAAGACCGTCGTGCATCCCGAAGAGGGCGTGTATGACTGCGTTGGCGGCATCGAGGTCGAGGGCACCACTTCCGTGCTGGCCGCGGACGTCATCGACGAGCGTCAGTATTAATTGACGGCATCTTCCAACAGAAGTCCTGCTGCTGAAGTAGCTTAGACTTTTGCAGGGCGGCGGGTTTCCTGCCGCCCTGCTTCGTGCTTTCACTGCGACTCAGTCGTGGCTGCTCCTCTCCCGGACCCGGCGAGGGGCAGCCACGGCTGAGCGGCCGTATTTCAGTTCATACATTTATTTGTCTCGAAGGAGGAATTGCTTTGCCGGAAAACATACTCGAAATGAGGGGCATAGAGATCCAGTTCCCCGGCGTCAAGGCCCTTGACGGCGTGGATTTCTCCCTTCGTGCCGGCGAGGTACACGCGCTGCTAGGCGAGAACGGCGCCGGAAAATCCACGCTGATCAAGTGCCTGACGGGCGTCAACCACAAGGATGCCGGCACCATCGTTTTCGATGGGAAGGAGATCACGCCCACCAGCCCCCAGAACGCCATCGATATGGGCATCGCCACCGTGTTCCAGGAGATCAACCTGTGCCCCAACCTCACCGTGGCGGAAAACATATTCGTCGGCCGCAAGGAGTTCAAGAAGAAGGTCATCAACCCGAAGGCCCGGGAGCTGATGAAGCGCTTTCACCTGGATATCGACGTCACCCGGCCCCTTTCCTATTATTCCACGGCCATCCAGCAGATGGTCTCCATCGCCCGCGCGGTGAACATCGACTCCAAGATCCTGATCCTGGACGAGCCCACCTCCTCCCTGGATGAAAACGAGGTGCAGCTGCTGTTCAACGTCATGCGGGAGCTGAAGGCCTCCGGCATGGGCATCATATTCATCACCCACTTCCTGGACCAGATCTACGCCATCTCCGACCGGATGACCATCCTGCGCAATGGCCGCCTGGTGGGCACCTATGGCATCGACGAGATCAACAAGCTGCAGCTGGTCACGCTGATGGTGGGCAAGGACATGGAGAACATCTTCGACCTGCACCCGCCGACGGTGGGCGACAGCGCCCCGGTGATGCTGGACGCGGACCACATCGGCGCACCCGGCCCGGTGTCGGACATCAGCCTGAGCATGAAGAAGGGCGAGCTGGTGGGCTTTGCGGGCCTGCTGGGCTCCGGCCGCACGGAGACCGCCGAGATGATCTTCGGCGCCAATCACCCCACCAGCGGTACGCTGACGCTGAACAGCAAGAAGGTGGAGATCAAGAAGCCCTTCGACGCCATCATGAACGGCGTGGCCTTCTGCCCCGAGGACAGAAAGCGGGACGGCATCGTCGGCGACCTGTCCATCCGCGAGAACATCATGCTGGCCGTGCAGGCCAAGCGCGGCTTCCTGCATCCGCTGAGCCGCGCCGAACAGAACGAGCTGGCGGACAAGTACATCAAGGCCCTGTCCATCGCCACCCCGGACGCCGAGAAGAAGATCGGCGAGCTGTCCGGCGGCAACCAGCAGAAGGTGATCCTGGCCCGCTGGATGGCCACCCAGCCGGAGCTGCTGATCCTGGACGAGCCCACCCGAGGCATCGACGTCGGCGCCAAGGCCGAGATCCAGCGCCTGATGCTGGAGATGTGCAAGGACGGCGTTTCCGTCATATTCATCTCCTCGGAGCTGGAGGAGGTCATCCGCTGCTCCAACCGCATCGTCATCATGCGCGACGGCAAGAAGGCCGGCGAGCTGGAGGGTCCCTTCGATGGCGATACGCAGAGCAGGATTTTGCAGATCATCGCCGAGGGAGGTGACGCGCAGTGAAAAAGAAGACCCACCTGATCTTTCTGATCGTCGGCCTGCTGCTGCTGGCCATCGGCATTGGCTGCTTTGCCCGGATCTGCGCGGTCAAGGACAAAATCTACGCCAACTACAGCATCAGCTTCTCCGATGCCAGCTTTGCCTCGGTGTTCGTCAACGACCATGACGAAGCGACCGTGAAGGCGGACTTTGACGCCGCTATCCTGGCCGCGGCCACCGGCGCGTCGACTGAGAACGCCCCGGCCGAAGAAACGCCGGATCAGGCGGCGGTCGAGGGCGCCGAAGAGGGCGAGGCCGCGGAGGCCGCCGCGCCGATCGACGAGGAGGCCCAGGAGGAGGCCCTGGAGGCCATCGCCGAGGCGTCTCCCTACGATACGGTGATCGGCAGCTTCTCCAAGGTCTCCGGCCTGCGCACCGCATGGAAGCTGCAGGGCATACTGATCGGCGCGGGCCTGCTGTTGTGCCTGGTGGCCGTGGTGCTGGTGCTGCGCGCCAGGAACCTGGATCTGGCCGCCATCATGCGCTCCAAGATCACCTGGGCGGTCATCGCCGAGCTGCTGATCCTGGTGGTGTGCCTGGTCATCC
Source organism: Clostridia bacterium (assembly GCA_030530315.1). Classification (GTDB taxonomy): domain Bacteria; phylum Bacillota; class Clostridia; order Christensenellales; family Aristaeellaceae; genus UBA2862. The sequence goes on along the minus strand of JAUMVG010000047.1, from coordinate 21,456 downwards.
GACCCGAGTTTTTCTCCATCAGCTACCAGCCCTCCAGCCGGATGCTGTACGGCAACCTGGTGGACATCATCAACCGCTCCGCCGAGATCACCATCATCGGCATGGGCATGACGATGGTCATCGCCCTTGGCGGCACGGACCTGTCCGTGGGCGCCCTGGTGGCGGTCTCCGGCGCGCTGGCGCTGAAGCTGATGCGCTGGGATCCCACCAACCCCCTGTACCAGACCCCCGGCGACTACAGCGTGTACCCCTTCATACTGGTGCTGCTGGTGCCGCTGCTGGTGTGCCTGCTGATGGGCGCGTTCAACGGCGTGCTGGTGGGCCAGCTGAAGCTGCAGCCGATCATCGCCACGCTGATCCTGATGGTCTCCGGCCGAGGCATCGCCCAGATCATCACCAACGGCAAGCAGTACACCACGATGTACAGCCCCTTCCGCGTCATCGGCCAGGGCAGCTGCCTGTTCTTGCCAACGCCCATCGTCATCACCGTGGTGGTGGTGGCGGCGGTCATGCTGTTCGTGCGCAAGACGGCCTTCGGCACCTTCGTGGAGTCCGTGGGCATCAATCCCAGCGCCTCGAGGCTGTCGGGCATCAACTCCAAGGTGGTCATACTGATCGTGTTCGCGCTGACCGGCCTGCTGTCCGGCATCTCCGGCATGATCTACTCCAGCCGCATCATGTCCAACGACTCCAACAACGCCGGCATCAACTATGAAACCGACGCCATACTGTCCGTGGTCATCGGCGGCACCAGCATGTCGGGCGGCAAGTTCAGCCTGACGGGCACCATCGTGGGCTCGATCATCATCCGCACGATCATCACCTTCGTGTACTACTTCGGCGTCTCGCCGGATTCCACGATGGCCTTCAAGGCCCTGATCATCGCCGTGATCATCGTGCTGCAGTCTGAACCCGTGCGCAACTGGATGGCCAAGCGCTCCCAGGCCCGGACCATGGTGAAAGGAGGCGCGGTCAAATGAGTCAGAAGACCGAAAAGCGGCAGAGCCTGTTCAGCCGCATCATGAACCCGAAGTACATCATGGTGTACGCCACCGTGGTCATCTTCCTGATCATCTATGCCTACGGCGCCATCCGCTACGGCAAGATCGGCTTCACCACCCTGCGCACCTTCGTCAACTTCTTCACCGACAACGCCTACTACGGCATCTCCGCCGTGGGCATGACCATGGTGCTCATCACCGGCGGCATCGACCTGTCCGTGGCCTCCGTGGCCTCGCTGACAGGCATGCTGATCGCCTACGGCTATGAGCGCATGGGCATCTCCCCGGTGATCACCATGCTGTTCTCCATTCTGGTTGGCATCGGCCTCGGCGCGCTGATGGGCTCGGCCATTCACTACCTGAACGTGCCGCCCTTCATCACCACGCTGACCGGCAACTTCCTGGCCCGAGGCATTTGCAGCCTGATCTCCAGGGAATCCATCAGCATCAACCATCCGCTGATCGACGCCCTGGCCGGGTTCAAGATCACCCTCTACCACATGGTGGACGGGGAGTGGGTGAAGATCAAACCCATCACAAAGATCGATCTCACGGTGATCATATTCATCGTGATGATCATCCTGGGCACCATCTTGCTGCAGCACACCCGCTTTGGCCGCAACGTCTACGCCATCGGCGGCAGCGAGTCCAGCGCCAAGCTGATGGGCCTGCCCGTGGGCAAGACCAAGGTGGCCGTGTACGCCATCAACGGCTTCTGCTCCGCGCTGGCGGGCATCGCCTACGTGCTGGTGGTCAAGTCCGGCTGGAACATGGCCCTGCAGGGCGGCGAGCTGGAGGTCATCTCCAGCGCCGTCATCGGCGGCACGCTGCTGACGGGCGGCGTGGGCTACATGATCGGCACCATGTTCGGCGTGCTGCTGAAATCCGTCATTCCCGCCATCATCAACTTCAACGGCACCCTGTCCTCCTGGTGGGGCAAGATCGCCACGGGCGCGCTGCTGCTGCTGTTCATCGTCATCCAGCGCGCGGTGGTCAGCTACACCGGTAAGAAGAAGGCCAACTGACGGCCCTCTGCCAATGAAATCGGCATCCCTTGGGGGCGGCTCCGGGTTTTCCGGAGCCGCCCCTTCTCTATTGCGCGGCGCGCCTCCCGGCGGCGCGGCGCCGGTGGAAAATTAACGCCAGTGAGTTTGACGCGCATGGCGATTTATGCTATATTTAATCTGTATGCGCGGGGCCTTCCCGCGCGCTCACCAAACATCGATTTTGAAAGGAATGAATGACAATGAGCCAGCTGAAAGGCGCATGCATCATCGGTCAGTCCGGCGGCCCCAGCGCCGTCATCAACGCCTCCGCCTACGGCGCGATCAAGACCGCGCTGGAGTGTGAGGACATCACCCAGGTCCTGGGCGCTCTGCACGGCATCAAGGGCGTGCTGGACGACGACCTGATCGACATGGGCAAGGAAGATCCCGCCGAGCTGTCCTATATGAAGTACACCCCCTCCTCCGCGCTGGGCTCCTGCCGCTATAAGCTGGCCGACCCGGATGTGGACGACACCGACTACAAGCGCATCCTCGAGATCTTCAAGAAGTACAACGTGCGCTACTTCTTCTACAACGGCGGCAACGACAGCATGGACACCTGCAACAAGATCAGCAAGTTCATGCTGAAGAACGGCTACGAGTGCCGCGTGATGGGCATTCCGAAGACCATCGACAACGACCTGTACGGCACCGACCACTGCCCGGGCTTCGCCTCCGCCGCCAAGTACATCGCCACCTCCGTGATGGAAGTGTACCGCGATTCCACCGTGTATGACAACGGCCAGATCACCGTCGTGGAGTGCATGGGCCGTCACGCCGGCTGGCTGACCGCCGCCGCCGCGCTGGCCAACTACGCCGGGGACGGCGCCGACCTGATCTACCTGCCCGAGCGCGACTTCGACCTGGACGCCTTCACCGAGAAGGTCAAGGCCATCTACGCCCAGAAGAAGAAGTGCCTGGCCGTGGTGTCCGAGGGCATCCACGACAAGGACGGCAAGTTCATCTCCGAGTACGGCAATGCCAACGCCGCCAAGGACGCCTTCGGCCACACCCAGCTGGGCGGCCTGGCCTCCTTCCTGGCCAACCACCTGAAGGCCGCCACCGGCGCCAAGGTTCGCGGCATCGAGCTGAGCCTGCTGCAGCGCTGCGCGGCGCACTGCGCCTCCCAGACCGACATCGAGGAGTCCTTCTCCGCCGGCAAGGCCGCGGTTGAGAACGCCGTCGCGGGCATCACCGACAAGATGGTGGGCTTCGAGCGCGCCTATGAGGATGGCAAGTACGTCTGCAAGATCAAGCTGTTCGAGCTGACCGACGTGGCCAACACCGAGAAGAAGGTCCCCCAGGAGTGGATCAACGAGACCGGCGACGGCCTGAACCAGGGCTTCATCGACTACGCGCTGCCGCTGATCCAGGGCGAGACCCAGCTGCCCAAGGAGAACAGCCTGCCCCGCTTCGTGCGCCTGGCCAAGGTCAAGGCCGAGCCCCAGGGCTGAGCCCTGTTCCAATAGCTGCCGCATGGCAATGCCCGGCATCCGACCCCATTGATTCAAGGGCCGGATGCCGGTGTTTCGTTTCCGGCGACAGGGGAGGACTGTCTACGGTTGTTTTGGCCGCGGGCAGTCTCTGAAGTTGACTCTTTAGTAGAAATCGAGGGCTAAGCCATGAATTACAGGACCATCGACATGAGCACCTATCCCAGAAGGGCCCACTTCGACTACTTCCGCTCGCTGCAAAACCCGATGCTGGGCGTGACGGCGGACGTGGACGTGACGGCGCTGCAAAGCTTCTGCAAGGCGCGGGGCTGTTCCTTCTACCTGGCGTTCATGCACGCCGCGGCGCTGGCCGCCAACGGCGTGCCCGAGCTGCGCCGGCGCATCCGGGACGGCGGCATCGTGGAGTACGACGCCTGCGGCACCAGCCACGTGGAGCCGCTGGATGACGGGACCTATTGCTACTGCACGCTGTACCACGACCGCGCCTGGGACGACTGGCTGCCCTACGCCGAGGCGGCCCGGGCGGCCTGCCGGGAGCAGGGCTCCATCGAGGAGGACGACGATGTGGAAGGGCTGTACTTCGTCACGTCGCTGCCCTGGCTGCGCTATTCCCAGCTGATCCAGCCCACTGCGGGCGGGGACGAGAGCAACCCCCGCATCTCCTGGGGGCGCTTCGAGGCGGACTGGCGGGGCCGGCTGATGATGCCGGTGACGCTGATGGCCCACCACGCGCTGCTGGACGGACTGCAGGTGGCGCAGTTCTACAAAAACCTTGAAACCGAGATGGCCGCGATCGCCGAAGGGTGAGCCGCGGCCCTTTTTGGAATTGTACATGATCAGAAAGGCAGAGCTGGCGATCGATTGGATTCATAACAATTGTTCCAGATTCTAAACCCAAACCGCACCTGGGCATATTATTTATTTAAAATTCTTGACAAGGTGCTGAACGGAAGTTTATAATAATACGCAGTTAATTGTACATTTTGGGCAATATGCCCCATCGAGAACGGAGGCGGGAGAATGCCGGGTTCGGAGTACATTCTGGAAATGAACGGTATTACCAAGATATTCCCGGGCGTCAAGGCGCTGGATAACGTGCATTTCAACCTGAAGGCTGGAGAGATTCATGCGCTGGTGGGCGAGAACGGGGCAGGAAAGTCCACGTTCATCAAGACGCTGACCGGCGTGCATCAGCCCGACGGCGGTGAAATCATATTGAACGGCGAAAAGGTGGTCATGACCGACCCCATCACCGCCCAGGAGCGGGGCATCGCGGCGATCTACCAGCACGCGGCCTCCTATCCCGACCTGTCCGTGGCGGAGAACATCTTCATCGGCCATGAATTCAAGATTGGCCCCTTTATCGACTGGCCGAAGATGAACCGCGAGGCCAAGAAGCTGCTGGACTCCATCGACGCCAACCTCAGCCCCACGGCCTCCGTGGGCTCGCTGACCGTCGGCCAGCAGCAGCTGGTGGAGATCGCCAAGGCGCTGTCCATGGACGCAAAGATCCTGATCATGGACGAGCCGACGGCCTCCCTGTCCCAGCGCGAAGCCGAGGACCTGTACACCATTGCCCGCCGCCTGCGCGACCAGGGCGTCGGCATCATACTGATCTCCCACCGCTTCGAGGACATCTTCGGCCTGGCCGACCGCGTGACCGTGTTCCGCGACGCCCAGTACATCGGTTCCTGGAAGCTGGAGGAGGTGGACCAGCCCTTCCTGGTGCACCACATGGTGGGCCGCGAGATCACCCAGCTGTTCCCCAAAAAGGAGACGGTTGTGGGCGAGGAGCTGCTGAAGCTGGAGCATCTGACCCGCACGGGCTTCTACCGCGACATCAACATGACGGTGCGCTCGGGCGAAATCGTGGGCCTGACGGGCCTGGTGGGCGCGGGCCGCACCGAGGTCATGGAGTCGGTGTTCGGCGTGACCAAGCCCGATTCCGGTCGGATCATCTTCCGGGGCGAGGAGGTCAAGGACCAGACGCCCACCCAGATGATGGCCCGCGGCCTGGGCATGCTGCCGGAGAACCGGCAGAAGGAGGGCCTGCTGCTGGCATGGTCCATCAATCACAACATCTCCCTGTCGGTGCTGGACAAGTGCCAGAACGGCATCTTCGTCAACCGCGGCAAGGAATACGAGCTCTCCAACAAGATGAAGGAGCTCCTGGCCATCAAGGCCCCGGACACGGACACCCACACCGGCGCGCTGTCCGGCGGCAACCAGCAGAAGGTTGTCGTGGCCAAGCAGCTGGCGGCGGAGCCCCAGGTGATCATACTGGACGAGCCCACCAAGGGCGTGGATGTCGGCTCCAAGGCTGCTATCTATGAGATCATGTCCGACCTGGCCAGCCAAGGGCTGGGCATCCTGATGATCTCCTCGGAGCTGCCGGAGGTCATCAACATGTCCGACCGCATCTACGTGATGAGCGAGGGCAAGGTGACCAAGGAGTTCACCGACACCAAGAGCCTGACCCAGGACGACATTCTGCATGCGGCCATGCCGCAGAGCAAGTGAGGGGGGAGTGGAAAGATGCAGACGAAGAAAGAGCGCAAGCCGATCTATTCAATCCTGATCGAGCATCGTGAAATTCCCCTGCTGGCGGTGCTGGCGCTGTTGCTGATCGCGGTCAGCATCCGGGTGCCCGGTTACCTGGGCAAGAGCTGGCTGAACGTATTGAAGAACGGCTCCATCAACATGGTCATGTGCTGCGGCATGCTGTGCGTGCTGCTGATCGGTTCCATCGATATCTCCATCACCGCCATACTGGCCTTCGCCGGCGCGGTGGCGGGCAAGCTGATGGGCGCGGGTATCCTGCAGTCCACGGTGCTGATGTTCCTGCTGGGCATCGCCATCGGCGCGGTGATCGGCGCGGTCAACGGCGTGCTGATGAGCTATGGCCGGGTCATATCGCTGATCGTGACGCTGTCCACCAGCTACATCGTCCGGGCCCTGATTCCCATGAACTGGCTGCTGGGCATGAACAAGATCAACCCCACCCAGCTGACCCAGGGCTTCAAGGACAGCCTGATCAACCACTCCTTCCTGGGCCTGCCCTTCCTGGTGTGGCTGGCGGTGCTGGTGGTGGTCGTCACCGGCGTGTTCCTGAAGTACACCCGCACCGGGCGTAACCTGTACGCCGTTGGCTCCAACGCTGAGGCGGCGCAGATGCGCGGCGTGCCCATCAACCGCATCCGCGTGCTGGCCCACACCATCTGCGGCGCCACCGCGGGCCTGGCTGGCATCATGTGGCTGGCCTTCTACGCCGCCATCGAGAAGGGCTCCGCCCTGGGCGACGAGATGTTCACCATCGCGGCCTGCGTGCTGGGCGGCGTGGCCGTCACCGGTGGCTACGGCAAGATCACGGGCGTGGTCATCGGCGCGCTGATGATCGCGTTCATCGACTCCGCCATTCCCCAGATGGGCATCGGCAACTCGATGATCACCGAGTTCATTAAGGGCATCCTGCTGCTGGTGGCCATACTGCTGAACGTGATCCTGCAGCGCATTGCCGAGAAGCAGGACCTGGCGAGGAGGAATATCTGATGCAGAAAGTGAAATCGTTTCTGAAGAGCTGGGAATTCTTCCTGATCGTCCTGCTGGCCGTGATGTGCCTGGTGTTCATGATCACCGACGCCTCCCGCATCGCTGCCGGAGCGCAGAAAAAGCCCATCTTCTACTTCGCAAACGTCTTAAAGAGCATGCGCCCCTACTTCCTGTACAGCTTCATGACTCTGGGCATGATGCTGATCTTGGCCATGGGCGATATCGACATCTCCGTGGGCGCCATCGGCACCCTGTCCGTGGTTACCCTGGGCGTGACCTACAACCGCATCGCGGGCCAGACCGAGACCGGCAGCCCCGCGGCGCTGGCCGTCGCTCTGCTGGCCTGCCTGCTGGTGGGCAGCCTGTGTGGTGCGCTGAACGGCTTCCTGGTCACACGGTTCAAGGAGCTGTTCCCGATGATCATCACGCTGGCCACGCAGCTGTTCTTCCGCGGCTTCAGCTACCTGCTGATCGGCGGCGAGACGCTGACCTTCAAGGACCCCACCTTCAAGTCCCTCAGCAGCCTGAACCAGCTGCTGAAGGTCGGCGGGCTGCAGATCCCGATCTCCATTCCGATCTACCTGGCGCTGGCGGTAGTGTTCTACTTCTGGCTGCACCGCACCGGTAACGGCCGCAAGATCTTCGCCATCGGCACCAATGCCGCCGCCACCTATTACTCCGGCGTGCGGGTGGACCGCATCAAGTTCTGGTGCTTCGTCATCGCGGGCTTCATGAGCGCCGTGACCGGCATCTTCTTCGTGGGCAACTCGTCCTCCTCCGTCAAGGCGGACATCATGGACGGCTACCACATGTACGCCATCGCGGCGGCGGTGCTGGGCGGCTTCTCCACCGACGGCGGCAAGGGCAGCGTCATCGGCGCCACGATCTCGCTGGTGATCTTCGGCGTGGTCAAGTTCGGCCTGGGCACCCTGTTTGCCTTCCCGGATTCCGCGGTCAACCTGTCCGTCGGCGTCATACTGATCCTCTCCGTGCTGGTGCCCAACCTGGTGGAGGACATCCAGAACAAGCGCAAGGTTGCCCAGCGGCGCGCCGAGACCGCGAAGCTGAATGCGGCGGCGGGCAGTGCCCGCTGACAATTGCTGCCGCCTTTCTCATATCGATTTTTTGCGCCATAGATTCAAGCACAAAAAATCTTCGGCAGCACACAACGCATCAATTACTACCGGGAATAATCCCGGAGTATAATAAAAGGAGGTATATCCCCATGAAGAAAGTTTTGGCTCTTGTTCTGACCCTGATGCTGGTGTTCAGCGTCGCGGCGTTCGCTGAGAAGGCGGGCGAAGGCATCACCATCGGCGTCGTCTACAAGCAGTCCGGCAACGCCTACTTCCAGGCTGGTGTCACCGGTTTCGAGCAGGCTGCCGAGGAGCTCGGCTTCGAGTTCATGCATGACGGTCCGGACGACGGCTCCTCCGACGGCCAGATCCGCATCATCGAGAACTACATCGCCCAGGGCGTGGATGCGCTGTGCATTTCCGCGAACGACCCCGCCGCGCTGGTCGACGTCTGCAACGAGGCCCGCGAGGCTGGCATCAAGGTCATCTCCTGGGACGCCAAGGTTGACGCCGAAGGCCGCGACCTGGATGTCGAGCCCGCTTCCGCGCAGGTGATCGGCGTGACCCAGCTGGATTCCATCGTGAATTCCATCGGCGGCGAAGGCCAGATCGCCATCCTGTCCGCCATGGCCACCGCTCCGAACCAGAACCTGTGGATCTCCTTCATCGAGGAGGCCCTGAATTCCGGCGACGAGAAGTATGCCAACATCGAGTACGTCGGCACCGTGTACGGCGACGACGAGTACACCAAGTCCTTCAACGAGACCCAGGCTCTGCTGGAGAAGTATCCTGACCTGAAGGGCATCATCGTTCCCACCACCGTGGGCGGCCCCGCCGTCTGCAAGTGCATCCAGGACGCCGGCCGTGACGTGAAGGTCACCGGTCTGACCCTGGCCTCCGACATGAAGGAGTTCATCGACGCCGGTATCGCCGACGAGACCTTCCTGTGGAACCCCATCGAGCTGGGCTATGCTTCCTCCTACGCGGCTGTCGCGCTGGTGAAGGGCGAATTCACCGGTGCTGTCGGCGAGACCCTGGAAGTCGGCGAGCTGGGCACCCTGGAAGTCACCGAGTCTGACGACGGCGGCTCCATCCTGTTCCTGAACAAGCTGAATTCCTTCACCAAGGAGACCGTCGACGCTTGGGTGGACATCCTGTAATTCGGGAAGTATCACTGAACGATTGACCAATCGAGAGGCCCCGGCGCATCCGCGCCGGGGCTTTTGCATCCAAATCTTTACGGATATATTTGCCCCATGCAACCTTTTTGACATATCTTGCATCTAATATACATCCGTGCCTTCGGGAAAGCTTCCCGGGGCACGGATAGAAAAGGAGAAGATGCAATGTCAAAATATCTGCATATGCTGGTCGCGTGGATCGCGCGGCTGCACGACCATATCATGACCTTCAACGACCGATTTGAATACAGCTTTACCGACAAGGAGCTGCACTTCATCGTGATCGGCGCGCTGGGGCTGGGGCTGATCCTGCTGATCTACCCGCTGTTCAAGCTGCTCGCCAACAAGGGCCGCGTGCTGGCCATCACCTGGATCTACGTGTTGACGGTGCTGGCTGTGCTGACCTTCGCCATCGAGATCGGGCAGCACGTCACCGGCACGGGCACCATGGAGTTCGGAGATGTGGTGGCGGGGCTGGGCGGATTCTTCGCCGTCACCGCGGCGATCGTCGTGCTGAGGCTTCTGCTGCTCGCGGTCAGGAGCGCCGCGGGGCTCGCCCGGGGCGGGGAGAGGCGGAGCCGACGGGCGCGGGCATAACTTCTCCTCCGTGAAGGCGCGCCTTCTTTCGACAACCTTTATTTGACTTTTGCTGAAAACAGTGTAATATAGTAATCGTGCAAAGCACAGGCAGGAGGCGGAGCATGATTACCGACCGCAAGAAATGGTTCTTCAAGGGCATGAGGGACGGCATCCCCATCATGCTGGGCTACTTTGCCGTGTCCATCGCCCTGGGCATCTCCGCTCGAAACGCGGGCATGACCGCGCCCCAGGCCACCATCGCCAGCGCGCTGATCATGGCCTCGGCGGGCCAGTACATCGGCTTTACGCTGATCGCTGCCGGCGCGAGCTACCTGGAGGTCGTGGTGATGGAGGCCATCGCCAATGCCCGATACCTGCTGATGTCCTGCGCCCTGTCCCAGAAGGTGGACAGCGATCTGCCGCTGCGCCATCGCCTGCTGATGGGCCTTTGGATCACCGACGAGATCTTTGGCGTGTCGGTGTCCGTGGAGGGGCGGCTGAACCCATACTACAACTACGGCATGGCCGCCGTGGCGACGCCGGGCTGGGCCCTGGGCACGCTGATGGGCGTGGTGCTGGGCAACGTGCTGCCGGTGCGCGTGGTCAGCGCTTTGAGCGTCGGGCTGTTCGGCATGTTCATGTCCATATTCGTGCCGCCGGCGAGGAAGAACCGGATCATCGCCGCGCTGGTGGTGGTCAGCTTCGCCGCCAGCTATGCCTTCAACGCCATTTCGGCCTTCGACGGCATCTCCTCCGGCATGAAGATCATACTGCTCACCGTGGTCATCTCGCTGGGCGCGGCCCTGCTGTTCCCGGTGGAAAGGGAGGCCGACCATGCAGCATAACGTCTATCTGTACATACTGGGCATGTGGCTGGTGTCCTACCTGATCCGGGTGCTGCCGCTGACGCTGATCCGCCGGGAGATCACCAACCGGACCATACGCTCCTTCCTGTATTACGTGCCCTATGTCACCCTGGCGGTGATGACCTTCCCGGCCATTCTCACGGCCACCCAGAGCCCCATATCCGCTGCATTGGCCCTGGTCCTCGGCCTGGCCCTCGCCTGGTTCGGCGGCAGCCTGTTCCAGGTCTCCGTGGCCTGCTGCGTGATCGTGTTCGTGGCGGAGCTGATTATCTGCTGAACTTGCCTGGCTGGTCGCCGGTTTTAGACCATATCCCACTGAACGGGACTGTTTCAAAACAGCGAATCGCAACAATGCTGATTTTGAGACAGTCCCGTTTCACTTTTGGAATGGCGCATGCCTGGGAAAGAGGGAGGCTTCCGGGCTTGCGGCTTTGCAGAGCATGCCCGCAGTCATTGCCGGCGATGCGCGTATATCTGCCTTCTGGTGAGAGATTTAACGCCAGTGAACGCCTTTCGGCATTGTCGCGGCGGCTTGTGTGTGCTATAATTAGTTAGTCAAAACTATAGACGGACCTGTTTGGAGGAACCACTATGAAGGACAATCGGCACATCGGCGTTTCGGACGCCCTGCTTCTGATACTCAGCCTGGGCCTCGCCATCGGCGTCGCCACGGTGTTTCAACCCTGCGTGCACGAGGATGGCAGCTTTGGCGTCTGCCACTGGGCGGGCCGGGCGGTGCTGGGCGTGGGCATCGCCCTGAGCGCCCTGGCGGCCCTGAGGCTGTTCATGGGCCCTCAGGCGCGGCGGGGGACCGATGCGGCGTTCATCGCCTTCGGCGCGCTGGCGGCGGCGCTGCCCGGCGGCCTGATCGGCCTGTGCGGCATGGCGACCATGCGCTGCCGCACGCTGACGCAGCCCGCTTCGCTGGTGCTGGGCGTGTTGATCGCCGTCACGGCGGCGGCGGACCTGCTGCTGCGCGGAAGGCGCGGGTGAAAGGACGAGGACTATGATCGGAAAACTGTCCCTGAAGAACCTGGCGGGCAAGCCGGGGCGCACGGCGGCGATGGTGCTGCTGGCGATGTTCCTGTCGTTCTCGATCTTCGCGGGCTCGCTGACGGTGCTGAGCCTGCAGCAGGGCCTGAACGGCCTCGAGGCGCGCCTGGGCGCGGACATCATCGTGGTGCCCTACGAGGCCACCACCAAGTTTGACGTGAAGTCGATGCTCCTGCAGGGCAACCCGGGCTACTTCTACCTGAACCGGGAATTCGCCGACAAGGTCGCGTCCCGCCCCGGGGTGGAGGCGACCTCCTGCCAGCTGTACCTGGCCAGCGTGTCCGCGGGCTGCTGCTCCGTGGCGGTGCAGTTGATCGGCTTCGACCCGGAGAGCGACTTCACCATATTGCCCTGGGCCCAGGAGACCTACCACGGGGAGATCGGCTATGGCGACGTGCTGGTGGGCAGCGACATCAGCGTCCCCACGGACGGTGTGCTGCGCTTCTTCGACGTGGACTGCCGCGTGGTGGCCCAGCTGGCCAAGACGGGCTCGGCGCTGGACACCGCCGTCTATGCCAATATGGAGACGATACAGGCCCTGATCGTGGCCTCCCAGGCCAAGGGACTGAATCAGTACAACGACATCAGCGCCGATGAGGTGGTGTCCTCCGTGCTGGTGCGGGTGGCCGAGGGCTGCGACGTGGAGGCCGTCAAGGACGACATCAACCTGCATGTGCGCAAGGTCGTGGCCGTGCGGGCCAGCAACATGATCTCCACCATCGCCGAAAACCTGACCGGCGTGTCCCGCCTGATCGGGGCGTTCATCGCCGCGATCTGGGTGCTGAGCCTGGTGATCATGATGATCGCCCTGACGATGCTGATGAACGAGCGCAAGCGGGAATTCGCCATACTGCGGGTGATGGGGGCCTCCCGGCGCAAGCTGGCGGGCCTGGTGATGTCCGAGTCGACGCTGACGAACCTGGTCGGCGGCGCGGCGGGCATCGCGCTGGCGGCACTGGTGGTGTTCCCGTTCAGCGGCGCCATCGAGGCGCGGCTGGGGCTGCCCTTCGTGCTGCCCGGCGGCGGGCGGGTGCTGGCGCTTGCGCTGGGCTCCCTGGCGGCCTGCATGGCCGCCGGCGCGGCGATCTCCGCCGTCTGCGCGGCGCGGATCAGCCGCATCGACACCAGCCTGATACTGAGGGAGGGAAACTGATGCTTCGGGCAGAGGGAATCAGCAAGAACTACTATCGCAAGCGGGACGGGAGCAACGTCTTTACGGCGGTGCAGCCCACCGATTTCGAGCTTCCCGCAGGCCAGGTGACGGAGATCACCGGGCGCTCCGGAAGCGGTAAGAGCACGCTGCTGAACCTGCTGGCGGGCCTGCTGGCGCCCAGCGCGGGGAAGGTGTGGCTGGACGACACCGATCTGTACGCCCTGCCCGACGGCGCGCTGTCGCGGCTGCGCAACCGGCGCATCGGCGTGATCCCCCAGGGCCAGAGCGGCCTGCACAGCCTGACGGTGCTGGAGAACGTGCTGCTGCCCGCGCGGCTGTACGGCAGAGGCCCCGCGCCGGAGGCGCGGGCCAGGCAGCTGCTGGAGCGGGTGGGCATCGCCGACCTGGCGGACGTGCGGCCCGGCGACCTCTCCGGCGGCGAAATGCGCCGCATGGCCATCGCCCGGGCGCTGATCCTGGAGCCCGATCTGCTGCTGGCGGACGAGCCCACCGGCGATTTGGACGATGAGAACACCGCCGCGGTACTGGAGCTGCTCCGGGACACGGCGCGGCAGGGCGCTGCGGTGCTGCTGGTGACCCATGAAGCCGGGGCGGCGCAGTATGCCGATGCCGTCTACCGCATGGACGGCGGGCGGCTGACCCGGGAAGGCGCTGAGCATCCATAAAAACGGACCCAATCCTCTATGGATTGGGTCCATTGATGTTTTGGACTGTTCGTCAGCACTGCATGAAGCTGAAGTCCTGGTGCAGCGAGAAGGTCACGGGCACCCGGCCGAGCTCGACGGCTTCGTCGGTGGGATCCACCAGCACCAGGTCGAAGGTGATGCCGGTCAGCAGCGGGTGCGCCAGCAGGATGTCGGCGGGTACGGCCAGCACGAGCCGCTGGGACTCCTGGTCCATCAGGCCGTAATTCTCGCCGAAGCCGTACAGCGTGGCGGTCAGGTCGGTGGCGCTGCCCTCGAAGCAGACGTTCTCGATTCGCACGGCGACCTCCCGGCCGAAGATGTTCTGCACGTCCATGGTCAGCAGGGCGGTGGTGTTCGCGCCGTTTTCGCGGATGGAGAGCTGGGCGTTGTCCAGGAGCAGCATGTCCAGATCGTCGTAGGTGGTGAGCTGGAGGCCGCCGTCGGTGAGGTTGCCGGCGTTCAGCGCGATCAGGCTGCTCAGGTAGTAGTAGTTCTGGTAGTCGCGGATGGCGAAGGCCGCGTACAGCCGGCTGTGGTCGATGACGTCGTGAAGCATCATCATGCCCTCGGCCTCGCTCAGCCTGCAGGTGTAGACGGTCTCGCGGGTGATGGGCCATTCGTTCCAGCTGTCCAGCGTGCCCCCGGCGAATTCCGTGGGTTCCCGGAGCTCGCGAATGATCTCCAGCGTGTCGTAGTCGGCAAGGTTCAGGGCGTAGCGCTGCAGGAAGCTGCCCTGCAGGTCGTTGAAGCCCAGGATCTCGGTGACCTGCAGGTTGCCCTCCTTGTTGGACATGACGAAGTGCATCACGCCCAGGTCGCGGTAGAGCTCTTCGCCGTTCTCGTCGTGGGCGATCAGCGCCACCTGAACGCTGTATTCACCGTTGTCCAGCACGGTGTAGGGCAATCCGGGGGAGATGGGGTTGCCCTGTGGATCGACGATGAACAGCGCGCGATGGACGTATTCGGAGGAGAGGGTGGTGCCGTCGATGTCGACCTCGGGCATCATGGAGACCAGGGCGTAGCTGCCGGATTCATCGATCTCGAACACCTGCAGGTTGACGCTGGCCAGGAAGCCCAGCTGGGCCTCCGTCAGATGCAGCGAGAACAGCGAGCGCACGTCGCGGACGCCATTGTGGGACTCGGTGACCAGCCCGCTCCAATCGACCATGGAATTCTTCGATTGGCGCGTGGATCGCTCTGCGTCCTCGGCCATGGCAAACGTGGCCGAGCAGCAAAGTGCGACGGCCAGAAGCACGCAGATGAACTTTTTCATTGAATTCAACCTCCCCGTTTTTGAATGAACGTTGCACAGGCGGCGCGAATCCATCGGTGGTACCATAGATTATAGTGGCTCCGGAATCCGATGTCAACCGCGGCGGGCCCGGCGCGTCCGTCGGCGGACGGCCCGGCTTTTCCTGCCGCCGGGAAATCCCGGAATCGGTACGCGCGCCTCTGCACGCGGAAAAGCGCGCAGATATGCCTCTTAACGTATCTCAATTATAGCATCGGAAGCGCCGGAGCCGTAATCCGTCTTTTTCGCGCGCGTGCCTGCGAAAAGCGCCCCGTTCCGGGTCGGAACGGGGCGCTTAGACCGCTGACAAAGCCTGCAAACGCAAGAATCTCTGCCGACGGAAAAGGACAGGCAGAGATTCTTGCTTGCTGTGTTGGCTGCGCCTGCAAAATGCGGTCACTTACGACTGGGTAAGCTCCCTTTTTTGCAGGCTTGCCGCCTTGCCTTGCGAGGTGGAAATCCTAAAGGATTTCCAGTTTTCAGCTACACTGAAAACCGAAAGAACAAATATAGCATATTTGTTCTTTCGCCGAGGCTTTCTCAACGGCCTCCGGTCTGTTGACTTTGTCAACATCCTGAGCGCCCCCGATCATTGCGATCGGGGGCGCGCCGGTCAAGGCGTCAGGCCTGCATGAAACTGTAATCCTGGTTCAGGGCGCCGCTGACGGGCACCCGGCCCAGCTCGGTGACCTCGTCGGCGGGGTCCACAAGCACCAGGTCGAAGGTGATGCTGGTCAGCTGCGGATGGGCCAGCAGGATGTCGGAGGGAACGGTCAGTATGAGCCGCTGGGTCTCCTGGTCCACGAGGCCGTAGTTCTCGCCGAAGCCGTACAGGTCGGTGGTCAGGTCGGTGGCGTCGCCCTCGAAGCAGACGTTCTCGATCCGCACGATGACCTCCTGGCCGAAGATGTTCTGCACATCCATGGTCAGCGTGGCGGTGGTGGCGGCGCCGTTCGCGCGGGGCGCGAACTGGGCGTTGCCCAGCACCAGCATCTCGAGGTCGTCATAGGTGAGGATGAGGGTGTTGTCGTCGGGGTTGATGCCGCCGCCCAGCGCGGTCAGGCCGCTCAGGAAGTTGTTGTTCTGGTAGTCGCGCACGGCGAAGGAGGCGTACAGCTTGCTGTGGTCGATGATATCGTGCAGCAGCATCATGCCCTCGCCTTCGCTCAGCTTGCAGCTGTAGACGGTCTCCTCGGTGACGGTCCAGTCGTTCCAGCTGTTCAGCGTGCCCTCGGCAAACTCGGAGGGCTCGCGGAGGGTGCGGGTGATCTCCAGGGTATCGTAGTCCGCCAGGTTGATGGCAAAGCGCTGCAGGTAGCTGCCCTGGGCCTCATCGTAGCCCAGCAGCTCGGTGACCTCCAGGTTGCCCTCCTTGTTGGACATCACGAAGTGCATCATGGCGCGGTCGCGGTAGAGCTCCTCGCCGTTCTCGTCGTGGGCGCTCAGCTCGACCTCGACGCCGTAGTCGCCGTTGTCCAGCACGATGTAGGGCAGGCCGGGGGAGGTGGGGTTGCCCTCGGCGTCCACCATGAACAGCGCGCGGTGCACGTACTCAGAGGACAGGGTGGTGCCGTCGATCTCGGTCTCGGGCATGGCGGAAACCAACGCGTAGCTGCCGGAGCCGTTGTCCTCGAACACCTCCAGGGAAGCGGAGGCCAGGAAGCTCAGCTGCTCCTCGGTCAGCTCCAGGGAGAACAGGGAGCGCACGTCGCGCACGCCCAGGTTGGAGATGGTGGACATGCCGCTCCAATCCACCGCGCTGCCCTTCTGCAGGTCCACGGAGTGGGCCACGAAGTCGGTGTAGGCGGAGGACAGGCTGACGCTGCGGAAGCTCTCCACGAAGTAGTCGTACAGCTTGGTGCTGAAATAGGGGTAGTAGATGGACAGGCCCAAGGCGTTCTCGATGGTGGAACGGGAGTAGACGATGGCCGCGTTCAAGGCGTCGGTCATGGCGGTGCGGGCGGCCTCAGAGGCCTTGTCGAGGCGGCTCACCAGGCTGTTCAGGTCCACCAGGTCGTAGTCGCTGGAGGTCTGGGGATCGTCGGCGTGGCCGAAGTTCGCGCCGGCCTCGCGGGCCTTGGCGAAGTCCACGTAGGTTTCGGGGCTCAGCACGCCGTCCAGCTCGGAGAACAGGACGTCCGCGGCCTTGCTCACCGCATCCATCTGGGACAGGTCGATGCAGGAAAGGGTGACGTCATAGGTATGGCCGGAGGCCTCGCCCGCGGCCACCAGCTCGTCGATGAATGCGTCCACGGCGCGCTGGCCGGTCACGGCGCCGGAGGCGTCGTTCTCGATGCCCTCCAGGAAGGCGTAGTTCCAGCCGGAGCCGGGCTCGGTTTCCTCGGAGGCCAGCATGTAGTTGGCGAAGGGAGACACCTGCATGGCGACCTCGGCGGAGCCCATCAGGCAGGCGTCGAAGCCGATCCACTCCAGCTTTTCAGAGGCGAAGGGGCTGCCGGAAAGGCCGGTGACCAGCTCATCCATCTTGATCATGTCGTTGGAGAACTGACGGTCCACGCAGACGCCCTGGTTGGGGCCGCCGCCGTGGTTCCACAGCACCAGCGCGAAGTTGTCCGCCGGATAGTAGGTGTGGCAGAACTCCAGGAAGGCGCTCAGCGTCTGGGCTTCGCCCATGCTGGTCTTGTCGCCCTCGTAGACGGGCGTCAGGGCCTTGCGCACGTGGGGCATGATCTCCTCGAGGGTGTAGGACTCCTGCGGGTTCTCGGCGACGGACGCCGCCAGGCCGGCGGGATCCACTTCCCAGACGGTGTTCCGGTCTGCGGGGATGCCGGGAACGGCCCAGCGGAAGGAGCCGCCGGGGGAGACCAGCACGTTGACCGCGTCCGTATTGAAGCCGGAATAGGCGATCTCGAACAGGTCGTTGGAAGCGCAGCCGTAGTTGGACTCCAGGTCGCTGCCGCACAGGTACACCATCAGGGTGAGGGACTTGTTGTCATGAACGGAGACGGAGACGTCGCCAAGGTCGATCTGCTGGGGCACGGCAGCCGCGTTGGACAGGTGGGAACCACCGCCCAGAGAGCCGACACCGCCGCCATTGCCGCCGCCGCTGCTGCCGCCCAGGGAGCCGATGCTGCCGCTGCCGCCATTGCCGTTGCCGCCGCCCAGGGAGCCGATGCCGCTGCTGCCGCCATTGCCGTTGCCGCCGCTCAGGGATCCGATGCCGTCGGCAAAGGCTGCCGTGACCAGCAGGCACGCAGCCAGCATGCAGGCGAGGGCGATCTGTAAGCACTTTTTCATTTGGTAAAACCCCCTTCATTGGATGATCGTCGGCGCGTTCCACAGGAACCCACCGACCTGAAGTATTCCGCGTTTCCAATCATACGCAATTTCAAGAAGAAAGGGGTTGAGCAAAGCCCAACCCCCATGCTCATCGTTTGCCGGTGACCGGATTTATCAGGAGATGGTCAGGTTCTCCAGCAGGCTGATGATGGTATCGTACTCGGCGTCGGAGGAGACCTTCACGCGGCTGTAGATTTCGCAGCCGTTGACGAAGGTGCACAGCACGACGTAGCCGTCCACGGTGCGGCCGTCGCCGACGAACCAGACGTTGCCGCCGGCCCAGCCGAACACGGCCTCGGTGCAGTTCAGGAAATAGCCGCTGTCGGTGAACATGTAGCCAACCAGCGCCTCGGCGTCCGCGGAGGTCATGTTGTTGGCGTTCGGATAGGCCTTGGCCACGGGGGTGTCATAGACATACAGGTAGACATCCACGCGGGAGGCGGCGTCATAAATATTGAAGTGCATGCCGCGCTCAATAAACTGATCGCACACGCCCTGGGGATCGCTGTAGAACTGGTTGAACAGCTGGGACTGCTGGTTGTAGTCCTGGGTCAGCACGTACACGCCGTTGGGGGCGGTGTAGTTGAAGGTCACGTTGAAGGGGCAGCGAACGGTGTACTGGTTGCCGCTGATGGACACGCTGTCGCTGGTGGTGGCGCGGACGATGTCGTCGGCAGCCTTGTCGATATCGTTCTTGGTGATGGTATCATCCAGCAGGCTGCGCTCGGGCATCTCGCCCTCCAGCATGATGTTGAGGCCCTTCTCGGCGGACGGGGTGACGGTCACAGAGCCCAGAGCGCCGATGTCGGTCTCTTCGGCCAGGGTGGGGATGATCGCGCAGCACAGCGCGGCGACCAGCAGCATGCAAAGCAGTTTCTTCATGATTATCCTCCCTAAACAGTTATTTTGCAACAAGAGCCGCAAAAAGGCACACTCCCATTACTAACACGTAAATTATAAACGATCCGTTACAGACTGTCAATCACCGGGGGAAAAAATAAGAGGGAAACTTGGCGAAATCAGGGCTGAGCGCTTTTTTGGAGGCGTCCCTCGGGTTTGGGAACGGGCGTCAAACCTCCTCGGCGTCCGGGGGCAGCTCCGGCAGCGCGGGGCCGCCCGGGGTCCGGCCGCGGCCGCCCCGGGGAAGGGCCTCCAACCGGTCGCACCAGTCGACCACCAGGGTGCGCAGCAGGCCCGCCAGCTGGTCCTGCTGGTCGTCGCTCAGGGCCGAAAAGCGGTCGTCCGCCGGGGCGGATTCCCGGTCCAGCATGGCCTCGCGGCCCGCCTCGGTGATGCGCAGCAGGTTGCCGCGCCGATCCTCGGCCTTCTCCCGGGTCAGGTAGCCCTTGCCCTCCAGCTTGGTCAGGATCTCGCTCAGCGACCCGGGCTGTATGCCCAGCATCTGCTGCAGCTGGCGCTGGGAAAGGGCGTCCCGGCCCGCCAGGATGGACAGGATCAGGGCCTGGCCATGGGCTGCCGGGCCGCCGACGGGGCGGCGGTGCACCATGCGCCCGGCCATCTCGATCAGGTCCGTCAGGTCGGCCTCCTCGATCCGCCGCTTCAGAAACTCGGGGTCGGGGCGGCGCATTCCGCCGTGGGGAGGCATTCCGCCGGGTCCCATTCCGCCGCGGGGAGGCATT
>JAUMVG010000047.1:0-1525 GCA_030530315.1 Clostridia bacterium | reverse complement strand
GCCCATGCCGCCACCGGGGCCGAAGCCGCGGGGCATGTCGTGGTCCTCCCGGCGCGGATGTACGGGCAGCGTCTGGAACGCGCCCTCGTCGTTGCCAAAGTATCTATTGCCGCCCAGGCGGCGATTCATCGGATTGGTATTCATGTTCATCCGTCCTTTCTTTGATTTGGTACCTAAATAATAGCAGACGCAGGGCAAGATGTCAAGGTACCAAAATAAGAATTAACGCGATGGTAATAAATAGCGGCCAGGGAAAGCGTGCCCAGCGTTATCCGATGTTGAGAATGTGAAGGATCGGCAAGCTTCGCGGGTAAGGGGGACAAAAAAACGGGCGCCCGAAGGCGCCCGCACAGGGGGGTTCTATTATAAGAAAGGAACGATGGCCATCACTCCGCCAGCTGCCCGTCGAAGAAGGCCAGCAGGTCGTCGTAGACGATCTGGTGGTTGGTGTGGTTCAGCAGCTCGTGGCGCATGCCGGGGTAGCGCTTGGCGGTGACATGGGTGTATCCGTCGGCCTTCATGCGGCTCACGGCGTCGTTGAAGCCCTTCTCGTCCGGGGCGCAGGGGTCGTCCTCGCCGGAGACGAAGAACACCGGCAGGGCGGGGTTGGCCGCCGGGGCGGGGACGTAGGCGTCCCGCATCAGCGTCAGCAGGGCCTTGTAGCCGTTCAGCGTGAAGGGGAAGCCGCACAGGGGGTCGGCGTCATAGGCGCGAACGTTGTCCTGGTTGGTGCTGAGCCAGGCGTTTTGGGTGTTGGGGTCGGGGTGGCGCTTGCTGAAGCTGCCGGTGGTCATGCTCACGAACAGCTTGCTGATGTAGCGCTCGCCCTTGAACAGGGTCATCAGCTTGTTCAGCGCCAGGCCCGCGCCGGCGGCGGGGTTTCTGCCCGGATTGCCGCAGATCACCAGCGCGTCGATGTCGGCGGCATAGCGATGGCGGTAGTTGTTCACCGACAGCGCGCCCATGCTGTGCCCGAACAGGAACAGCTTGCGGCCCGGGTAGCGGGTGCGGAACCACAGGGTGAGCTGGTGCAGGTCCTTCAGCAGGGCGTCCGCGCCGCCGGCATAGAAGTAGCCCAGGTCGTCCGGCGACTTCACGCTGGCACCGTGGCCGCGATGGTCGTTGATGAGACAGGCGTAGCCGTGCTCCGCGAGGAACTGCATGAAGGGCAGGTAGCGCTCCTTGTGCTCGGCCATGCCGTGGGCCAGCTGGACCAGCGCCTTCGGCTCGCCCTCCGGCGCGACCGTCAGCACGGAGAGCTCCAGCCCGTCCGCGTTGGACTTGATTTTAAAGGTCTCGATCCTGGACATGCGATCGCCTCCAAGGTTTTTTCATTGATGCTAAAATGATTGTCGGCGTGTTCCTTCGGAACCCGCCGACCCGGAAAACGTTCCGTTTTCCTAATCATGTACAATTTCAACAAAAGGCGACACGCAGCGCGTGCCGCCTTTGGTCATACTAAGACCTGAATAAAATGAGACTGAATCAGCGAGGGCTTTTTTGCGTTGGCAAGGCGAAGTCCCGC
>JAUMVG010000046.1 GCA_030530315.1 Clostridia bacterium | reverse complement strand
ACCAGCGAACCGGAGCAGGTCGACGAGACCCCGGCCGCGGACGACAGCCTGAAAGACCTGAAGCTGGAAGAATCTTCCGACAGGCTGGATGAAAACTATGAAGCCTGGTTCAAGCATGACGGCAAGTATGCCTGCGGCAAGCTGGCGGACGTGCTGAACGCAGCGCTGGGCAAAGATGTGGAGATCACCCTCTCCGCGAAGAAGATCACGGATGTCAGGCGCATCGAAAAGGCGGCCCTGAAGCAGCTCTCAGGCATCACGCTGAAGCCCAGCGACGATACCTTTGAAATCAAGATCTCCCTGGAGGGCCCGGAGGGGCAGACGATTGAACTCAAGGACCTCTCCGGCCGACAGGACGACGAGCGCGCCGACCTGTACATATGGCTGAGCAAGCCGGAGGAGACCCCTTCCGAGCCCGAGCCGGAGCCTGAACCCGAGCCGACGCCCGCGCCGGTTCTGAGCGTGGCCGTGGAGGGAAAGACGGGCGCGGAGTGGTCCAACGAGGCGCCGGTGTTCACGCTGTCCGGCATCCCGGAGGGCAAGGCCTGGAGCTACGCCGCCGTGATCTACGACGAGCGCTTCGTGCCCCTCTCCGACGACACCTATACCCCCGAGGAAGAGGGCGTCTACACGGTGCGCCTCGTCATGCTGGACGAGCTGGGCGACATCGTGAGCGCCTCGGAAAAATACACCCTCTGGCTGGACTGGACCGAGCCGGACGGCGTCAGCGTCCGCCTGGACACCGAGACCAGCTACGTCGTGTACCTTGAGTCCTCCGACGCGATCAGCGGCGTGGAGGCCATCTCCCTGGACGGCGGCGCGACCTGGGACGCCATGACCGACGGCGAGGAGTACCGCTACGCCGGGTCCGGCCCCAGGACCTTTGCGGTGGGCGAGATCCAGGTTCGGGACGCCGCCGGCAACATCTGCCCCTGCGAGCAGGAGGTGGAACTCAATAAGATCGAAAAGGAGAATGGCGGCTACTACGGTGGCGGCGGCGGTGGCGGAAGTTCCGGCACCGGCAAGCCCGCCAAGACCCATGCCAGCGGCGACGGCGAGGACACCGGCGAGTACGATGCCCTGAGCTTGGAGCTGCCCGAGGAGCCGATGCGCCAGCTGACCGTGGACGGCGAGACCATGGCGCTGACGCTGGTGCTGGAGTCCGCCCAGGAGGCCAACGCGCCGGTGGGACAGCAGCGGCTGTTCAGCGCCGAGTGGGCCCGCTGGGGCGGCGCCGACGACGCCGAGCCGGACACGCTGGTGCTCAGCGCGGAGCTGGACGACAATCTGGGCGACAGCTTCACCTACGCCTGGCACTTCAACGGCGAGGTGTACCGCATGCTGTCCAACAGCGGCATCAAGTACGTGGCGCTGAAGGTGGGCGACGACATCGCCGCCTTCCCCACGGAGGGCTTCACCGGCGGCACGAAGTACACGGAGCTGAAGATGCTGGGCGTCTCCACCCGCCGCTTCGACTACACCCTGACCATGAAGGTGAACCTGGATCCCGCCCACGTGACGGCCATGACGGACAGCGACTTCTCCCGGAACTGCGACCTGTCGATCCGCACCGAGGTGGAGAACATGTCCTATGAGCTGAGCAGCTCTCCCCAGAGCATCATGTATTTCTACGACGTTTACCTCGGCCCGGGGGACATGCTGAACCAGCCCTTCGGCCAGTACCAGATCGAAGCGCAGTGAACCCTGTCAGGCGCGGCCCGGGCGTGACCAACCAACGGAAGGGAGACTTCAACCATGAAAAACAGAATGCTGAGGATTTGCGCGATGGCGCTGGTGCTTGCGGTGCTGACCGGCGGCGCGGCGCTGGCACAGGTGAACTTCAGGGGCACGGTGATCTCCCGGGAGACGCTGGCGGTCAGCGCGCCCTTTGGCGGGCTGATCGACGCCATCGACGTGCGCAAGGGCGACCCCGTTGGCGTGGGCGACGCCGTGGCCACCATCCGCACCACCAAGGTCTACGCGGAGATGGACGGCATCGTCAGCGGCATCTTCGCCAAGGAGGGCGACAACACCGAGGGCATCACCGAGCGCTACGGCGGCGTGATGTACCTGGAGCCCATCAACAAGTACGTGGTCTCCGCCACCACGGAGAAGGCCTACAACAGCAGCGACACCAAGTACGTGCACATCGGCGAGAGGGTGTACCTGTCCTGCACCAAGGACGGCACCCACGTGGGCACGGCGGTGGTCACCAAGGTCTCCGAGGTGGACGAGTCCGGCAACACCCCCTATACGCTGGAGGTGACCGGCGGCGAGTTCTACATGGGCGAGACCGTGGGTATCTTCCGCAGCAGCAGCCACGGCTCCGAGAGCCGCATCGGCCGCGGCACCATCCAGCAGAACGCCGCCGTGCCGGTGAAGGGCAGCGGCAGCGTGCTGAAGGTGCACGTGGAGGTGGGCGACCACGTGGAGCGCGGCGAGGTGCTGTTTGAGACGGTGGAGGGCATCCTGGACGGCCTCTACGCCGTGGACAACACCATTCGCTCCCCGCTGGACGGCATCGTGGCCTCCGTGGAGGCGACCCAGGGCAGCGCGGTGGAGAAGGGCGGCAAGCTGATCACCGTGTATCCCAACAACGCCATGCAGATCGAGATGCAGGTCTCCGAGCTGGATCTGAGCGAGATCCACGAGGGCGACAGGGTTTCCATCGAATTTGAATGGGACGCCGACGGCGCGGTGATGCTGGACGGCGTGGTGTCCTCCATCTCCCGCGTCGGCGCGGAGAAGGCGGAGGGCAGCACCGGCAGCAGCTCCACGGAGGCGACCTACAGCGCCTACGTGGACTTTACCCCCGTGGAATCCGTGCGGCTGGACATGTCCGTGATCGTGTATGTCGTGGACCCCGAGGACGAGGACGACGACTTCGAGGACGAGCTCATGGACGAAGCGGAGGAGGAAGCCGTGGAGGAGGAGGCCGCTCAGGCGGACGAGGACGACGCGGCCGATCAATAATTGATGTAACAGGAGCGGGGGACAAGGCCCCGCTCGTGGAGGAAGGACAATGCGCAAACTCTTTGTGATGCTGGCCCTGGTCCTCGCCGTGGCCTGCTGCGCCGGGGCGCTGGCCGCCACCGGCGACGCGGTGCTGTGCCGCGAGGACGACAACCGGGTCTATTTCAACTATGGCTTCGACGACGGCGCGACCTATTACATGGTGTCCTACGACGGACTGTATACCTATCATGTGGGCGACGCCGACGTGGAGAATCTCGCCTACGCGGTGCCCGAGGACATGGACAACACCGTCAACTACGAATACTTTCCCTTTGCCGATGCCGGCAAGCTGTATGCGGTGCGGCTGACCACCGACTACGGCGGAGACGCCACGAGTTTCGTCGGCGCCGAGCTGGGCCTGCTGACCCCGGCAGACGAGGGAGAGCTGCAATTCGAGAAGCTGTTCGACGTCGACTGGGAGGACATGCTCCAGTACTACGACAACGACGTCTATCCCACCCGGCCGGAGGGCATGGTGACCACCGGCGGCAGCCTGTTCTTCCGCTACTTCGACGAGCAGGGCGAAGGCCGCATCAAGGGCTTTGAGTTGGAGACCGGCGAGGCCGTCGAGTTCGACGCCCTGGACGATCTGTCCGGAATGTGCGCCTACAAGGAGGGCACGCTGCTGCTGGCGCAGACCGTCTACGGCGATACCGCCGAGACCGTGCTGTCCGCCTATGACACCCGGGACGGCTCCACCCAGCAGCTGTGCAGCCTGGAGCTGCCGGACTACAGCTATCCCGCGGGCCTCGCCTATGACGGGGAGACGGACACCCTCTACTGCGTGCTGGCCGGCGAGATCCGGCCCATCGACCTGCAGAACGGAACCGTTGGCGAGGGCGTGGCGGACATGCCCATCGAGCTGTACAGCAATTCCACGGCATCCATACTGGAGGGCGGCTACTATGCCTGCTGCTCCGACGGCGCGGCGGTGCGCAACCTCGACCCGACCCAGCGCGCCGAGACCCGCCTGAAGATCAGCGACACCGCCTGGAGCGAGAGCGTCAACAACGCCTACTACCGCTTCTCGAACAGCCACGGCGACATCAGTGTGGTGCTGTCCCGGGACTATTCCGAGGCCGACAAGCTGGTGGAGTCCATGATGAACCGGGACGACAGCGTGGATATCTACGTGCTGGACACCGCCACCGCGGTGTACGACGCGCTGTTCAGCCGCGGCTACATGATGGAGCTGGACGGCAGCGCGGGCGTCAGCGAGCTGGCGGAGCACATGTATCCCGCCGTGCGGGAGGGACTGTCTGTGAACGGGCACATCGTGGCCCTGCCCGTGGAGGTGCACGCCTTCACCGTGGGCGTCAACACGAAGGCCCTGGAGGCGCTGGGCCTGACGATGGACGACGTGCCGGACAACTGGTCCGACCTGCTGGACTTTTTGAACACGCTGGGAGACAAGCTGCCCGAGGATGGCAAGGTGACGGCGTTCTACCGGGGCGAGACCGTGGAGGACGCCCGGATCGACCTGTTCTACCGCATCTTTGAGGATTACCAGAGGTACATCAACCACACCGCCCCCGAGATCGGCTACAACACCGAGCTGCTGCGCGGCCTGCTGGACAAGCTGGAGCACGTGGACTTCGAGTCCCTGGGCTGCATCCCGGCGGAGGACTTCGACGAGAACGAGGACTACTACAGCGAGGAGAACCTGTCGCTGCTGGACCTGAGCACGGGCTGCACCATCGGCAACTTCTATGGCGATTACATGCCGGTGTTGATGTCCATGGACGCGAACACGCCGCACCTGCTCAGCCTGGACACCCAGGCGGCCTTCGTCAATCCCTACACCCGGAACCCGGAGGCGGCGCTGGCCTTTATGGACGAGCTGACGACCTGCCTCTCCTCCAGCGTGCGCTACTGCCTCGACCCGGAGCTGAACGAGCCCATCCGCGGCCAGTGGAACGAGGAGTACCTGGCCGAACTCGAGGAGACCCTGGCCGCGATGCGGGAGAGCCTCGAGAGCGCGCCCGAGAGCGACCGGCAGATGATCGAGGCGAACATCCACGATTACGAGGAGAGCCTCGAATACGCCCGGACCTACAGCTGGGAGATCTCCCAGCGCGAACTGGACTGGTACCGCAGCCACGACGACGAGCTGGCGGTCAGCACCGTCAACTGGCTGTATGCCGATGGCAGCGGCGAGGGTTACGAGCTGATGAGCCAGTACACCGACGGCATGATCAGCGCCCGGGAGATGCTGGAGGGCATCGACAAGAAGGTGCGCATGATGATGATGGAGGGCAACTGAGCGTCCACACTCAAACGAATAGACGATGGGGATTCCGGGAGGCCCGCGGATTTGCGGCATCCCGGATTCGCCGGTCCTTCTCTGGAGGAAAAACGTGTTTGAACACAAGAAATCCGTATGGCTGTTTCTGCTGCCGGGAGCGCTGGGGCTGCTGGTGTTTTACATCGTCCCCTTCTTCGGCGGCATCTACTACAGCCTGACCGACGGAAGCTACCGAAACGCCTTTGTAGGGCTCCAGAACTATGCGAACATCTGGAAGAACCAGATGTTCGTGCTGGGTCTGAAGAACACCATGGAGCTGTCGCTGGTCTGCGCGCCGTTGGTGTGGGTGCTGTCCTTCGCCATCGCGTCGCTGCTGAACCGGCTGCGCCCCAAGGGGGCCTTCTTCCGCAACAGCGTGCTGCTGCCCTACCTGATGCCCTCCTCGGCCATGCTGCTGATCTGGCTGGTGATCTTCGATTACGGCGGGGTCATCAACCGGCTGGTGGTGGCCCTGGGCCTGCAGCGGGTGGTCTGGCTGCAAGGCGCGCAGCTGCGGGTGCCGGTCATACTGCTGTTCGTGTGGAAGAACCTGGGCTTCGCGGTGATCATATTCATGGCGGCGCTGCAGGCCATCCCCGAGCCGCTGTACGAGTACGCCCGGCTGGAGGGCGCGGGCTTCTGGCGGCAGACCTTCGGCATCACCCTGCCGATGATCGTGCCCACGGCGTTCCTGGTGATCATCCTCGAGTGGATCAACGCCTTCAAGATCTTCAAGGAGGTCTACTTCATCGGCGGCGCCTATCCCGACGAGGCGGTGTACACGCTGCAGAACTATATGAACAACATGTACGGCAAGCTGAACTACCAGAACGTGACCACCGCGGCCTACAGCTTCGCGCTGATCGTGTTCGCGCTGTTCGGGGCGCTGTTCCTGTCCCAGCGCCAGCTGCTCAAGCGGCTGACCTGACGGAGGGCTGGATATGAAGAAAAAGACGATCCGGCAGCCCCGGGACAGGAAGCTGATTACCCGGGGACTGCTGATGGCGCTGGCGATCTTGATGCTGGTGCCGGTGGTGGTGACGATGCTGTACTCCTTCTTCTCCCCGGAGGAGATACAGGCCTTCATGAAGACGCGGGGGAGCTACGACGCCGAGAAGTGGATGGCGGTCAAGCTGTCGCCTCAGATGTTCTCGCTGAACCAGTACTACGAGATCCTGATCCGGGACATGTCCATACTGCACATGTTCGTCAATTCCGCGCTGTACGCGGTGGGGATCATCGTGGGGCAGGCGGTGGTGATCCCGATGATGGCCTACGGGCTGAGCCGCTTCCGCTTCAAGGGGCGCGACGCCATATTCTTCGTGGTCATCATGCTGATGCTGCTGCCCTTCCAGGTGACGATGGTGCCCAACGTGCTGACGCTGCGCAGCCTGGGCCTGCTGAACACGGTGTGGGCGGTGGTGCTGCCCATGTGGTTCGCGCCGTTCTACATATTCCTGATCCGCCAGTTCATGCTGGGCCTGCCCAACGAGCTACTGGAGGCGGCCCAGGTGGACGGCGCGGGCACGATACGCTGTTATTTCAGCATCGTGCTGCCGGTGTGCCGGCCGATCCTGGGCGCGGCGGCGGCGCTGACCTTTGCGGACTGCTGGAACCTGGTGGAGCAGCCGATGACCTACCTGAGCCAGCGGACGGACCTGCAGCCGCTGTCGGTGATGTTCAACCAGCTGGCGGACTCCAGCTCGGGCATCGAGTTCGCCGGCGCTGCGCTGTACATCCTCCCGGCGCTGTTCGTCTACCTGTATTTCCTGAAGGACATACTGGCCGGCGTGCAGCTGACCGAACTGAAATAAGCAATGGGCGGGGAAGGCGACTTCGCCCGCGGGAACGAGAAGGGTTTTGCGATGAATGTAAAGAGGTTTGCCATTCGGGGCATCGTGTTCCTGGCGATATTCGTGGCGCTGTGCATGTTCTTTTCCGGCACGGTGCGCACCATCACCACGCCCAAGGTGCGGCTGACCGCCGCCAAGCGCGGCAAGCTGGAGGAGCGGGTGGAGCTCTCCTGCAAGGTGTCCTTCCCGCAGGTGGACGAGATCCAGCCCGACCTGCCGAACGAATACACGGTGACCATCACCCGGGTGAACACCCGGGAGGGCTACACCGTGGCCAAGGGCGACGTGCTGATCGAGGCCCACGTGACCAACTACGAGACGGCCAGGAAGCAGTACCAGGACGCCTATGACGAGGCCTCCGAGCAGCTGATGACGCTGGCGAACAAGTATCGGGATGTGCGCATCAGCCGCAGGGACCAGGCCTACGCCGACGCCTACTTCGGCCTGCGCGAGGCGCGGCGCAACGCCGTGTCGCTGGAGCTGGACATGGACGCCCAGCTGGCCCGGGAGGGGCTGTCCCGGGTGGAGGACGGCTATCCCGAGGGCGCCAGCGACGAGCTGATCGCCATCATCGACGCCTGGCGCAAGGCCGCGGGCGCGCTGGAGGCGGCCCAGGCGACCATGGACGATGCCTCCCGCTATACGGTGGACGAGAACGTGTGGACCTTCATCACCGAGCAGCGCGAGCAGCAGCAGAAGCTGGACGAGGCGGAGACCTCCCTCAGGACACTGGTCGCCCTGAACGACAGCATGCGGCAGATCGTCGCGCCTCACGACGGCTACGTGGCCGCCCTCGGGGTGAAGGAGGGGGACACCTACGACGGCTCCCAGCCCCTCTTTGCCCTCACCGCCGAGGAGGCCATGCCGGCGCTGCGGGCGGACATCACCGACCAGACGCGCGCCGTCATGGAAGGCATGACCGCGACGATGAACCCCGACAGCTATGATTCCATCGAGACCAAGGTGATCGCCACCGGCACCGACGCCGAGGGGCGGAAGTACTGCGACATCCAGCTCACCGACGCCATCATCCGGTCCCGGGGCAGCGTCTACGCCATGACCCAGGAGGAGACGCCCATTTCCCTGATCTATCGCGCCAAGGAGGCCACCAGCCTGCTGCCCACCAGCGCAGTGCGGGGCAGCGATAAGGACCGCTATGTGTTCGTGGCCGAGCAGAACACTGCCGCCTTCGGGGGCAGCACGCTGAAGCTGCACAAGATGGAGGTGACCGTGGCGGGCGAGTACGGCGGCACCACCTCCGTGCAGGAGGACGTGACCTACTACACCATCGCCTATGGCGAGGACCGGGCCATCAGCGACGGCGATGCCGTGATGGAATACCTCGACTGACCGGGAGGCGCGGCATGAGCAATGAGAAAAAGCGCAGGCTCCCCTGGGTGCTGATGACCCTCGGGGCGCTGATGGCGCTGGTCGCGCTGGTCATGGTGCTCCAGACCCGCAGCGTGCTGCAATACACCGTCGTCACGCCGGACCCCGGCGAGAAGGGCGAGGCGATCGCCAAGCTGGCCGAAGCGGGGAGCGGCATCGGCGCGGAGCTGAAGGAGGCCCTCACCTGGACGGTGGTGGGCGGCGAGGCCGAATCCGTGAGCCTGACCGCCGGGGACAACACCTCGGAGGCCACGCTGTTCGCCATGGGCGAGGGCTGGCTGGAGGTCTATCCCCGGTTCCTGACCTGGGGCCGGCGCATCGGCGAGAGCGAATTGGCCAATGGCGACCGGGTGATGATGCTGGACGAGGGCCTGGCCTTCAGGCTGTTCGGCGAGGAGCTGCCTGAGGACGCGAAGGTGACGATCAACGAGAATCCGTGGCGCGTGGTGGGCGTCGTCCGCCACGGCGGTGGGCCGCTCCATGGCCGGGGCGTCGGCGACAGGGCGCTCTACGACGCCTATGTGCCGCTGATCGCCGCGGCCCGGGAGGCCGTGGACCTGGACACCCTGACGCTGTCGGCGGTGCCCCAGAGCAATGGTGCCGGCGCGGCCCAGCTGTTCGAGGAGGCCGCTCGGAACGAGTGGGTGCCCGGCGGCGAGCTGATCAACCTGTCCAAGGAGGCCATGCGGCGCACGATACTGCCCCGGGTGCTGCTGCTGATCGTGGGCCTGTACGCCCTGGTGGGGCTGTTCAAGCGGATGACCGCCCTGTGCATGGGTTGGTTCGAGGATTTCCGGCAGGCGCTGAATGCCCGCTACTTCAAGAGCCTGATCGGGCGCCTGCTGGGCATACTGGCGCTGTCGCTGCTGGGCTACGCCGCGCTGATCGGCGCGACCTACCTGCTGATGGCGTTCTCCGTCAGGCCCCTCTACGTGTTCACGGAGTGGGTGCCGGAGAACATCGTGGAGTGGTCGTCCATCGCCAAGGTGTTCTGGAACCTCACCACCGAGGCAGCGCGGCTGGTGCGCATCGGCACCCGGGAGCTGCGCGAGGTGGAGTTCTGGGGCGGCGTGCTGCGGTGGGGCATGATCCTGCTGCTGCTGGGCGCGGCCCTGCTGCCCAAGGCAAAGCGCGCGGGAAAGAAGCGATAACCATTCAATAACCGAGGCCCCCTTGAGCGTTTGCTCAAGGGGGCCTCGGTTTAATGTCGGTGCGGCTTCGTTGATCAACCGGCGGTGGGCGCGTCCTCTTCCTCGATGGAAGGCGCCTCCACGGGCTGGGGCAGTGCCTCGGCCTCGGGGGCGGGGAGGGCGGCCTCGCCGAAGATCAGCTGGGGCTTCTCACCCTTCAGCACGGCGTCCTCGGTGATGATGCACTTGCTGACGCCCTCCATGGAGGGCAGCTCGTACATGGTGTCGGTCATCACGCTCTCGATGATGGCGCGCAGGCCGCGGGCGCCGCTCTTGCGGGTCAGCGCCTGCTTGGCGATGGCCTGCAGGGCCTCGGGGGTGAACTCCAGCTCCACGTTGTCGAAGCTGAGCAGCTTGGCGTACTGGCGCACCAGGGCGTTCTTCGGCTCGGTGAGGATCTTCACCAGGGCCTCCTCGTCCAGGCTGTTCAGGGTCACCAGCACGGGCAGGCGGCCGATGAACTCGGGGATCAGGCCGAACCGCAGCAAGTCCTCCGGGCGCACCTGGGACATGATCTCGGCGTTGGTCTGGTCGTTCTTGCCCTTGACCTCGGCACCAAAGCCCATGACCTTCTTGCCGATGCGGCTCTCGACGATCTTCTCGATGCCGTCGAAGGCGCCGCCGCAGATGAACAGTATGTTGCTGGTGTCGATCTGGATGAACTCCTGCAGCGGGTGCTTGCGGCCGCCCTGCGGGGGAACGGAGGCGATGGTGCCCTCCAGGATCTTCAGCAGCGCCTGCTGAACGCCCTCGCCGCTGACGTCTCGGGTGATGGAGGGGTTCTCGCTCTTGCGGGCGATCTTGTCGATCTCGTCGATGTAGATGATGCCGCGCTGGGCCAGCTCCACGTCGAAGTCGGCGTTCTGGATCAGCCGCAGCAGGATGTTCTCCACGTCCTCGCCCACGTAGCCGGCCTCGGTGAGGCTGGTGGCGTCGCCGATGGCGAAGGGCACGTTCAGGATCTTGGCCAGGGTCTGGGCCAGGTAGGTCTTGCCGCAGCCGGTGGGGCCCAGCATGACGATGTTGGACTTCTGCAGTTCCACATCGCTCTTCCGGTTGCCCATGCACTGGATGCGCTTGTAGTGGTTGTAGACGGCCACGGAGAGGGCCTTCTTGGCCTGATCCTGGCCCACCACGTACTGGTCGAGGATCTCCTTGATCTCTGCGGGCTTCTTGATCTGCAGCTCGCCCGCGCCGCCCACGGACTCCACGTCGTCGGATACGATCTCGTTGCACAGCAGCACGCACTCGTTGCAGATGTAGGTGTTGTTGGGGCCGGAGATCATGCGGCGGACGTGGTCCTGGGTCTTGCCGCAGAAGGAGCAGCGCACGGTCTTCTTGAATTGGTCTTTGCCTGCCATAGCTTATCTCCTCGGCGCGATGATTTCGTCGATCAGGCCGTAGTCCTTGGCCTGGGCCGCGGTCAGGTAGTGGTCGCGCTCCACATCCTTCTCGATGGTCTTGATGGGCTTGCCGGTGTTCTGGGCCAGCAATTCGTTCAACGTCTTCTTGATGCGCAGGATCTGCTCGGCCTGGATCTGGATGTCCGTGGCCTGGCCCCGGGTGCCGCCCAGGGGCTGGTGGATCATGATCTCGGCGTGGGGAAGGGCCTTGCGCTTGCCCTTGGCACCGGCGGCCAGCAGGAACGCGCCCATGGAGGCGGCCAGGCCCACGCACAGGGTGGAGACCTCGCACTTCAGGTAGCGCATGGTGTCGTAGATGGCCAGGCCCGCGGACACGGAGCCGCCGGGGCTGTTGATGTAGAGCATGATGTCGGCGTCGGGGTCCTCCATCTCCAGGAAGAGCATCTGGGCGACGACGGTGTTGGCCACGTCGTCGTCGATCTCGCCGCCCAGGAAGATGATGCGGTCCTTCAGCAGGCGGGAGTAGATGTCGTAGGAGCGTTCCCCTCGGTTGGTTTGTTCGATGACATAGGGCACCAGGTTCATGGGCGAAACCCCCTTTTAATTTGGAATTTGGAATTGGGAATTGAGAATTATGAAAAGTCCCGCTTCCTTGCGCTGATTATTAAGTATGATGCCGCGGCGGCGGATTATACGGCCTTAGAATTAGAAAGAGGAATTGGGAATGAAGAGCATGATCGGAGTGGTTCTGCGAAGCCACCGCCAGGTCACTTCAATTCCTAATTCCTCATTCCTAATTTCTAATTGGAATAATGTCGCCGTGCGACCTTATTCCGCGTTGGCCTTCAGGAAGTCGATGGTCTTGCGGGTCGCGGCAGCCTCGGCGAAATACTCGCGGTCGCCCTCGGCCATGGAGCCCTTCAGCTTGTCCAGCTCGATCTTGTTCTGCTCGGCGTAGCGGGCGATCTCGGCGTCGATCTCCTCGTCGGAGGCGGAGATGTTCTCGGCCTTCTTCACGGCCTCCAGCACCAGCTGGCCCAGCACGCGCTCGCGGGCGGAATCCTTGTACATCTCGCGGACCTGCTCGCGGGTCTGGCCGGTGTACTTGAAGTAGTCGTCCAGCTTCATACCCTGGTACATCATGCGCATCTCCATGTCGCGCAGCATGCTGTCGATCTGGTCCTCGATCATGGCGTCGGGGATGTCCACCTTGGCGTTGCCGCACACGGTCTCCAACACCTCGTTCTCAAAGGCGCTCTCGCCGCGCTGATCGGCGGCCTTCTCCAGGTTTTCGCGGATCTCGGCCTTGTACTCGTCCACGGTGTTGGCGGTCTCGGAGACCTCGGTCACGAAGTCGTCATCCAGCGCGGGCATTTCCTTCTCGCGGATGCCGTTGACCTTCACCTTGAACACCACGGGCTTGCCCGCCAGGTTCTCGGCGTGATACTGCTCGGGGAAGGTGACGTTGACCTCCACCTCGTCGCCGACCTTGGCGCCCACCAGCTGATCCTCGAAGCCGGGGATGAAACTGCCGGAGCCCAGGATGAGCTCGTGGTTCTGGGCGGTGCCGCCGTCGAACTGCTCGTCGCCGTCGAAGCCGGCGTAGTCGATGTTCACCTGGTCGTCCAGCTTGGCGGCGCGGTCGGTGACCTCCACCCAGCGGGAGGAGCGGTCGCGGGCGCGCTCGATCTCGGCGTTCACATCGTCGTCGGTGACCTCGTCAACGGTCTTGACCAGGCCCAGGTGGGTGTATTCGCCCAGCTCCACGTCGGGGCGCACGAACACCTCGACGGTGAACTTCAGCTCCTTGCCGCGGCCGATCTGCTCGACATCCAGCTCGGGACGGTCGACGACCTGCACGTCGTGTTCCTTCAGGGCGGCCTGGTAGATCTCGGGGAAGATGGCGTCGAAGGCATCCTCGTAGAAGACGCTCTCGCCGTAGTGGTTCTCAATCACCTTCATGGGCGCCTTGCCCTTGCGGAAGCCGGGGATGTTGATGCGGCCCTTCAGCTTGTTATAGGCAATCTTAAGGCCCTCGTCGAACTTTTCGGGCTCAACGACGAAGCCGAGCTTGACCTTATTGGAAGACAGCTTTTCAAAAGTCGTGGTCATGGGGTTTTCCTCCTGATTCTGCTTTCTATACATAATTGTCCATAATGCATGGACCAGTGTATCACAGCGGGAACGGTTTTTCAACATGGATAGGTAAATTCCATTTTAGAAAATACGGAACGAAGGCGAATCCAGGGCACAAATCCCGCCCGAGTTCTTGACAGGAGAGGGGATTTTCCTTATAGTGTGGGTGTGCCCGCGCAGGCGGGCGGAACTGAACACACGAGCATTCGGCGGACCGGAGAGAGGATTGGAGCATGGGAAACTATCGCAACTTTAAGCTGGTCACCTATTTTGTCGCCCACGCGGCGGCGCGCGTCACCCGAGAGGAGCTGGAGAAGCAGCTGGCATTCCTCCAGCGCCACCTGCGGCTGGACAAGGTCTACCTGGAGCCCTGGCGCGGCGAGCTGGCCAGCCACGAGCAGATCGAGATGTGCCGGGAGGTGTTCCACGCCCACGGCATCGAGGTGGCGGGCGGCCTGACCACCATCATTCCCACCCCCGAGGGGGCTAAGCCGAAGCAGCGGCTGTTCGACACCTTCTGCTACAACGACCCGGCCATGCGGGCGAAGCTGAAGGAGGTCAGCGCCTTCATCGGCGGCCACTTCGACGAGTTCATCATCGACGACTTCTTCTTCACGAACTGCGCCTGCGCGGACTGCGTGCGGGAGCGGGACGCCTTCAACCGCGTCCACGGCATCTCCGACGGCAGCTGGCAGGCCTACCGCCTGGACCTGCTGCGCCGCGTCAGCCAGGAGGACATCATCGCCCCGGCGAAGGCCGCCAACCCCAACTGCCGCATCACCATCAAGTATCCCAACTGGGCGGAGAGCTACCAGGAGACCGGCTACAACCCGGCGGAGCAGCGGAAGCTGTTCGACAAGCTCTACACCGGCACGGAGACCCGCGACCCGGTGACCACCGACCAGCACCTGCCCCGGTACCTGAGCTTCTCGCTGATGACCTACTTCGAGAACATGTGGCCCGGCCACAACGGCGGCGGCTGGTTCGACACCTTCGACACCCACATCACCGAGCACTACCTGGAACAGGCCTACCTGACCGCCTTCTCCAGGCCCGAAGAGATGATGCTGTTCTGCTTCCAGTCGCTGGTGGACAACATGTACACCCCGGCGCTGGGCTTCCAGCTGGACAAGCTGGACGCGCTGCTGGACCACGCGGGAAAACCCGTGGGCATCGCCTGTTACCTGCCTGACAACTGCCAGGGCGAGGACAACCTCCAGGACTTCCTGGGCATGGTCGGCCTGCCCGTCGTCTGCACGCCCTACTTCCCCGAGGACGCGGAAAAGCTGCTGTTGACCCGCTCCTCCGCCTGCGACCCGGACGTGGTGGACAAGCTGGAGGCCTGGCTGCGCAAGACCGGCGGCACGGCGCTGGTGACCACGGGCTTCCTGGAGGCGACGGCGGACCGCGGCGCGCACCGCCTGACCTCCGTCCGCCTGCGGGGGCGCTCCGTCACCTGCGACCGCTGGCGCGTGGAGGAGCTGAACCGCCAGTACGTCAGCCTGTTCCCGATGGGGGAGAGGCCGATCACGCTGCCGGTGGCGGAGTTCAGGAACAACGCCAGCTGGGCGGTGGTGAAGGCCGCCCGGGGCGAGGAGAGCTACGCCGTGCTGCTGCGGGACCCCTACTGCGACGGCCAGCTGTGGACGCTGGCGGTGCCCGACGCCTTCCCGGACCTGTACCACGTGCCCGCCGAGGCGCTCAGCCGCAT
Organism: Clostridia bacterium; assembly: GCA_030530315.1. Lineage (GTDB taxonomy): Bacteria > Bacillota > Clostridia > Christensenellales > Aristaeellaceae > UBA2862. Next base: position 12,792 of record JAUMVG010000046.1, on the reverse strand, counting down.
CCGCCAGGCCCTGCCGGTGAACGGCGTGTGGCTGGAGGGCCCGGCCCGGATCAGCCTGTTCGTCTACGACAACGACACCTTCGTGGTCTATCCCTACGTGATGGAGGGCGTCCAGCGCACCGTGGTGAAGCTGCATGTCAAAGGCGCGAAGGCGCTGGTCCTGCCCTGCGAGGGCGGCAGGCGCCTGGAGCCCCTGTACCGCAGGGACGACGAGGCCGTGTTCGAGGTGGAGGCCATGCCCGGGAGGTTTGTGCTGTACGGCATCGAGCGCTGACGGGCGCGGCCCTGCGCGAAGCCGGCGGCTTCGGGTTAAATGTTTGTGATCAGAGGCAGTTCTCCGCCCGCGGACTTGACAGCGCGGGCGGGGCCTGTTATAATAATCCATGGCTTTTGAAAAGCTCTGTGCCCAAGACAGCGAGTGCGCAAGCCTAAATTCCTTCGGGTTGCTCGCCGAGGCGCAATGGTTGGATTCACACCACCCTTGCGTCTGCGCAAGGGTTTTTTAATTGCCCGTATTCTGGACGGGAATGTGAGGTGTTTGAAAATGTCCAAAAATATCGAGATCAAGCAGGGCATCGTGGCTGGCATCAAAGAGAAGTTTGAGAAGGCCAAGACCGTCGTGCTGGTAGACTATCGCGGCCTGACCGTCGCGGAGGTCACCGATCTGCGCAACCAGCTCCGCAAGGCGGGCGTCGAGTATGCGGTTCTGAAGAACACCATGATCAGCCGCGCCATCGAGGGCATGGGTCTGGATGACATGAAGGCTCATCTGGAGGGCCCCACCGCCGTGGCTTTCAGCTACGAGGATATCGCCGCCCCCGCAAAGATCCTGACTGAGTTTGCCAAGAAGAACAAGAACCTGACCGTGAAGTGCGGCGCCTGCGAGGGCAACTACCTCGACGAGAAGGGCGTGCAGGCCATCGCCGATCTGCCCAGCCGCGAGGTTCTCATCGCCCGCATCATGGGCAGCATGATGAGCCAGGTTTCCAGGTTCGCCCGCGTGGTGGAAGCCATCCGCAAGAAGGAGGCCGGCGAGGAATAATCGCCGCCTGAACGCAATCGACAAAATCATTGAATATGGAGGATATAATCATGGCTAACAATGCTGAGATCATCGCTGCGATCGAGGGTATGACCATCCTCGAGCTGAAGGCGCTTGTTGACGAGATGGAAGAGAAGTTCGGCGTTTCCGCCGCCGCTCCCGTGATGGTCGGCGCGGTTGCCGCTGAGGCCGCTCCCGCTGAGGAAGAGAAGACCGAGTTCGACGTGATCCTGAAGGCCGCTGGCGCCAAGAAGCTGAACGTCATCAAGATCGTCCGCGAAGTCAAGCCCGGCCTGGGCCTGAAGGAAGCCAAGGACCTGGTCGACAACGCTCCCTCCACCCTGGCGGAAGCCGTCACCAAGGAAGCTGCCGAAGAGCTCAAGAAGAAGTTCGAGGAAGCCGGCGCGGAGATCGAAATCAAGTAATTTCGACGCGTTCCACAAAGACCATGTGCGCTCGCGCATGGTCTTTTTAAAAAGCGCGGCCCGCCGGCGGGGGAGTTTCCCAAGCCGGCGGGGGCCCGCGGCCATCGACCTGTGGAAGCGGCCGGAAGCCCCTGCGAGGGCGCGTATATTTGTAAAATTTACAGATAGTCGCGATATTCCCTTGCATTTGGTGAAAAGCTATTCTATAATGTATCAGTCTGCCCCGGATGTGGGCTGCTGTTGTTGATGGCAAAATTGCCTTGAGGGCATCGGCGGCCGCTGGAAAACGCGGGTGCCGAATAAACACATGGGGAGGTGTCAAGCATGGCATCGGATAAGCGAATCAAGGTTACGCTGGCGTGCAGCGAGTGCAAGCAGCGCAATTACAATACCATGAAGAACAAGAAGAACGATCCCGATCGTCTCGAGATGAACAAGTATTGCCGCTTCTGCAAGAAGCACACCAGCCACAAGGAAACCAAGTAATGCAGGGGACGCCGCCCGCCAGGGGCGGAACCACGCTGGGTTTTCGGCGCTAACGCAAGGACAAGGATGTGAAAGCATGGCAAAGGCAGAGGAAAACAAGAACACCAAGCCCGGCTTTGTGCAGCGCTGTGTCAATTTCTTCAAGGGCATCGGCCGCAGCTTCAAGAACATGTTCCATGAGCTGAAGAAGGTCTCCTGGCCCTCCAAGAAAGAGCTGCTGAACTACTCCGTGGTCGTGTTCGTCTTTATGATCGTGATGGGCGTGATCATCGGCGTGTTTGACCTGGGCGCCGGCGCGTTGATCCGGCTGATTACGGGCTGATCGCGAGGAGACGGACATGTCTGAAAACGCGGATATCAAATGGTATGTTGTGCATACCTACTCCGGCTATGAGAACAAGGTGCGCGACAGCCTGTTGAAGGCCGTTGAGAACAACGGCATGCAGGACAAGATCGTCGATGTTCGCATTCCGGTGGAAGAGGCCATTGAGATAAAGAACAACAAGCGCCGCACGGTGCAGCGCAAGCTGCTGCCCAGCTACGTGATCGTCAAGATGGAAATGACCAACGAGACGTGGTATCTGGTGCGCAATACCCGCGGCGTGACCGGGTTCGTGGGCTCCGGCAATAAGCCGACGCCCCTGTCCGAGTCTGACTTTGCCTCCATCTTCGAAGCGGTGCCCCAGACGCGCATCGACATTCAGGTGGGGGACAGCGTGCGCATACTCACCGGCCTGTTCGAGAACTTCTCGGGCAAGGTGACGGCGATCGACACCGTGAGCCAGCAGCTGACCGTGACGGTTCCCATGCTCAAGCGTGAGACCACCGTGGAGCTGGCCTACGACGAGGTCGTGCGCGAGGACTGACGGACCCCGCTCCGGCGCTGCGCCGGGGCCATTGACTGACTGATACCCCGGTTGGGTTTCAGGGAGTGGGAGGGACGCCCACGGCGTTCCGCTTCACCACATACATGTAGAGGAGGATACCCAAATGGCAAAGAAAGTTACTGCACTGATCAAGCTGCAGGTGCCCGCCGGCAAGGCGACGCCCGCGCCGCCCATCGGCCCCGCGCTCGGTCAGCATGGCGTAAACATCCCCGGATTCTGCAAGGAATTCAACGATCGCACCGGCAAGCAGGCCGGCCTGATCATCCCGGTGGTCATCACCGTGTATCAGGATCGTTCCTTCACCTTCATCACCAAGACGCCTCCGGCCGCCGTTCTGATCAAGAAGGCCTGCGGCATCGAGCACGCTTCCGGCCGCCCCAACAAGGAGAAGGTCGCCAACATCACCAAGGCTCAGGTCCGCGAGATCGCCGAGCTGAAGATGCCCGACCTGAACGCCGCGTCCGTCGAGGCTGCCATGAGCATGATCGCCGGTACCGCGCGTTCCATGGGCGTCGTGGTCGTAGACTAAGGTCACAGAATCGTGGGAGGATTATAGAATCCGCTTGACCACAAGGAGGATGTATTGATGAAAAAGGGTAAGAAATATTCCGACAGCATGAAGCTGATCGACCGCAGCAAGCAGTATGACCCCGAAGAGGCCATCGCGCTGGTCAAGCAGACCGCCAAGGCCAAGTTCGATGAGACCGTCGAGATCTCCGTCCGCCTGGGCGTCGATCCCCGTCACGCCGATCAGCAGGTCCGCGGCGCCGTCGTGCTGCCCCATGGCACCGGCAAGACCGTGCGCGTCCTGGTGATCTGCAAGGCCGACAAGGCCGCCGAGGCTGAGGCCGCTGGCGCCGATTTCGTGGGCGCTGAGGACATGGTCGCCAAGATCCAGGGCGGCTGGTTCGATTTCGACGTGGTCGTTGCTACCCCCGACATGATGGGTCAGGTCGGCCGTCTGGGCCGCGTGCTGGGCCCCAAGGGCCTGATGCCTTCCCCGAAGGCCGGCACCGTGACCATGAACGTCACCCAGGCCATCCACGATATCAAAGCCGGTAAGGTTGAGTATCGCGTGGACAAGACCGCTATCATCCACTGCCCGGTCGGCAAGGCTTCCTTCGAGGAGCAGAAGCTGGTTGAGAACCTCCGCACCCTGATGGAGGCCATCATCAAGGCGAAGCCCGCCGCTGCCAAGGGAACCTACATTCGCTCTGCCGTGATTTCCAGCACCATGGGCCCCGGCATCAAGCTGAATTCCCTGAAGTTCTGATCTGGTTCATAGATCGCGACGCGCGTCGAAAGACGCGCGTCGTTTTTTCATGTCCGACGCGGCTGCCCACGGCGCGCGCCCTTGACGTGTCGGAAAAGGAAATATTTACAAATCGTCCACGCTTGCGGCGCGTCAATTCGTTGAAAAGCGTACGGAAATATGATATAATGTAGACAGCATAAAATAGAGGTACTATGGAATGAAGCTGCGAAGATTCCTTGTAATGTTCCTGGCGGCGCTGCTGGTGATCGGGGCCATACCCCCCTATGCCCAGGCGGCGAGGTCCGGGTATGATATGCCGTATTACATCGAGGTGGACCTCACCAACCAGATCGTCACCATCTACAGCACGGACACCGACGTGATCGTGCGCCAGATGCTGTGTTCCAGTGGTACGGACGAGGCGCCTACGCCCCGGGGCACCTTCTACCTGCCCCGGAAGGAGGAGAAGCTGGAGCGCGAGGAGTGGTACTACTTTCGCGCCTACAGCTGCTACGCCCACTACGCCACGCGCATCTACAAGGGCGTGCTGTTCCATTCGATCCCCTGCTCTCGCAGGTCCGACTCCACCATCAGCCAGAAGGCGCTGTCGGAGTTCGGCAAGCCCGCCTCCCACGGCTGCCTGCGCCTGCGCTGGCAGGACGCGGAGTTCATCGCAAAGTGCTGCCTGGAGGGCACCCGGGTCCACATCTTCAAGAGCAAGAAGCCGGACAAGGAGCTGAGGGAGCTGCTGTACGCGGCCTCCTATACCAATGAGCGCGGCCAGTCCTACAAGGCCTACCTGGGCATTCCCGACGTCGAAGGCGTGATGGGCCGCTACAGCAAGGGCAGCGACGTGCGCGACCTCCAGACGAGGCTGCGGGACCTGGGTATCTTCAACGACGAGATCGACGGCGAATACGGAGGCTCCACCGTCAACGCCGTGCGCCAGGCCCAGCGCCTGATGGGCGTGGAGGAGTCCGGCGTGGCCACGCTGGAGTTCCAGGATGTCATTTACTCCGACGACGCTCCCACCGCCCAGAACGTGACGGTACAGGAGGGCTCCAGCGGTCCCGTGGTGCGCAACATGCAGCAGTACCTGACCGAGCTGCGCCTCTATAACGGCGCGCTGGACGGCGTGTTCGACCTGGATGTGACCGACGCGGTGAAGAAGTTCCAGGGCGCCTACGGCTACCGCACGGACGGCGTGCTGACGCCGGTGATCCAGAAGGCGCTGTACTACGAGGCCGGCAAGGTGCGGGCCATCTTCTCCCAGGATGACGACTATGATTTCGAGATGACGGGCGGCCAGGTCTACATGGGCCAGGTCGTCACCCGGGTGGGCATCCGCCTGCGCGAGAAGGCCTCCGCCAGCTCGACGGCCCTGGATCGGCTGGCCAGCGGCGACGTGGTCGTGGCGCTGGAGCACGGCAAGGGCTGGAGCAAGGTGCAGCGCGGCGAGAACATCGGCTACGTTCGCAACGAGTTCGTGGAGTACTACACCCAGGACATCTATGCCCTGAACTACACCTCGAAGACCAGCGGCTACGTGTACACCATCGGCTACACGGCCAAGGAGTACTACAACGGCGCCATCATCCAGGCGGAGGACTTCAGCGAGTACCTGGCCTCCAACGGCTCCCTGGACAACTACGAGGGCATCAGCACCTTCGCCCGCGTGAACACCGAGGGCCCCGACGTGGCGCTGCGCCTGCGGGAGGCCCCCAACACCAACAGCACGATCATGGCTATGGTGCCCTACGGGACCGAACTGCGGGTGATGCTGCGCAGCAGCGAGTGGTCACTGGTTGAGTTCGAAGGCCAGAACGGCTACCTGATGAACGAATACCTGGAGTTCTGGCAGGCCATTGACGAGGGCGGGGAAAGCGCCTACACCACCGAAGAGGAACTCGTGGCCGAGGGCGACAACTCGACCCTGCCCGCCGTGGTGCACGCGACCACCGCTCCCGAAGCGCCGGTGTACGACGTGGACTCCGACGACGCCAACGTGCTGGGCCACCTGAAGGACGGCACGCGGGTGGAGGTCGTGGAGACCGTGGACGGCTGGAGCCTGATCAGCTACCAGGGCCATACCGGCTACATGAAGGATGCCGACCTGCAGTTCATGCTGGCGGAGGAACTCCGGACCTAATAACCATTCAATCAAAGCAAAGGGACTGTCTCAAAATAAACAGCATTGCGGAATTCATTCGTAGGGACGGCAGAAATGCCGTCCGCGGGCGCCAATAATGGCGCCCCTACGATGCTTTCTGAATCATCGCCCGATGATTCCTTCGCAATTCGTTATTTTGAGACAGTCCCTTGCTGTTTGTGCAGCGTCAGTTGGTATAATACTTCTGGATGTGGGCGAAGGCGTCCCGCATGATCTTGCGGTCGCGCTCGTAGGTCAGGCGGGCGGCGGCCTCCTCCACGGGCAGCCAGAAAGCCTCGGCGATCTCCTCCGGCTGGGGGGTGATCTCCGCCTGCTCCGTCAGGGCGGCGAATATGACCACCAGCTTTTGAGTGTCCGGCCGGATGTTGTAGCGGTTCTCGGCCCGGAAGCGCCTGTCCACGCGCACCCGCAGGCCGGTCTCCTCCAGGATCTCCCGCTCGGCGGTCTGGCTCTCCGTCTCGCCGGGCTCCACATGGCCCTTGGGGAAGGAGATGTGCCGTCCCTTGGTGTGGCGGATCAGCAGTACGTTCCAATCCCCGGCCTTTCTGAATATCACGGCGCCGCAGGATTTTTCATATTTCATAGAGCCTCCGTTGTGTTCAATCATTTGTGCCCGGAGCCCGGCCTACAGCCGCTCCAGCGCGGCGGCGATGTCCTCCAGCCAGGGCGCGTCCAGCAGCTCCACGCGGCCGCTGTCGCAGGCGGCGGCGATGGCGGGCTCGATGGGCAGGCGTGCCGTGGCGGTGATGCCGAAGCGCTCGGCGATCTGCTCCACGTGGCTGTCGCCGAAGATGTGGTGCCGCTTTCCGCAGCTGTCGCATTCAAAGTAGGACATGTTCTCGACGATGCCCAGCACGGGCACGTTCATCATGCGCGCCATGTTGGCGGCCTTTTCCACGATCATGCCCACCAGCTCCTGGGGGGAGGTGACGATCAGTATGCCGTCCAGCGGCAGGGACTGGAACACCGTCAGCGGCACGTCGCCGGTTCCCGGAGGCATGTCCACGAACATGAAGTCCACGTCCTGCCACATGACGTCCGTCCAGAACTGCTTGACGGTGCCGGCGATGACCGGGCCGCGCCAGATGACCGGGTCGGTCTCGTTGTCCAGCAGCAGGTTCAGGGAGACCATCTTGATGCCGGTGGTGCTGACGGCGGGAAGGATGCCCTCGTCGGAGGCCATCAGCTGGCCGTGCACCCCGAAGGCCTTGGGGATGGACGGGCCGGTGACATCGGCGTCCAGTATGGCCACCTCGTGGCCGCGGCGGCGCAGCAGCACGCTCATCAGGCTGGTGATCAGGGACTTGCCCACGCCGCCCTTGCCGCTGACGACGCCGATGACCTTCTTCACGCGGCTGTTGGCATTGGCCGGCGCGGAGAAGTCGGTGGACCGGCTGCTGCCTTCGCGGCTGGCACAGTTGGCGGAACAGCTGTTGCAATCGTGGGTACAGTTCTCGCTCATACGCAAACATCTCCAATTTAAGAGTGATATTACTAACTATCATAGCGCGTTTGGCCGGGTTAGTCAAGGACTTTGTGGTTTTTTCGGGAGCGTTCCCGGGAAAACGTAAAATTTTGAAACTGCTCCGGATTGCCTTTGAAATCAACGAGAATGCAATGAAGGGATGCTATAATCCAGGCGGCAAATCCGCAGGCGGCTTTGCCGGATGGAGGAATGAAATGCGGCTTCACAACAGACATTACGAGATTGACATGCTCAACGGGCCGGTCATGCCGAAGCTATTCAGCTTTGCGCTTCCGCTGATGCTCTCCAGCATGCTCCAGCTGACGTTCAACGCCGCGGACGTGATCGTGGTGGGCCGCTTCGAGGGCGACGCGGCTTTGGCTGCGGTGGGCGCTCCCGGCGCGCTGATCAACCTGCTGGTCAACCTGTTCCTGGGGCTGTCCGTGGGCGCGAACGTGGTGGTGGCCCAGTGCTATGGCGCCGGCGACTACAAGCAGACCGGCGACGCCGTGCACACCTCCATCGCGCTGAGCCTGCTGGGCGGGCTGCTGGTGGGCCTGGTCGGCTTCTTCCTGGCCGGAACCTTCCTGGGCATGATGAATACCCCCGCCGAGGTGCTGCCGCTGGCCACCTCCTACATGCGCATCTACTTCCTGGGCATGCCGGCCAACCTGCTGTACAACTTCGGCGCGGCCATACTCCGGGCGGTGGGCGACACCCGCCGGCCGCTGACCTACCTGACCATCTCCGGCGTCGTGAACGTGGCGCTGAACCTGTTCTTCGTCATCGTGCTGGGCATGGGCGTCTCCGGCGTCGCGCTGGCCACGATCATCTCCCAGGTCATTTCCGCCGCGCTGGTGGCGCTGTGCCTGATGCGCAGCGATGGCCCGATCCACCTGGACCTGAAGCGGGTCCGACTGGACATGGACAAGGTGTGGAAGATCGCCAAGGTGGGCGTGCCCGCGGGACTGCAGGGCATCGTGTTTTCCATCTCCAACGTGCTGATCCAGTCCACCATCAACAGCTTCGGCAAGGTGGCGGTGGCCGGCAACACCACGGCCAGCAACATCGAGGGCTACATCTATGTGGCCATGAACAGCATCTATCAGGCGGCCATCACCTTCACCGGCCAGAATGTCGGCGCGCGCCGCTACGAGCGCATCGGCCGGGTTGCCGCGGCCTCGCTGCTGGCGGTGTTTGGCATCGGCGCGGTCATGGGCGTGGCGCTGATGCTGTTCAAGACCCAGCTGTTCAGGATCTACACCGACGATGCCGCCGTGATCGCCTCCGCGAGCCTGCGCAGCGCGGTCATCGCGCCGACCTACTTCCTCTGCGGCATGATGGACACCACCGTGGGCCTGCTGAGGGGCATGGGCAGTTCCGTGATGCCGATGATCGTCTCCATCGTGGGCGTGTGCGTGCTGCGCGTGGTGTGGATACTAACGATCTACCCGCTGTCGCCGACGTTGACGATGCTCTATCTGTCCTATCCCATCTCCTGGGCGCTGACGTTCGCGGTGCACCTGACCTGCTACTTCATCATCAAGCGCAGGCGGTACCCGGTGTCCGCGGCCGCCGGGGGCTGACGCGGTTTAAAAAGAATAAACACGGAAAAGATCCTTCGCTTACGCTCAGGATGACGCCGACGAATGCCGGTGAACGACGCCGACAAAAGCCGTGGGACGACGCCGACAAAAGCCGGTCATCCTGAGCGGAGCGAAGGATCTTTGGTTTAAACGGGGACACTGTGAAGACGACCTCTCCGCCTCGCTACACTCGGCACCTTCCCTGCAAGGGGAGGCAAGGCTGCCGCGTTGAATCGAGACGTTCCTGGCTCCCCTTTCAGGGGAGCTGGCTGGCGAAGCCAGGCTGAGAGGTCGTTCTTTTTTTGCATTTATCGCCGCTTTACGCCTCCTCCACCGGGCAGTGGGCGTGGGCCTTCACCTCGTTCCAAGGCACGGTGTAGCCCGCGCCGTGGGCGCAGAACACCGAATCCGGCGTATCGTCGGCCAGGGGATTGTAGGCGGCGGCCTCGATGACCGGCTCAGGCTCCCGGCAGGGGGCATAGTGGTCCAGCCGGTAGCTGAGGGCGCCGTGGCCGTGGGTGGCGGCGAGGAAATCCGTGTTGTAGCCGGAGAACTGGGCGAACTCGGCCTCACCGGTCAGCGTGAAGCGCTCGCCGTCCAGGCTGGGCGGCTCGAGGACCGCCCGCATGCGGGTGAGGTCGGCCATCACCCTGCCATAGCTGTCCTGGGGTCCCCGCAGGGTGAAGCGGCAGATGGGCTCCAGCAGCACGCTCCGGGCCTCCATCAGCGCGTTGCGGATGGCGCGGTAGGTGCTCTGGCGGAAATCGCCGCCCTCGGTGTGCTTCAGGTGGGCGCGGCCGTGGAGCAGCTGCACCTTCACGTCCGTCAGCGGCGCGCCGGTGAGCACGCCCTTGTGGACCTTTTCAAACACGTGGGTCTCGATCAGCCGCTGCCAGTTCAGCGCCAGCTCGTCCACGTGGCACTTGGATTCAAAGGCAATGCCGCTGCCCCGGGGCCCGGGCACGAGGCGCAGCTGGACCTCCGCGTAGTGCCGCAGGGGCTCGTAGTGGCCCACGCCCACGGCAGGCGCGGCGATGGTCTCCAGGTACAGCACCCGCATGGGGCCGAAGTCCACCGACAGAGAAAAGCGGTCCTGCATCAGCCGGCGGATCACCTCGAGCTGGATCGGGCCCATCACCCGCAGGTCGATGCCGCCGGTGGCCTCGCTGTAGACCACGGACAGGCTGGGGTCCTCGTCCTCCAGCTGCCGCAGGGACTCCAGCACCTTCGAGACCGGAGCCTGGGGACAGGACACGCTGGCCGCCAGCATTGGCTCGATGCGGAAGGGGTTGCGGGAGAAGCCCTCCGCGCCGACGGGGGCCGCGGTGTCCCGGATGTGGTCGCCGGGGCGGACGCCGGGCAGGTTCGGCGCGGCGCAGAGCATGCCCGCCTCCGCCTGGGTCAGGGGGCGGAAGCGCTCGCCGCTGTACAGCCGCAGCTCGTTGAGCTTGGCCACGGAGCCGTCGGGCAGGCGCACCTCCCGCCGGGCGGCGGTGGTCCCGGAGAGCACCTTGAAGAAGCAGAGCCGGGCGCCCTGGGCGTCCCGGCGCACCTTGTAGACCAGGGCGTCGAAGGGCTCGGCGCTCCCGGGTGCCCGGGCGGACAGAGGCGCGCCTTCGGAGGGCGAGGGGGCCCAGCCCCGGGCAAGCAGGCACAGCGCGTCCAGGAATTCCCCGACGCCGCTGTCGTTCAGCGCTGAGCCGAAGCACACCGGGAACAACAGGCAGCGGCGCAGCTCATCGCGCAGCCCCGCGAGCCACGGCAGGGGGGCGTAGCCCTCCGACAGCAGCCGGTCCAGCAGGGCCTCGTCCCGCTCGGCGACGGATTCCGCCAGGGACTGGGGCATGTCTCCGCCGCGCCAGCCGCACAGGTCCACGACGTCCGGGCTCAGGCGGCGCTTCAATTGGGCGAGCATCTTCTCCGCGTCGAAGGCGGGGCGGTCGGTTTTGTTCACGAACAGCACGGCGGGCACCCGATAGGCCTCCAGCAGCGACCAGATGGTCTCCGTGTGGCTCTGCACGCCCTCCGCGCCGTCGATGACCAGCACGGCCAGATCCAATATGGACACGGAGCGCTCCATCTCCGCGGCGAAGTCGGCGTGGCCGGGGGTGTCCACCCAGAACACCCGCAGGCCGTCCCGCTCGAACACCGCCTGGTCGGAAAAGATGGTGATGCCGCGCTCCCGCTCCAGCGGGTGGGCGTCCAGGAAGGCGTCGCCGTGGTCCACCCGGCCCGGGGTCCGAAGCACGCCCGCGTGGCAGAGCACCTGCTCGGAGAGGGTGGTCTTGCCCGCGTCCACGTGGGCCAGTATGCCGATGACTCTGTTTTCCATGGCGTCAGCGGGCCGCGCGCTCGGCGCGCTTCAGCAGGTTCCACAGGTTGCCGCCGGCGAGGGCCTCCAGCTGGGCCTGGGTGTAGCCGCGGCGGGCGAGGGCCTCCAGCAGCACGGGGAAGCCGGTGGGATCGCCCAGGCCCTCGGGCCAGGCGTCGATGCCGTCGAAGTCGGAGCCAAAGCCGACGATGTGCTCCGCGCCCAGCTCGCACAGCGCGTCGATGTGGCGCACCGCGTCGTCCAGGGTGGCCCTGCCATCCTCCTTGAGGAAGCAGCTGTAGAAGTTGACGCCGATGAAGCCGCCCCGGTCGATCAGCGCTTTGACCTGCTCACGGGTCAGGTTGCGGGGCACGTCGCACAGCCAGCGGCAGTCGGAGTGGCTGGCGATGGGGGGCAGGGCGGCGCGTTCGCACACGTCCCAGAAGCCGGCCTCGTTCAGGTGGGAGGTGTCGGCCAGTATGCCGAGGCGGTCCATGGCCCGCAGCAGCTCAAAGCCGAAGGGCTTCAGCCCGGGCTTCGGGCCCAGCTTGGCTGGGTGGCCGATCTCATTTTCGAAGTTCCAGGTGAGGGCGATCATGCGCAGCCGGGCACGCCGGTGGAACTCCTCCAGACGGGCGATGGAGCCCTCCAGCATCTCGCCGCCCTCACAGGAGATGATGCCCGTGGGCTGCTGGGGAAGCGCCTCGGGCAGGTCGCCGGTGAGCACGGGCACGCCCAGCTTCGGCACGGCCTCCAGCATGGCGACGCCGTCGGCATAGGGGGTGCCCAGGGTGCCCTTGCGCCCGGCGAACAGGGCGAAGGTCTGCAAGCCCACGCCGCCCTTTTCCAGCTTGTCGGGGGTGATGGTGCAGCTCTCGGGCCGCTTGCCGTCGATGGCGATGGCGTAGAGGGTATCGCAATGGGCGTCTGCGATGAACATGGTATCGCGTCCTTTCGTGGGAAATGGGATAGTTGCATCATAGCACAACCGAGGGGGAATTGCAATCAGCCTGGCGGGAAGAACGCCATCGAAAAGCCGCCCCGGACGGCGCGGCGGGGCTTGACCCGCCGGTCCGTCCGGGGCGGCTTTATCTCGTTTTTCGTTTTCGGGGCATCGGCTGGAAGGAAGGATTCTTCACTTTGATCAGAATGACGGGCATCGTTC
>JAUMVG010000118.1 GCA_030530315.1 Clostridia bacterium | reverse complement strand
GCTTCCATGGCCTTCATGGCCTCCAGCGTGTCCTCCAGCAGCCGGTCCAGCTCCCAGCCCAGGCGCTCCGCGCCGGCGGCGATCACCTCGCGGCTGCAGCCGGCGGCAAAGCGCTTGTCCTTGTACTTCTTCTTCAGGCTCTTCAGCTCCATGTCGGCGCAGCTCTTCGAGGGCCGCATCAGGGCCGCCGCGCCGATCAGGCCGGTCAATTCGTCGGCGGCAAACAGCACCTTCTCCATCTCGTGCTCCGGCTCCGGCAGGTCCGGCGAGCTCACGCCCCAGCCGTGGCTGGCGCAGGCCCGGATCAGCCGCGGGTCCAGCCCCCGGTCGGCCATGAGCTCCTGTTCCTTCAGGCAGTGCTGCTCCGGCCACTGTTCAAAGTCCAGGTCGTGAAGGATGCCCACGACCTCCCAAAAGTCCGCCTCGTCGCCGTATCCCAGCTTCTCGGCGTACCAGCGCAGCACGCGCCCCACGGTCCTGCCGTGCTCGATGTGAAAGGGTTCGTGGTTGTACGCCATCAGCAGCTCCAGCGCCTCTTCCCGATTCATGTGATCGCTCCTCTCAAAATGCCCCAATCATCTCGCGGCGGCCCTTGCGAACAGGGGCCGCGCGTCTCCCTCCGGCCAGACCTGCACGCTCTGGGCGTAGGCCTCGCCGGAAATCGCTCCCGTCAGGTTCAGATACCACCGCACGCGCCGCGCGGCATAGGCGTAGAGTTCATTCAATGAAACCGCGCCGTCGTAGTCCACATCCGCCCGCATGGCGCTCCTCGCGGAGCGCTCGATGCTCCAGCCGCAGCCCTCGCACAGGGCCCGGGCGAACACGGTGGCCATGTCGGACTCCACCGCCTCCCGGCTGAAGCTGATGCGGTAGCTGTCCTGCTCCAGCGCCGCGCTGGCCAGCACGCGAAACCGGCTGCCATCGATGGCCGCCGGACCCGTCGCGCCGCCGAACACGGCGTCGATGCCCCTGAGGATGTCCCCGGTGCCGCTGGCCCTGCCGATGACGCCGCCGCTGCCGCAGCAGTCGATCACCACCAGCACCTCGCCCTTCACGCCCCGCAGCGCCTGCGCCAGCTCCGCCGCCGCCAGCGTGGAGCCGTCGTACATCTGCAGGAAGGTCATGCCGTCGGAATAGTAGCCGTGGCAGGTGATGTAAAACAGGGACAGGTCCCCGTCTTCGGCGCCGGCGAAGGCCTCGACCACGGCGGCGAGGACCCGGTCGCGGGAGGCGTCCAGCAGCGTGGTCACCTGGAAGCGGGAATCGTCGTAGGACAGGGCCTGCAGCATGCTGCGCAGCCCGGCCACGGAGTTCACCGAGCCCGTGCGCACGGTAGCCACGGTGGAGGCATAGTTCTGCTCGCCCACCAGCAGCGCCCGGCGGCGCTTCGGCGCGGGACCGACCGTCACCGTCAGCGCGTCCTCCAGGCCGCCGTCCAGCGTGCGGACGGTCACCACCGCCTCGCCCTCGGCCACGCCGCGCACGACGCCCCGGGCATCCACCGTCGCGGCCTCGCCCGCGCTCACCTCATAGGCCAGGTCGGGCCGACTGGCGTTGGCGGGCAGCACTTCGCACTCGATCGCCGCGTCGTCGCCCACGTTCAGGGCGATGTGCCGGGTGATCAGCGTCAGCGAGGACACGGGCACGTAACCCACCTCCACGCGGCAGCGGTCATATTCGCCCCAGGCGCTGTAGGCGGTGACGAAGGCGGTACCCTCGCCGCGACCGCTGACCAGGCCATTGTCGTCCACCACCGCCACCTTCGCATCCGAGCTCTCCCAGTACACCAGTCCGGAGGCCTCCTCGGGACTGAAATATGCGGTCAGCTGGTGGGCGGAGCGCCCGGCCAGCGCCAGCTCCTGCCGGGACAGGGTCACCCGGTCGGGCATGGCCGCGGTGGCGCTGCGCTCCAGCCGCAGGTTGTAGAGGCCCGTTCCCGCGCCAACGGCCCTCAGCCGCAGCCGGTAGCGCTGCCCGGCCCGGGGAACGAAGCCCAGCAGGCACGCGCCGCCCACGGTGCGCACGCCCTCCGCCACCAGGCGGCCGTCCCCGTCGAACAGCATGGCCTGCAGGCGCAGCCCCGGCTCATCGGGGACGCCCGCCAGGGCCGCCGGAAGGTCGGAGTCCGCGTCCACGGCATACCAATGCACGTCCCCCGCCCGGGCCACGGCCTTGCTGTAGGCATCGCCTTCGGCGTCCAGCGCCATGGGCAGCTCGAAGCACCGGCTGAGGGCGTGTCGGGCCAGCTCCAGCCGCACCCGCCCCGCGCCCGTCAGCCGCAGGGCGTAGACCTCGCCCGCGGTCAGGCGCAGGCTGACCGCCGTCGCGCCGCCCTCTCCCTCGGCCAGCAGCTCGCCGTCGCGCCACAGCTGGGCATGGGCCTGAAAATCCCCCTCGTCAGCAGGAAACAGGCACACGTCGTAGACGCTGTTGGAGGGCGCGGTGAAGCGAAAGACGGCCTCGCCCCGATCCAGGTCGACCTCCGCCAGGGCGCCCGGAACCAGTTCCGGGGCCTCCCCGTCCGGCGCAAGGGGCGCGGCTTCGGTCCAAAAAGAGGGCGGGGCGGCCTGCGCGACCGCGCCGCGGCACAGCGCCGGCCCCAGGGCCGCCGCCAGCATCGCCAGCGCGATCACGCGCAGAAGTCGCCTCGTCCTCATCGTATCTCCTTGGGTCTGTTGTGAGGGGCATCGGGCCGATGCCCGTTAAAATGCGCTCCCGGTACGCATCACGACGCCCGCGTCAGGTATTCCGCCTTCACGAATCCCTTCAGCTCCGCGGTGCGGATGGGCACCCAGCCCTCCGCGTCCTCCTCGCCGCAGACGATCACCCGTCGGCCCTTGGCCAGCTGGGCGATGGCCTGGGAGGCGGTGGTGGGCTGCTCGCGCACGTTCAGCGTGGTGGCCGTCACCTCGGCGTAGTGCTCGCCCGCCTCCAGCTCCGGCAGCGGTGCCGGGGTGGGCGTGGCGGTGGGCCGGGGCCGGTCGCCGCCCACCCCGGAGGGCAGCGCGGACAGGTCCGTCAGCGCCTGCTCCGGCCATTCCATCCGCTCCACGGACAGACCCGGATAGTAGAAGGCGATGATCTCCTGCCAGCCCTTGCCATAGTGGCCCGCCATGCGCTGGGCCCCGCGCTGGCTCATGCCCACGCCGTGGCCAAAGCGCCGCATGGCCAGCGTGAACGCCACCGGCTCGCCGGCATCGTTCCGCTCGGTCTCCACCGAGATCAGCTCGTAGTCCGCGCGGTTGAGCCCCAGCGAGAGCTCCGTTTTGATCTGGCCGTACACGTCCAGCCGGACGGCATAGGTTTCCTCGGACAACACCCATTCCCTGGGAACCTCGGTGGGCGCGGGCAGGGGCTCGTCCGGCGCGGTGGGCATGGCGCCCGCCGAGAACACCGCCGCCAGGGCGTCGGCCGCATCCGTCTCCGCCGGCTCTGAGGGCATGGCCGCCGCCTCAGAATCTGCCGCGCCCTCCACAGCCTCATCCGCCGGAGCTTCGACCGTCGCAGTCGCTTCCTCCGAAACACTTTCGCCGTCCCCGGCGGCCTCAGAGGCTTCGCCTTCCGCGGATTCGCGCCCGTCCACGGGAACCAGCTCGATCTCCGCCGTGGGCGTCGGCTCCGGGGTCTCCGTGGGCTCGGGGGTGGGCGTCTGCGCCGGCTTCAGCAGCCTGGCCCGCAGCGCAAACTCCAGGCCGTCGTACATCCGGCTGCCCTCGAAGCGGGGATCCACCGGCTCGATCGAGGCGATGGATTCCAGCGCCCACTCGCCCTCGCCGTAGCCCTCCGCCGCCAGGCGCTCCCCGAGGGCCGCCTCCAGCATGGCCTTCAGGGCGGCGCTGCCCTCGCAGGCCGGGGTGATCGTCAGCTCGTTCACCAGGCTCCTGGGGTTCTCCAGGTCATAGGGATCGTCGACCACCGCCAGGTAGCCGTCGTCCGCCGTGCTGCTCCAGACCTGGCTGGCCAGCGCCGTCTGTCCGCCGTTGCTGGCAGTGTAGTAGCAGATGGCGAAGTCGCCCTTGTACAGGCCCACCACGCCCCGGGTCTCCTCCACGGCCCGGGCCACGTTGGCGTACTCGGCGGTATAGCCCTTGAACACCTGGTCGGCGGTGGTGTCCACCAGGTCGTAGTCCCGGCCGCCGGACAGCCGCTTGCGCTGCATGGCGTAGGTGCGGGCCGCCACGGCCTGGGCCTTCAGCGCCTCGATGGGAAAGGCGTCGCTCATCTCGTAGGCCACTACGCCGCAGAGATAGTCCTCCACCTGGATGGTGAGGATGGCCCGCAGGCCCTCGCCCTCGGCGCTGACGCGCAGATCGCCGCAGTACAGGGCCTCCTTCTCCGATTCATCGATGTAAATGCCGTTCTCCGCGCCTGCCTCGGCCCGGTGGCGGGTCAGCGTCAGGGTCTGGCCCATGTCGATGTTCAGGCCGCCCGCCGACAGGTACACGCTGCCGGCCGCCGCCGTGAGGGTCATCTGGGCGTCCCGGTCGAAGCGGAAACCGGGGTCCCCCTCCACGGCGTAGACGCCGGCGAAGCGCAGGTGCAGCTGGGGCAGGCCGAACAGCGTGCGCAGGTCCACCCGCAGCATGCCGTCGTCCTCGATGGCCGCGGCGGGGATGGGCTCCGGCGCGGCGGTCCCGGCCGCCTCGGGGATGGCCGTCTCAAAGCTCCAGTCCTCCGGGATGGGCGGCAGCGTCTCCGTCGCCTGGCCGTCCGGGGCCGATTCCGTCGGGGCGGGGGTGACCTCCGCCACGGCCTCCACGGCCTCGTCGTTCCCACCGGTCAGCCAGCTCCAGAAGCCCGCCGCGCGCGCCGGGACCGGACCGGCCAGCAGCAGCGCCAGCAGC
>JAUMVG010000045.1 GCA_030530315.1 Clostridia bacterium | reverse complement strand
CCCAATTCTCCATTCTCAATTCTCAATTGGGCGTCAGCCCGACAACTTCCAATTTGTCGAACCGACAAATCTGCCGCCGATTCGCAATGACAAAGGAGTATTCATGAAACAAGTTACCTACACGATTCACACCAACAACCCGCTGACCCAGGACGTCTACCGCATGGTGCTGGAGGGCGACACCTCCGCCATCACCGCGCCGGGTCAGTTCGTCAACCTCAAGCTGGACGGCCTGTACCTGCGCCGCCCCATCTCCGTCTGCGACTGGGACGCAGACGGCCTGACCCTGATCTACAAGGTGGTGGGCCAGGGCACCGACCAGCTCTCCCAAATGCGCCCCGGCGAGACCCTCGACGCCCTGGCGGGCCTCGGCAACGGCTATGACCTTGCCGCCTGCCCCAACGACCCGGTGCTGGTGGGCGGCGGCGTGGGCGTGCCCCCGCTGTACGGCCTGGCCAAGTGGCTGATCCGCGCCGGGAAGAGCCCCTCGGCCATACTGGGCTTCAACCGCGCCGAGGAGATCTTCTTCGACATGGAGTTCGCCGCCCTGGGCATCCCCGTGACCGTCACCACCGTGGACGGCACCGCGGGCCTGCGGGGCTTCGTCACCGACGCCCTGCCGGAGGACGCCTACGTCTGCGCCTGCGGCCCGGAGCCGATGCTGAAGGCCGTGCACAGGCTCGCCTCCGGCGGCCAGTTCTCCTTCGAGGCCCGCATGGGCTGCGGCTTCGGCGCCTGCATGGGCTGCACGATGCCCACCGCCGACGGCTACAAGCGCGTCTGCAAGGACGGACCGGTTTTGGGGTATGAGGAGATTAAGTGGTTGTTCGCTATAATATTGGTGGGGGCTGAGACTGAATTGAGAATTGGGAATTGAGAATTGAGAATCAATTGCCAATACCCTGGCAGGATATACCTTGATTCCAACAGCATGACGGACATCGGGGTTCCAAATTCAATATCAAGAAATCCCTCCAGGATTTCCACCGCCATTCTCAATTCCCAATCAAATAAAGGAAAGGATTGATCCCATGCCCGACCTCTCCGTCAATCTCCTGGGCATCGAGCTGTCCAACCCGATCATTCCGGCCTCCGGCACCTTCGGCTACGGGCGGGAATTCGCGGAGCTGTACGACATCGACTGCCTGGGCACCTTCTCCTTCAAGGGCACGACACTCCACCCCCGGCTGGGCAATCCCCTGCCCCGCATCGCGGAGGCTCCCTCGGGCATGCTGAACGCGGTGGGGCTGCAGAACCCCGGCGTGGACAAGGTGATTTCCGAGGAGCTGCCGGCTCTGAAGGCCATCTTCCACAAGCCGGTCATGGCCAACGTGTCGGGCTTTTCTATCGGCGAGTACGCCGAGACCTGCGCCCGGCTGGACGCCTGCGAGCAGGTGGGGTGGCTGGAGGTCAACATCAGCTGTCCCAACGTCCACCACGGCGGCATGAGCTTCGGCACCGACCCGGCCCAGGCGGCGGCGGTGACGAAGGCCGTCAAGTCCGTGACCACGAAGCCCGTGATCATGAAGCTGTCGCCGAACGTGACGGACATCGCCGCCATCGCCCGCGCCTGCGAGGAGGCCGGGGCGGACGGCATCAGCCTGATCAACACGCTGATGGGCATGCGCATCGACCCGCGCCGCCGCGCGCCTATCATCGCCAACACCACCGGCGGCCTGTCCGGCCCCGCCATCTTCCCCGTGGCGCTGCGGATGGTCTGGCAGGTCTACGAGGCCGTGAGCATCCCCATCGTGGGCATGGGCGGCGTCAGCTCGGCGGAGGACGTGATCGAGATGATGCTCGCCGGAGCCACGGCCGTGGAGGTCGGCGCGGCCAACCTCGCCGACCCGTGGGCCTGCCCGAAGATCATCGAGGCGCTGCCCGCGGCCATGGAAAAATACGGAATCGACCGACTCAAGGACATCACAGGAGGTGCGCACCATGGGTAAGGACGTCATCGTGGCCTGCGACTTCGCCTCGGCGGAGCAGACCCTCGCATTTCTGGACAAATTCACGGGCAGAAAGCCCTTCGTGAAGATCGGCATGGAACTGTTCTACGCCGAGGGGCCGGAGATCGTCCGGCAGATCAAGGCCCGGGGCCACAGGATCTTCCTGGATCTCAAGCTGCACGACATTCCCAACACGGTCAAAAAGGCCATGGCGGTGCTGTCGAAGCTGGACGTGGACATCACCAACCTGCACGCCGCCGGCACCACGGCCATGATGCAGGCGGCTCTCGAGGGCCTGACCCGGCCCGACGGCACCCGGCCGCTGCTGATCGCCGTGACCCAGCTGACCAGCACCGACCAGCAGAGCATGGAGCGCGACCTGCTCATTCGCGAGCCCATCGACCAGGTGGTCATGCACTACGCCGAGACCGCGAAGAACGCTGGCCTCGACGGCGTGGTGTGCTCCCCCCTGGAGGCGGGCAAGGTCCACGAGGCCTGCGGCGCTTCCTTCCTCACCGTCACCCCCGGCGTGCGCTTCGCCGACGGCGACGTGGGCGACCAGAAACGGGTCATGACCCCCGCCCAAGCCAAGGCCATCGGCTCCGACTACATCGTCGTCGGACGCCCCATCACCGCCGCGGCCGATCCCGTGGCCGCGTATGAGCGGTGCGTCGCTGAGTTTGTGGATTGACGGGCTGAAATATGAGGGGCTGCGCCTGAGGGAAAAGGGATAAGGGATAAGGGAAAAGGAATAGTGGCTGCCGCTTGGGGATACCCGCGTCAGATCGAAACGTGGCAGCCTTGCTCGTTTTCCTGACAAAACCCCTTTTTACAAAATGTATAGGGCTATGACCTCTCAGTCTGCTCCTTCGTCGCAGCCAGCGTGGCAACTGCTTTTCCTTTTCCCTTTTCCCTATTCCCTTTTCCCTGACTCATATATCTTCCATTCTACCAACCAAAGGAGATTTCAGATATGCAGAACAAAATCGCCAAAGACCTTCTCTCCATCGGCGCGGTGTTTCTCCGCCCCGAGCAGCCCTTCACCTGGGCCAGCGGCATCAAGTCTCCCATCTACTGCGACAACCGCCTGACGCTGACCGCGCCCGCCGTGCGAAACGATGTGGAAAACGGCCTGGCGGAGCTCGTCCGCCGGGAGTACCCGGACGTGGAGGTGCTGATGGGCACCTCCACCGCGGGCATCGCCCACGCGGCCATCGTGGGCCACCTGATGAACCTGCCCATGGGCTACGTGCGCTCCGGCGCGAAGGACCACGGCCGGGGCAACCAGATCGAGGGCAGGCTGGAGCCCGGCCAGAAGGTCGTGGTGGTGGAGGACCTGATCTCCACCGCCGGCAGCTGCGTCGAGGTGGTCAACGTGCTGCGGGAGGCCGGGGCCGAGGTGCTGGGCATCGTCAGCATCTTCACCTACGGCATGAAGAAGGGCCTGGAGCGCCTGGCGGCGGCGAGCGTGAAGAACGTCAGCCTCACCAACCTGGACGCCGTGGCCGAGATCGCCGCCGCGGAGGGCTACATCAAGCCCGAGGACGTGGCGCGGGTATTGAAGTTCCGGGACAATCCCTCCGACGAGAGCTGGATCGGAGGCGCGCTATGAGGAGCCTCATCGACATCCAGGAGCTGTCCGTGCAGGAGATCGACGAACTGATCGAAAAGGCCAACGACATCATCGCCCATCCCGAGGCCTACCGGGAAAAGTGCCGATACAAGAAGCTGGCCACGCTGTTCTTCGAGCCCTCCACCCGCACGCGGCTGAGCTTCGAGGCCGCCATGTACGAGCTGGGCGGCCAGGTGCTGGGCTTCTCCGAGGCCCAGAGCAGCTCCGCCGCCAAGGGCGAGAGCGTTTCCGATACCGTGCGGGTGGTCTCGGGCTATGCGGACATCATCGCCATGCGCCACCCCAAGGAGGGCGCGCCGCTGGTGGCCAGCATGGCGGCCACGGTGCCGGTCATCAACGCGGGAGACGGCGGCCACCTCCACCCCACCCAGACGCTCACGGACCTGCTGACCATCAGCCGGGAGAAGGGCCGCCTGCACGATTTGACCATCGGCTTCTGCGGCGACCTGAAGTTCGGCCGCACGGTGCACTCGCTGATCGCCGCCATGGCCCGCTACGCGAACGTGCGCTTCGTGCTGATCTCCCCCGCCGAATTGAAGCTGCCCAGCTACATCAAGAAGGAGATCCTCCAGCAGAAGGGCCTGGACTACGTGCAGACCACCGACCTGGCCTCCGTGATGCCCGGCCTGGACATCCTGTACATGACCCGCGTGCAGCGGGAGCGCTTCTTCAACGAGGAGGACTACCTGCGCCTGAAGGACAGCTACATCCTCACCCCGGAGAAGCTGGCGAACGCCAAGCCCGACCTGTCGATCCTCCACCCGCTGCCCCGGGTGAACGAGATCTCGACCGCCATCGACGCCGACCCCCGCGCCTGCTACTTCAAGCAGGCCCTGTACGGCAAGTACATCCGCATGGCGCTGATCCTGAAGCTGCTGGAGGTGGAATAAGTGAACATCGACTCCATACACAACGGCATCGTGCTGGACCACATCCAGGCCGGCAAGGCCATGGAGATCTACCGCTTCCTGGGCCTGGACAGCCTGGACTGCTCCGTGGCCATCATCAAGAACGCCCCCAGCAAGAAGCAGGGCCGCAAGGACATCATCAAGGTGGACTCCCAGATGGACCTGGACCTGAACATACTGGGCTTCATCGACCCGGCGATCACCGTCAACATCATCCGCGACGGTAAGCTGGTGGAGAAGAAGCACCTGACCCTCCCGGAGCAGATCCGGGACGTGCTCAAGTGCAAGAACCCCCGCTGCATCACCTCCGTGGAGCAGGAGCTGCCCCACGTGTTCAAGCTCACCGACCGGGCCCGCGCCGTCTACCGCTGCATCTACTGCGAGACCAAGGCCGGCGGCTGAGCCATACCACCACGATTTTCGTCCCCGCCACAACACTTTGCGGCGGGGACTTTTGTGCCTGCCGATGCTGCACATTTCTGGCACAACTGCGTCACAATGTTGTCGTTTGAGCTTTGCCTGTCGATCTGCTATAATAATATGTGTATATGTATATGTTTCCCTGGCCGCACCGCGGCCAGTCGACAGTCGGCTGCCCCCGGCGGCCAAGCTGAAAGGTGATAAACATGCAGATGACGATTGATCAGGCGATGCGTCCCGGCCTGCTGCTGGCCTTCGCGCGGCGCGGCAGCGGCTATATGATGCGCTCCGAGAAGCGCTCCGGCTCCTACGGCGGCGGGCGCTCCGGCGGACGCCCTCCCCGCCGTCGCAAGCGCGCGGGCTTCCTGTACATATTCCTGACCCTGCTGATCTCCATCATCCTCTGGCCCGTGGGCATGGTGATGCTGTGGCGCCGGAAGGTGCGCCTGCAGGCCGGCACGAAGCTGCTGATCTCGCTGCTGACGCTGTGCCTCAGTGTGTTCCTGATCGTGTTCGCCCTCACCGTGCCGGTGGACAACCCGGAGTTCACCGCCTTCCAGGCTCGGGCCAACGACTGGCTCGACCAGGCCGCCGTGGACGTGGCCGCCGCCGGAGACGCCGCCTACAAGAAGGGCGTGGAGACCTGGCAGATCATGTCCGACTTCACCGTGGCCGGCTCGGACTACGCCCTGGTGAACAGCGCCGACGCCATCGACGACGGCGTGGCCCTGGCGGGACGCGCCCGCGAGGCCATTGAGGGCCTGCTGCACCGCGAGGGCGGCGAGCCCGAGCCCGCCCAGACCCCCGCAACTTCCGAAAGCCCCGCGGCCACCGAAACGCCGGAGGCCAGCGGCACGCCGGAGGCGACCGCGACCCCCGAGCCCACCGAGGAACCCCCGGTGAGCGACGCCGAGGGCATGCGCCTGCACCTGCCTGAGACCGTTCCCAGCCCGGAGGACGCTCAGGTTTTGGCCGCCGGCGCGCTGCACGCGGACGGCACCTTCACCGCCAACACCCCCGAGCCCACCGAGGAACCCACCTAAGCACCCACTGTAGAACCCGCCGAGGAACCGACGGAAGAGGCCGCCGGGGAACCTGTCGAAGCGCCTGCGGCCGTAGAAGCCGCCGAGGCAACGTCCGAAGTGGAAGCGCCGACCGAGGAAGCCACCGAGGAGCCCACCGAAACGCCCACGGACGAACCCACCGAAGCGCCTGCCGAGGAAGCGACCGAGGCACCCACCACTGAGGCGCCGACGGAAGCGCCCGCGGAGGAACCCGCCGAGGCGCCTGCCGAGGAAGCCACCGAGGCACCCACGGAAGCGCCCACCGAGGAACCTGCGCCCGAGGCGACCCCCGATGAGGACGCCTCCAACGCCCTCGCCGAGGCCCTGACCCTTGGGCCGCTGGAGATCAAGCCCGCCGGCGAAGCCACCGTCTACTACTTTGATAACGGCAGCCAGGGCTTCCACCGCTTCTCCACCCGGCACGACATGAAAAACGCCCCCGCCCACACCCTGGCGGAAGCCTTTGAGGCGAAAAAGAAGCCCTGCAACTCCTGCGGAATGCCCGACGAGAGCATCCTCAGCGTGGAGCACATCGCCTGGGTGGACGACGGCGACGTCATCCACACCACCGACGAGTGCGCTTCCTTCTCCGGCGACTGGCACCTGATGTCCCTGGAGGACGCCGTCGACGCGGGCTGCACCGCCTGCCCGGACTGCCGCGCGGACCGCTATGTGGAGACCTACTTCCCTGTCCCCACCGCCACCCCCGCGCCGAGGGCCCTGACGCCCGCCGCGCCGCTGAAGGACGCCGGTGAGCTCACCGTCTACTTTTACGATGGCAGCAAGGGCTACCACGTCGCCGCGGATTGCGTCGGCATGACCGGCGCCCCGGCCCACACCCTGGCGGAGGCCGCAGCGGCGGGCAAGCACGCCTGCGGCAACTGCAATCCCCCGTCCACGGAGCTGATCGGCCTGCCCGTGCTGTGGATGGACGATTCCGGCCTGTGCCACACCAGCGACGCCTGCGCCGACTTCAACGGCGGCGTCCGGCTGATCTCCCGGGACGACGCCCTGGAGCAGGGCCTGTCCGCCTGCCCGAGCTGCGGCGCGGAGGACTACCTGATCCCCGGCACCGTGATCGCCGAAAACTGAATTCTGTGAAAACGCCCCTTTATCCCTCGGCGGGAGCGACTGTATGTCGCTCCCGCCGCGTTGCGCTGTCGGAATCTCTCCTCCGACCCCTTCATTTTCTTTTTCCAAACCCGATACAAACGCGCAATTGTGTGTTATAATAGGGGCAACCGTTTATGAAAGGACTGACCCATCATGGCAAAGAAGACGGCCCGCGGCAAGGGCTATCGCAAACACGTGTCCAAGAAGCCCTATCTCAGCAAGCGCGACATCATCGTGCTGTGCGCGGCCCTCGTGGTCATCGCCATCGGCGCCATCGCGCTGTTCAGCTATGACGACGGCGCGCTGAAGGTGAAGGACGGCAGCGTGGTCACCGAGGGCGACAACTGGCTGATCGTCGACGGCAGCAACGCCCGGGGCCGCTCCCGCTACTTCAAGCTGGGCGAGATGGGCGAGATCGAGGGCTATTCCCGCGAAACCACCCCGCTGGCCGTGGACGCGAACATCCCCGAATACATATTCACGCCCGAGGCGGAGGACACCGGCATCACCAACGTCACCGTCGCCACCAGCCACAGCTCCGCCGAAACCTTGGCGAACTACGCCACCGCCACGCTGGGCGGGCTGTCCGGCAACACCGTGGGCGAGGTGCAGACGGGCGAGGTCGACGGCCGGACGTTCACCTGGTTCACCTACACCGCGGAGTATTACGTGAGCGAGGAGGAAGCTCCCGTCGAGGAGGCTCCTGCGGAGGTGGAAGCGGCTGCTGAGGAAGAGGCCTCCGCCGAAGAAGAAGCCCCCGCCGAGGAGGGCGAGGCCTCCGACGAACCCGCGCCCAACCGCTTCGAGAAAGCCATCAGCGGCTATATCGATGCCGGTCACGACAGCTGCGTCGTGCTGCACGTGGAGACCCGTGCCGATTCCGCCGACGGCTACCTGTCCGACGACGCGCTGCTGACCGTGCTGGAGCAGGCCATCTCCGCCGTGACGCTGGAAGGCGACGCCAGGTAATCCCCGTTCGAACCTCAAAATACAAAGGGCTGCCACATGCTGAACCCATCGTTTCAGCGCGCGGCAGCCCTTTTTGACACCCATCCCCTATAACAGCAGCTGCAGCGCCACCACCAGCGCCGCGCCGGGCAGGCCCAGGAAGCCCACCGCCATGGCCGTGAAGGGGTTGATCTCCACGGCAAATCCCACCAGCGAGCCGATCAGGTTCACCAGCAGCAGCGCCAGCGCACCCATCACGCCTCCCGCCAGCAGCCGCCACATGAACCGCATGGGCACCAGCAGCAGGTAGCCGATCAGGCACAGCAGCGTCAGCCCGATGGCAAAGGACAGCACAAGCTCCCAGGGTATCTGCACAAAGAACACCTCCGCATCCGTCGGTCGCGCACCTGCGATCAACTTATGCGGAGGTGTCCCGTTTTATCTCCCAGGGGTTCACAGTATGCGCCGCGCCTCCATGTAGTAGCGCTTCTCCGTGGCCTCGCCCATGGAGAAGGTCTTGCGGGGCAGCGTGCCCCAGCGGCGGATGTAGGCGAACAGCTCGTCCTTCCCCAGCGCCCGGGGCATGATGCCCAGCGCGTTGGGCCGGCTCACCAGCCTGCGCAGCGCGTCCTCGCCATGGATGTAGTCGATGGAAGCCTCCGGATGGCTGGCCAGCCAGCCGTCCAGGAAGTCCTGAAGCCGGCGAAGCGGATGATCCGTGGATTTGAAGCGCCAGGTGTTCCCCGCGCCGTCGAAGGCGACCAGGTCGTCCCCCTCCCCCTCGTCCGCGCCACAGCGAACCAGGTAGTCCCGGTATTCCGCCATCAGCGCCGCGGGCTCCACGCCGAACAGCGCCCGATGGATGGGTTCGAAGACCAGCGCCGGACAGGCCAGGTTCACCAGTTCCACCAGGGCGTAGCGGGCCGGGTGCGCCTCGCACTCCTCCGGTGTCAGCGTCGCAGCCAGCTCCTGCCAGCAGCGCTTCGCCGCCGCCAGGGAGTGGTTGCCGTCGCCCACGGCGTACAGCATGCCGTCCGACTTCGCCAGCAGGGCGTCCAGGGCCGCCGACACCCGCCGGGTGTCCTTGCCCTCCACGGCCCAGCCCCGCAGGTGGCCGCCGCCCAGCATCAGCTCGAAGTCGTACAGCGGGCGCAGCCCGTCCCTCCGGGCCACCAGCGGCTCGATCACCGTCATGCCCGGGTCGTCGATCAGCATCATCACGTGGGGCAGTTCCACCGGCGCGCCCCTGCGCACCTTCGCCCGGGGCGGCACGCGCTCCAGCACGGTGCCCTCGGTGGCGCGGATCAGCCCCGAATGACCGGGTTCGTACCCATAGGCGTCCAGGTCCAGCGCCACCACCAGGCCGGGCCGGACCCCCGCCGCCGTGGCGCGCTCCACCAACACGAAACCGTCCGCCACCGCGGGGCGCAGCACGCCGCCCTGCAGGTAATCCTCCATGGCGCGATGGATGGCCGGGATGCGGGCTTCCCCCTCCCCCAGCCAGGCCTCGGGCAGGATCAGCCGCAGCGCGGAGGGCGCGTCGCCCACCGCCGCCTCGACCTCGGCCCAGTACTCCGGCTGGGAGGTGAACTGGTCACAGGCCACCACGGCCCACTTCGCCGGATCCACCCCCGGCGCGGGCAGCAGGATCTCAGCGGTCTTCAACGCGTTGTACATATCGCTTCCCCCAAAACGGAAATTCGGGAACCGGGAAGCCCCGCCCGATCGGCGGGGCTTTCACAATTCCCAATGGCGTTATCAATGTCCTCAGGGCATGAGCAGCCGCGCACGGAACACGGTCTCCAGCGCGCGCAGCTTCTCATGGGTCTGGGCGCTGGGCCGCGCATCCACATCCAGCACGGTGTAGGCGTAGGCGCCCCGGGACTGGTTGACCATGTTTTCGATGTTCAGCCCTTCGCCGGAGATGATCTGGGTGATCGCGCCGATGACGTTGGGCACGTTCTTGTGCAGCACGGTGATGCGGGGCATCGCGGGCTTGTCCAGGCGGCAGTTGGGATAGTTCACGCTGTTGACGATGGAGCCGTACTTCAGGAAGTCGTCCATCTGCCGGGCCACCATGCGCACGCAGTTGTCCTCGCTCTCCGGCGTGGACGCGCCCAGGTGGGGCGTCAGGATCACATTGCGCGCGCCGATCAGCGCCTCCTCCGGGAAGTCGGTGACGTAGACGCGCAGCTGGCCCTGCTCCAGCGCCTGCTTGACGTCGGCCACGTTCACCAGGCCGCCGCGGGCGAAGTTCAGCAGCGCCGCGCTGTTCTTCATGCGGGCAATGGCGGCGGCGTCGATCATGTTGCGGTTGCTGTCCAGCAGCGGCACGTGCAGCGTGATGTAGTCGCTCTTCTCGATGACCTCGTCCAGGCTCATGGCGTGGGTGACCGAGCGGGACAGCCGCCAGGCGTTGTCCACGGAGATATAGGGGTCGTAGCCCAGCACGTTCATGCCCAGGGCCACGCCGGCGTTGGCCACCTTCAGGCCGATGGCGCCCAGGCCAATCACGCCCAGGGTCTTGCCCTCCAGCTCCGGGCCGACGAACATCTTCTTGCCGGCTTCCACCTGCTTCTCGACGGACTGCTCGCCGGGGACCAGACCCTTGCACCACTCGATGCCATCGGAGATCTTGCGGGAGGCCAGCAGCAGCCCGGCCAGCACCAGCTCCTTGACGGCGTTGGCGTTCGCGCCCGGGGAATTGAAGACCACCACGCCGTGCTCCGCCATCTTGTCCAGCGGGATGTTGTTCACGCCCGCGCCAGCGCGGCCCACGCACAGCAGGTTGTCGTTGATGGGCATGTCGTGCATGTCTGCGCTGCGCACCATGATGGCGTCCGGGTTCTCCACCTCATAGTTGACATTGTACTCGGTGTCCGGCAGTATGCCGTGGTACACCGGGGAGATGGAATTCAGCTTCTGAATGTTCATCATGTCACTTGTGCTCCATTTCAAATTTCTTCATGAAGGCGATCAGCGCCTGCACGCCCTCCACGGGCATGGCGTTGTAGATGCTGGCGCGAATGCCGCCCACCACGCGGTGGCCCTTCAGGTTCACCAGGTCGCAGGCCGCGGCGGCCTTGACGAACTCGGCGTCCAGCTCCGGGCTGGGGGTGGTGAAGGTCACGTTCATGCGGCTGCGGGAATCCGGACGCGCGGTGGGACGGTAGAAATCACTGTCATCCAGCGCGTCGTAGAGCAGCTTCGCCTTCTCGATGTTCACCTTCTCGATGGCCTCCACGCCGCCCTGGGCCTTCAGCCACTTCATGCACAGGCCGGCCATGTAAATGGCGTAGGTGGGCGGGGTATTCAGCATGCTGCCCTTCTCGTCCATGATCTTCCAGTTCATGATCTTGGGCGTGCTGGGCATGGCCCGGCCCAGCAGATCCCTGCGCACGATGACGATGGTCAGCCCGGCGGGGCCCACATTCTTCTGCGCGCCGGCATAGACCACGCCGAAGCGGTTGATGTCGTACACCTCGCTGAGGATGTTGGAGGACATATCCGCCACCAGGGGCACCTTGCCGGTGTCCGGCAGGCTCGCGTAGCGGGTGCCGTAGATGGTGTTGTTGGTGGTGATATAGAAGTAATCGGCGTTGGGATCGAAGTCCGCCGGGTTCAGCTCGGGGATGTAGGCGTACTTGTCCGCCTCGGAGGAGGCCACGCAGCGCACATTGCCGTATTTCTTCGCCTCCACCAGCGCGCCGTGGGCAAAGTTTCCGCTGTCCACATAGTCAGCGCTGCCGCTGCCCGTCATAAGATTCATCGGGATGGCGGCGAACTGGCCGGTGGCGCCACCCTGGAGGAACAGCACCGCGTAGGTCTCCGGGATGTGCATCAGGTCCCGCAGCGTCGCTTCCGCCTCGTCAAATATCGCCTGGTACTGCTTGGAGCGGTGGCTCATCTCCATGACGTTCATGCCGGTGTCGCCATAGCTCAGCATTTCCCGCGCGGCGGTCTCCAAAACCTCCTGGGGGATCGTGGAGGGGCCGGGGGCAAAGTTATATACGCGCTTCATTCAAAACAGTCCTTCCGCATAGTGTCGGCCCGGCTTTCCGCCGGGAATCGAGGGAGTTTCCAGGACCGAAGACGCCGCCTCGTTGTCCTGGGAGCCTACTCGGGATCCACTTTATTATAGTGCATCAATGTAACGCCGCTAAGAAGGGCGAGTTAAATGTGTCCTTCACACAGCGTCGTCTGTCCTTACGTGGCGGAAGCGGCTGCCGCACGGCGTTCGGTGAAATAATGGCGCGCGGCCGCATAAATCGCCCCGGGAACACCCGTTTCTTAACCCGGCCATGCTATACTTATTATGGATATGTATTCTTGGAGGTTTATCGCCTTGGCACGCACGCAACGCGTCTTAAAAACCACCATGCTGGTCACCGTCGTGATCGTCCTGAGCAAGGTCTGCGGCTTTGTGCGGGACATGATCCTGGCCAACTACTTCGGCACGGGCATCGCCAACGACGCCTATGTGTCGGCCTACAGCCTGTTCTACCTGCCGGTGCTGCTGTTCAACTCCTGCATCTCGGCCACGCTGATCCCCCTGTACGTACAGGAGCGGGAGCAGCAGAGCCTGGCCCACTCCAACCACTTCGCCAGCAACACGCTGAACCTGTTCGCGCTGGCGGCGCTGGCGATCTCCGCGCTGTTCTATGTGCTGGCGCGGCCCCTGGTGGGCCTGATCTACGTGGGCTTCGACGCCGAGAAGGCGGACCTGACGGTGCGCCTGGTGCGCATCATGCTGCTGTCCCTTGTGTTCAACATCACCTCCATCAGCCTGGCGAGCCTGCTGAACGCCACGGACAAATACGTGGCCGCCCAACTGACCGGCTTCCCGCTGAACGTGTGCGTCATCCTCACGGCCACGCTGTTCTCCGCCCGCTACGGCATCATCGCCGTGGGCTGGGGCGTGTTTGCCGCCAACATCCTGCAATTCCTGCTGCTGATCCCCTTCATGCGGGGCTGGTTCACCTACACCCCGGTGCTGGACTTCAGCGACAAGCGCTTCCACAAGCTGGTGCTGCTGGCGGGCCCGGCGATGCTCTCCATGGGTGTCAGCGAGCTGAACCACATGATCGACCACGCCCTGGCCTCCGGCCTGAACCCCGGCGACATCTCGGCCATGAGCTACGCCTACCGGCTGATCACCTTCCTGCTGGGGGTGTTGATGGTGCCGCTGACCACGGTGATGTTCTCGAAGCTCAGCCGCCTGGCCGCCGAGAAGAACGCCAAGGGCATGCTGGAGGTTCTGCGGCGCTGCATCCTGGTGATCGCCCTGGTGGCGCTGCCCATCGTGGCCATCGCCGTGGTGATGAGCACCGACGTGATCAAGTTCGCCTACATGCGCGGCCAGTTCGGCATGGACTCCGTCCGGGTCACCGCCGGCATACTGGTCTGCTACGTGGTGGGCGTGCCCTTCTTCGGCCTCAGGGACTTCCTGAGCCGCATGTTCCACGCCCTGCAGGACACCAGGACCCCCTTCCGGGTCTCCTGCCTGGTGGTGGCGCTGAACATCACGCTGAACCTGATCCTGCGGGTGTTCATGGGCGCCAACGGCCTGGCCCTGGCCACCTCCATCGCAGGGGCGTCCGGCATGGTCACCATGCTGCTGCTGCTGAAAAAGCGCTTCGGACACCTGGGCTTTAAAGCCATCGTCCCGGAGCTGGGCAAACTCATCCTCGCCACGCTGGCCTGCGCCGCCGCCTGCGCCGCCATGAACCGCCTCCTGCCGGAGGTGTTCGGCACCGGCCGGGTGTTCCTGCGGCTGGCCGCCTGCTCCGGCGCGGCCCTGATCGCCTACGCCCTCTGCTGCGGCATCCTGCGGGTCAAGGCGGTGCGCGCCTTCGCCAGCGAAGTGCTGCGCCGCGGCAGGAAGTAAAAATGCAGCTTACGGCCCTGAACCGAATCCCGACATCCCCCAGATCATCCACCACAGGAGGTTCCCCATGAACGACGAGGAACGCATCATCACCAGCGGCTACCGCGCCGAAGAGGACGACGCGGAGCTTTCGCTGCGCCCCCACTCCCTGGCGGAGTACTTCGGCCAGGACAAGCTGAAGCAGAGCCTGACGGTCTACATGCAGGCGGCCATCGCCCGCCATGAGCCGCTGGATCACATCCTGCTCTACGGCCCGCCCGGACTGGGCAAGACCACGCTGGCGGGCATCATCGCCGCGGAGATGGGCCACAACATCCGCGTCACCAGCGGCCCGGCCATCGAGCGCGCGGGCGACTTGGCGTCGATCCTCACGAACCTGAACGCCGGCGACGTGCTGTTCATCGACGAGATCCACCGCCTCAGCCACCAGGTGGAGGAGGTGCTCTATCCCGCCATGGAGGACTACGCCCTGGACATCATGATCGGCAAGGGGCCCTCGGCGCGGTCCATCCGCCTGGACCTGCCCAAGTTCACGCTGATCGGGGCCACCACCCGGGCCGGCATGCTCACCAGCCCCCTGCGGGACCGCTTCGGCATCACCTTCCGCCTGGAGCTGTACCAGCCGGAGCAGCTGGCCGTGATCGTGCGGCGCTCGGCGCAGATCCTGAAGATCGACTGCGACCACGACGGCGCGCTGGAGATCGCCAGCCGCAGCCGCGGCACGCCCCGCATCGCCAACCGTCTGATCCGCCGGGTTCGCGACTTCGCCCAGGTGAAGGGCGACGGCAGGATCACCGTGGACATCGCCCGGGAGGCGCTGAACATGCTGGAGGTGGACGAGCTGGGCCTGGACCATGTGGACCGCACCATGCTTCACACCATGATGGAGAAGTTCGGCGGCGGCCCGGTGGGCCTGGACACCCTGGCGGCCAGCACCGGCGAGGACGCCAGCACCATCGAGGACGTGTACGAGCCGTACCTGCTGCAGCTGGGCTTTCTGATGCGCACCCCCCGGGGCCGCGTCTGCACCCAGGCCGCCTATGACCACATGGGTTTGCGCATGCCCAAGGGCGCGGCGGACAGCGGCGACAGCGCCCAGACGAGGATGGAGATTTAGGCAACTTGGAATTTAATTAATTGAGAATTGAGAATTTATGTTGAAATCCTTACGGATTTCTCTGATTAAATGGTGGCAAATCATCGTAGAATCACAAATTATGGGGCGTAATCAAAACAAATCCCGAAGGGATTTGCACCACCATTCCCAATTCTCCATTCTCAATTCTCAATTGGGCGTCAGCCCGACAACTTCCAATTTTCAAAATACGACAGAAAGCGAGGCATCCCCATGAGAACTCAGGATCCCAACTGCGCCTACTGTGTACACGGCGAACCCCTTGCGAAATTCGGCATCTACATCTGCGACCTCACTCAGACCCGGCTGTACCTGTTCAAGGAGCAGAGCCACCCCGGCCGCGTGATCGTGGCCAACAAGGACCACGTGCGCGACATCACCGACCTGTCGGACGAGGAGCGCAACGCCTTCTTCGCCGACGTGGCCCGCGTCTCCCGCGCCATCCAGAAGGCCTTCAATCCCGACCGGATCAATTACGGCGCCTACAACGACAAGGGCATTCACCTGCACTTCCACCTGGTGCCCAAGTACCGGAACGAATTCGAGTTCGGCGGCGTGTTTGAGATGAACCCCGGCCGCGTGACACTGTCCGACGCGGAGTACGCCGAAATGATCGCGAAGATCAAGGCGGCCCTGTAAGCCAAATAATGGAATAGAGGACAGTGAAATAAGGAACCGTCCCCCTATTCCGCCTCCCTATTCCATTTTCAGATGGGAGAAAGATATGAAGCTATCCGACTTTATGTACGACCTGCCCGAAGAGCGCATCGCCCAGACGCCGGTGGAGCCCCGGGACCACAGCCGCCTGATGGTGCTGCACCGGGACACCCACGCCATCGAACACCGGCACTTTTACGACGTGATCGACTACCTGAACCCCGGCGACGTGCTGGTGGTCAACGAAACCAAGGTCATCCCGGCCCGTCTGTACGGCGAGCGCCCCACCGGCGGGGCGGTGGAGGTTCTGCTGCTGAAGCAGCTGGGCCCCAAGCGCTGGGAAACGCTGGTGCGCCCTGGCAAGAAGCTGAAGCCCGGCGCGGAGGTGATCTTTGGCGACGGGCGGCTCACGGGCCGCGTCGTCGAGACCACCGAGGTGGGCGGCAGGATCGTGGAGTTCCAGTGCGAAGGCAGCTTCGAAGCCGCCCTGGACGCCCTGGGCGAGATGCCCCTGCCCCCCTACATCCACGAAAAGCTGGCCGACCGGGACCGCTACCAGACGGTGTACGCCAAGCAGGAGGGCAGCGCCGCCGCGCCCACCGCGGGCCTGCACTTCACCCCGGAGCTGATGGACCGCATCCGGGAAAAGGGGATCGACATCGTGCCGGTGCTGCTGCACGTGGGGCTGGGCACCTTCCGCCCGGTGAAGGCGGAGAACATCGAGGAGCACGAGATGCATACCGAGTACTTCGAGGTCTCCGAGGACGCCGCCCGCCGCGTCAACGCCGCCCGTGAACGCGGGGGCAGGATCGTGGCCGTGGGCACCACCAGCGTGCGCACGCTGGAGTCCGCCGCCCGGGACGGCAGGCTGGTGGCCATGCGAGGCGACACGAACATCTTCATCAAGCCCGGCTACCAATTCCAGCTGGTGGACGCGCTGATCACCAACTTCCACCTTCCCGGCAGCACGCTGATCATGCTGGTCTCCGCCCTGTACGACCGGGAGCGCATCCTCGCCGCCTACGAGCAGGCCGTGAAGGACGAATACCGCTTCTTCTCCTTCGGGGACGCGATGCTGATACTGTGAGCGATCCCGCTTTCCGCCGTCATCTGACGGCGGAAAGTGTTTTTGGGGGCTTGACATATATAGATTATCGATATATAATCAATATATCGATAATCTATATATCGAAAACCAATGAAAGGGGTCTGATCCCATGCCTGTCGATCGCAAACTGGCCGCGGGCAGCACGGACATGCTGCTGCTCAAGCTGCTGGAAAAGGAGGACATGTACGGCTACCAGATCATCGAGGAACTGCGCAGGCGCTCGAACCACGTGTTCGACATGAAGGCGGGCACCCTCTACCCCCTGCTGCACCAGCTGGCCCAGAAGGGCCTGCTGACCAGCTACGAGCAGAGCGCCGGCGAGGCCCGCGTGCGCAAATACTACCACCTGACGGAGAAGGGCGCGGACTACCTCGCCGCGCGGGAGCAGGAGTGGCGGACCTTCGCCGGTGCGGTCCGGGGCGTGCTGGGAGGTGACGGCTGTGTTCTGGCCTGACGACTACCTGAGCCGCGTGGCGCGGCAGATCCGCGTGACCCGCATCCGGGGGCCGCTGATCGCCGAGCTGCGGGACCACATGCTGCTGCAAAAGGCGGACTACCTGTCGGAAGGGCTCTCTGAAGAGGAAGCTGAGCGCAGGACCATCGAGGACATGGGCGACGCCCTGCTGGTGGGCGGCGCGCTGGACGCCGCTCACCGCCCCAGCCCCCAGTGGAAGGGCCTGGGGCTGGCCGCGCTGATCATGCTGCTCGGGCTGGGGCTGCAATTCTGGTGTGAAACCCTCGCGGGCTGCGCTCCGCTGCCCGTGTTCGGCTCTCCCAACCTCATCGGCGCGGCGGCGGCCGTCGCGGCGCTGGCGCTGTTCGCCTTCACCGACTACACCCTCTGGATCCGCTGGAGCCTGCCGGCATGCGTCGTCTGGCTGGGCATGACGGCGCAAAGGCTGTGGATCTGGGTGGCCTTCGACCAGGGCCCCTTGACGGGCCCGGGCATGCGCTTCCTGCTCTCTCCCCTGCTTTTGCTCGCCGTCCCCCAGGTTCTGGCCGTCGCCGTCCCGTCGGTGACGGCGCTGCTGGCCTGCCGACTGCGAGGACAGGGCTGGAACGCGCTCGCGCTGTGCCTGCTTCCCACACTGGCGATCATACTGCTCAGCTGGCTGCATCGCAATTCCGGCTATGAGCCTGCCGCCTGCATGCTGATGGCCGCCGTTTCCCTGGCCGCTCTGGTCCTGGCCGTAGCGCAGGGTTTCTTCAGGGTGCGCAGGGCCCCGGCACTGGCGGTTCTGGGCCTGCTTGCCGCGTTGGCCCTGGGCTTCTGCGCTTCTCTCGCCATTCCGGACATCGCCGCGCAAACCGGGCCGGACGGTCCGGCGGAGCTGATTCGGCGCCTGCTCGCGGATTCCAGAATCGTCGGCAGAGGCACAACGATAGGCCGGATCGATGCGGTATTTCCCAGCTTCCTCGATGGCTATGCGACCCATGAATACCTGTTTCCCGCCATGGTCATGCTGTGCGGCTGGCTGCCCTTCGCTGCGGTGCTGACCGGATTGACCGGCCTGCTCGCCTGGTGCTGGCGGCGCTTCGCCCGGCTGGAAAACCGCATGGGCGGGCTGCTGGGTCAGGCGGCAACGCTGACCCTCGCGGTCCAGACGGCGCTGTATCTTCCCGCCTCCTTCGGGCTGATCAGCCAGCAGCTGTGTTTGCCGCTGCTCGGCAACGGCTCCGCCATGCTGGTGGTCGACGCCGCGCTGGTCGGCATGATGCTGGGCGTGCTGCGGGGGCAAAACCTGCCGGAAGTGCCTCTGCCTCTGCGCCGCACAAACCGCGCCGCCATGGGATAAATGCCGCAACGCAAAACATCCCGCCCTTCAAAATAGGACAGGATTCGTTATGCATTTCCGCTTTATAAAGGCTGTATCACTGGACCAACGAAAATTCCCGACGCTTGAATCAATGGCGTCGGGAATTGATATCAGAAGCGCGGCAGCAATCGGTGTTGAGCACACTGCGCTCAAGCGCGACAGCAAATGGGATTGAGCGCACTGCGCTCAAGCGCGGCAGCAAATGGGATTGAGCGCGCTGCGCTCAAGCGCGGCAGCAGAAGGCAGCCGGCACTGCCGGCTCAGCGGCCGAGGGTGTAGCCCTCCTTCTCGTATACCGCCAGCCAGCCCTTCAGCTTCTCGAAGAACTCCGCGTTGGTGGCGGTCTTGCTCATCAGGTCGATCAGCGACTCGTACATCTCCTGCTGCTTGCCGCCGGAGAGCATGCGCCGCACCTGCAGCTCGCCGTTCATCTCGTCGTTGCTGAGCAGCAGCTCCTCCCGGCGGGTGCCGGACTTCAGCAGGTCGATGGCCGGGAACACGCGCCGGTCGGACAGCTTGCGGTCCAGGTGCAGCTCCATGTTGCCGGTGCCCTTGAACTCCTCGAAGATGATGTCGTCCATGCGGCTGCCGGTCTCCACCAGGGCGGTGGCAATGATGGTCAAGCTGCCGCCGTTTTCGATATTCCGGGCCGCGCCGAAGAAGCGCTTGGGCTTGAACAGCGCCCCCGGGTCCAGGCCGCCGGACAGCGAGCGCCCCGTGGGGGTGATGGTCAGGTTGTAGGCCCGGGCCAGCCGGGTGATGGAGTCCATCAGTACCACCACGTCCTTGCCCATCTCCACCAGCCGCTGCGCCCGATCCAGCACCATCTCCGACACCCGGGTGTGGTTCTCCGGCACCTCGTCGAAGGTGGAATACACCACCTCGCCGTCGATGGAGCGTTTCATGTCCGTCACTTCCTCAGGCCGCTCGTCGATGAGCAGCACGATCAGGTGGACGTCCGGATAGTTGGACGTGATGGCGTTGGCCACCTTCTTCAACAGCGTGGTCTTGCCCGCCTTGGGCTGGGAGACGATCATGCCGCGCTGGCCCTTGCCGATGGGCGCGAGCATGTCGATCAGCCGCATGGACAGGTCTTGCTTGCCCCCGGAGGGCTCCAGCCGCAGCCGCTCGTCCGGGTAGATGGGCACCAGGTCCTCAAACCGCGGGCGCTCGACGGCCTTCTCCGGGCTCTCGCCGTTCACCTTGTTGATGAACATGATGGCGCTGTAGCGGTCGCCCTCCCGCTGGGGCCGCGTCTTGCCCTCCACATAGTCGCCGTTGCGCAGGCAGAAGCGCCGGATCTGCGCGATGGAGATATACACGTCGTTCGGCCCCGGCAGGCAGTTCTCCGCCCTCAAAAAGCCGTAGCCGTCCGGCTGGATCTCCAGCACGCCCGCGCCTTCGCCGTACTCCCCCACCGCCGGCATCTCCGGCGCCGCGGGGGCTGATGTCCTGAACTCGCCGCCGGCCTGCTCCGCCCGCTGGCGCGTTGCTTCCCGCTCGACACTCACCTCCGGGGCCGCGCTCTCCGGGACCGCACTGCGCGGCTGGACCTGCCCCTCGCCCAACCGGCCCTGAACGTCAGGGTTCCGGCTCTGGCTGTCATAGGAACGGTTCTGTCCGTTGTCGTAGCCGCCCTGACGGTTGTCATAGGGGCGGTTCTGGTTGTTGTCATAGGTCCGCGGCGCGTCCGCAGGCCGCGCATAGCGGTTTCCCATAGTCCGGGGCGCGCGATTCGCGGCGTCCGGCGCGTAGCGCTGGGGACGGCTGTCCACCGGCACGTTGTGCCCCTGGGGGCGGCCGTAGCGGGCATTGGGACGCTGGAGGGCATCTCCGCGGGCCGTCTCCGGCACGCGGGGACGCATGGCGGGGCGCAGGACGTCCTCGCCGTTCTTCGGGCGGTAAGCCCCGTCGCCGATCCGCGCCGGGTTTTGCGCCTCGGCGTTGCCGGCCTGGGCAGGCTGCGCCTGGACCTCCGAAGGCCGCGCGACAGCCGGCCTCCGTTCGACAGACGCCGTCGGAACGGCCTCCGGGCGACTGGTCTCGGCGGGCTTCTGCGGCGCCTCCGCGGACTTCCCGTCAGCCTCGGCGGGCGCCTTCTCCGCCGCAGACGATCTCGCCCCCTCCGCCGCAGGCGCGGGCCCGCCAGCCGGAGAAGCCGATCCCGCCACTTTCGACGCGGCATCGGCGGCCGGAGTCGCCGCGCCCGCCCGCTTCCGCGCTTCGCCCGCATCGGAGGCGTCGGCCTTTTCCGGCGCTCCGCTCCGGGCGGCACTCTCCTGCGCCTTCGGCGCATCGCTTTTCTTCGCCGCGCCGCGCCTGGCTGTCGTCCTCGCGGGCTTCGCCATTTCCTCCGGCTCAGCCGCCTTCGGCTTTCTGCCACGCACCGCAGGTTTGGCGGCGGGTTCGGCTGCGCGGTCCGCGCCTTCCGCATGGTCCGCCGGCTTCTCGGCCGCCTTTGCGGCCTCCCTGGCCTTTGCGGTCGCTTCCCGGGCCTGGGACGCCGCGCGGTCCGCCTCAAGGAGCATGTCGATCAGCGTGCTCTTGTTGGTGCCCGCCGGAACGCGCACGCCCAGATCCTTTGCCAGCTTGCGCAGCTCCACGACGGTCTTGTTGTGCAGCGATTGATAATCCATCTTTACCTCCGTGGGTCATACGGCTTTCAGGG
The DNA here is from genome assembly GCA_030530315.1 of Clostridia bacterium. Taxonomy (GTDB): domain Bacteria; phylum Bacillota; class Clostridia; order Christensenellales; family Aristaeellaceae; genus UBA2862. The sequence goes on along the minus strand of JAUMVG010000045.1, from coordinate 8,559 downwards.
GCGAAATCCCGCGCCGCGCACGCGGGCGGGCCGCTCCCGTTACAGGGGTTTTCTGCAAATGGCGATATCCCGGGTGATGGCCTGCTCCACCCAGTGGGAAAAGGCGTCGTAGGCGCCGCCGGACAGCACCTCGAAGCCGGCGTCGGCCATCAGCGCGCGGAGCCTGTCGAGCCTGAAATTCTGGGCGTTAAAGGACACAGCCACCGTGCCGCCGGGCTTCAGCGCCGTCCGCCAGTCGGGCAGCGCCCGGGCCAGCAGCGTCTCCAGCCAGTTGCCCTTCCGGCTCGCGCCGGAGGCGAGCTGCGCGTCGTGGCGCACGCCATAGGGCAGGTCGCAGGCGATGATGTGAAAGGCGTTCTTCCCCAAGGCCTCGCTGGCCTGGGAGGCATTCAACCCGACCAGGCTCAGCTCCCGCCGGGCCGACTCACCCGGCACCGCGTACTCAAAGTGGCACACCGGCGCGGCAGGGCCCTTGCGGAGCGTCCTGGATTCCCGGCTGACGCCGTGCTTGAAACGGTGGTACTCCAGGTAGCGCTTGAAGTACTTCTCCGCCTCCTTCAGGTCGGCCCGGTCCACGTCCGCGCCGACGGCGTTCCAGCCCAGGTTGGCGGCCACGAACAGGCCGGTCCCCCGCCCGCACATGGGGTCCAGCAGTTCAAGGGGCCCGTTCTGCCGCCAGAAATCCCCGGAGTACAGCGCGGCATTGATCAACAGCTGCAAGAACATCTCATTGGTCTTGCCCTTGTACTTCAATATGGCCGGCAGATCGGCGCCCACCCTTGCGGCGGCGCGTCCCGCAACGCAGGCCAGCAGCCCCTCCCGGCACTCAAACAGGCCGTACATCAGCGAGTGGCTCCGCAGCGCCTCCACGGCGGCAGCATCCAGCCCGCCCTCGACGTCGATGTCCAGGCAGGGCATGCCCATCTCCCCGTCCGCGGCGATCACCGCGCCCGGGGCGAGCCTGTCCAGCATCAGCCTCAGCTCCGAGGCCGCCAGCTTCAGCGTCTCCGCCTGGTAGCGCGCGTTGGCATGGGGCCAGAGCAGCATCTTATAGCGCATATGCAATTCTCCAAAAACATCTGCAACGCAGGCGGTGGCGCGGCGCGCCTCCGCTTGCATTATGTATGTTGCGGTGGTTCAAAACATGCGCCGAATCGTGTCGGCGCGATCAGGGGCTACCGATTAACGGAATGAAATGAAAGAAAAAAGAATCCCCGGATCTGACAATCAGATGATACGAAAACAGCCCCTCCGGGCGACCAGAGGGGCTTTCATTGGCTTAATACTTGCGCTTACGAGCGGCTTCAGCCTTCTTTTTACGCTTTACGCTGGGCTTTTCGTAATGCTCCCTTTTCCTTGCTTCTGCGAGAATGCCATCACGAGCAGTCTTGCGCTTGAAACGGCGCAGTGCGCTTTCCAATGATTCATTTTCCCGAATGCGTACCTCGGACATGTGCTTTCCCTCCCCTCGCGATTGAATGGCATACGCCAATGTAGCATGGGGTTCGCCACAATGTTTATTATACCCCATAACTCATGTACTCGTCAACCCTTGTGGGCAATAAAACCAAGATTTTCACAAAACTTTGAAAAAGCGCCGCCAATTTGCCCATCTTTTTGTTCAAATGGGCCAATCCACGCCATCATCCGATAGGATATGCGCGAAGCGGCCGGTCTATTCCCCCTCGGGCGGCGGTCATCCCATCCGTTCCGGCAGCGCTCTGCCGCCCAGCAGGTGGACGTGCAGGTGGTTGACGGACTGCGCGCCGTCGTGGCCGCAGTTGCTGATCACCCGGAAGCCGCTCTCAGCCACGCCCTCCTTCGCCGCGATCTCGCGGATGGCGTCGGTCAGCGCGGCGGCGGTCTCCCCGTCGCACTCCAGCACGTTGGCCATATGCTTCTTGGGCACGATCAGCACGTGTACCGGCGCCTGGGGATTGATGTCCCTGAAGGCGAACACCTTGTCGTTCTCAAACACCACGTTGCCCGGGATCTCGCCGGCAATAATCTTGCAAAACAGGCAGTCACTCATGGTTCTCGTTCCTCCGTATCCTCGTCGATCACCGTTCCCAGCGCCAGGGTGCCCTCCGCGCCGTCGATGCGCACGGCGCGAATCTCTCCCGGCCGCGCCTTTGCGCGCACGCGGACGTACTGGCCGGTATAGCCCTCCGACAGGCCCTCGCCCGCCGGCTGCTCGAACAGCACCTGCTGCGTCGAGCCCAACAACCCTGAGACGAACCGGCGCTCCAATTGGTTCCCCAGCTCGATCAGTTTTTTTGCCCGGGCGTGCTTCACGCCCTCCGGCACCTGGCCCTCCATGGCGTCCGCCACGGTGCCCTTGCGCCGGGAATAGGGAAACACGTGGATGCGGGCCAATTTGGCGCGCTCCACGAATTCCAGGGTCTCCCGGAACTCCTCCTCCGTCTCGCCGGGGAAGCCCACGATCACGTCGGTGGTCACGGCGCAGTCCGGCATGAAGCGGCGCAACGTTTCCGCCGCCCGCAGGTACTCCTCGGGGGTGTACCGGCGGTGCATCCGCCTGAGCACGGCTGCGCTGCCCGACTGGAGCGACAGGTGGAACTGGCGCATCAGCCCCGGCAACCGGGAGGCGGCCTCGGCGAATGCCTCCGTCACCGTCATCGGCTCCAGCGAGCCCAGCCGCACCCGCATGACGCCCGGAGCGTCGTGCACGGCCCGCAGGGCGTCCAGGAGCGTGTACTCGGTGCCCCGGCCGTAGCTGGCCAGGTGGATGCCCGTCACCACGATCTCCCGGTAGCCCGCCGCCGCCAGCCGGGCGGCCTCTGCGGCCACCTGCTCCAGCGGCATGGAGCGCACCGGCCCGCGCACGCTGGGGATGATGCAGTAGCTGCAATAGCGGTCGCAGCCCTCCTGGATCTTCATCGTCGCCCGGGTCTTGCCCTCGTGACGGGACACGAACAGGCTCTCGAACCCCGCGCCCTTCAGCGCAGACACGGCGTTGATGGCCTCCCCCGTCGCCAGGGCCCGCTCCAGCAGGTCCACCACCTCGCTCCGGCGCTGCACGCCCACCACCAGGCGGACGTTGTCCATGGCCAGGATCGCGTCGGCCTCCCGCTGGGCCAGGCACCCGCACACCACGATGGCGCAGTCCGGGTGCTCCCGGGCCGCGCGGCGTATGGTCTTCAGCGACTTCTGGTCCCCGGTGCCGGTCACGGTGCAGGTGTTGATCAGGTACACGTCCGCCTCATCCTGAAAGGACACGGCGGTGTAGCCCGCCCGCTCAAAGCTCTCCAGCATGGCCTCGGTGTCGTACTGGTTCACCTTGCAGCCCAGCGTGTATGTCGCGATTCTCTTCATCATTGCTCCGTAACGCGGACACCAATCACGGCGTCCCTGCAGCGATCATTCATTGCGCTCGATGGATTTCACCGTCTCAAACCCCTCGGGATAGCGCCTGCGCAGCTTGTCGATGTTGCCCTGGAGCACCGTCTCCAGGTCCACGCCCAGGGCGTAGGCGGTCTCCGCAAGATACCAGGCGATGTCCCCCAGCTCCCTGACGAGGCCCTCCCGGTCCAGAGGATGTCCCTGGTGCAGGTGCTTCTTGACGAGGTCGATGGCCTCCCCCGCCTCGCCGCAGAGCCCCATGACGCCGTTGATCAGCACATCCTTCTCGCTCAGCGCCGGGTTCAGCGTGCGCAGGGCGAGGGACTGATATTCATTGATGGTCATGGTTCTCATCTCCTCGTCGGATATCTGTAGAATTGAGAATTGAGAATTGGGAATTGGGAATGATCGTGCAAATCCCTCCGGGATTTGTTTGATTGTAAATCCCAATCAACGATTGTTCGAAAACTATTGGCCATCTGTCAAGGCAATCCAGCAGCTGCGTCGCCTTCTCAAGTCCCAAGTCTCAAGGCCCCAGTCCCCCTTCTCACTGCTCAATTCTCAATTCTCAATTCCCTACATGTCCCCCCACAGCTGCATCGCCAGCGCGGCGGAGACCACCGCGGCGGTCTCGGTGCGCAGGATGCGGGGGCCCAGCGTGACGGTCCGCCCGCCGATGTCGGCCAGCGCCCGCACTTCATCTTCGGACATGCCGCCCTCCGGGCCGATGACGATGCCGATGTCCCGGGCCTCCGGCAGCGCGCGGTACACGTCCTTCAGCCGGGTGCCCTCGGCGTCCTCCCAGGGGATCAGCAGCAGGTCGTGGGCCGCCATGCGCTCAAGGGCCTGCCGCCAGCTCAGCGGCTCGGCGATCTCCGGGGCCAGGCCCCGGCGGCACTGCTTCGCGGCCTCCCGGGCGATCTTTTCCAGGCGCTCCCGACGCTTCGCGCCGTCCCTCGCGTCCAGCTTGACCACGCAGCGCTCCATCTTCACCGGCACGAGGGCCGCGGCTCCCAGCTCCGTCAGCTTCTGAGCGATGAAGTCCAGCTTGTCCGCCTTGGGCAGCCCCTCGTAGACGGTCACCCGCGCCGGGGCTTCGTTGGCGGGCAGCGACTCCAGCAGCCGCACCCGCACCGCGCCGCCGGAGATCTCCGCGATCTCGCCGCGCCAGCGGCCGCCCGCGCCGTCCATGGCGCAGACCTCGTCCCCCGGCCCGAGGCGGAGCACCTTCAGGGCGTGCTTCGCCTCCTCGGCCGGCAGCAGCGCCTCGCCGCCCACGGGCGGCTCGATGTAAAAGCTGTGCATGCGCTCACCACTTCAACTGTACTTGGGGGCTCCCCGCGCGCCGGCGGTTGGAGCCTTCCGGCTTCACGGCCGGGATCAGCCCCGCTTCCGCGCCGCCATGGCGCACCACTCGCCCTCGTTCAGATCGTCCAGGAGCTCGTAATTCGCCTCGGCCAGCGCCCTGCGCACGTCCTCCCGGCGCTCCACGGAGATGCCGGAGCAGATGAACAGGCCGTTGTCGGCGATGCGCTCCCGAACGGGCGCTGCCAGGCCGACGATCACGTCTGCGATGATGTTGGCGATCACCACGTCGCCGCACTCCTGCACGACCTCCAGCAGGTCGCCACAGCGCACGTCGATCACGCCCTCGAAGCCGTTGATCTTCACGTTCTCCGCCGCCACGCGCACCGCCACGGCGTCCAGGTCGGTGGCCAGCACCGGCTTGGCGCCCATGTGGGCCGCGGCGATGGCCAGTATGCCCGTGCCGGTGCCGATGTCGATCACCCGGTCGCCGGGCTTCACGTACTTCTCCACCAGCTGCACGCACATGCCGGTGGTCTCGTGGGTGCCGGTGCCGAAGGCCATGCCGGGGTCGATCTCGATGATGTGGTCCCCGGGCCGGGTCTCGATCTCGGTCCAGCTGGGCTTCACCACCATGTGATCTCCCAGCCGGAAGGGCTTGAAGGCCGCCTTCCAGCTCTCCGTCCAGTCCTCCTCGGCCACGGAATGGGTGCGCGTCTCCAGCTTGCCCAGGTCCATGCCCAGGTCCAGGTCCCTGATCCGGCGCAGCTCGCCCTCGATATAGGCGATGCGGTCGCTCAGGCCGCCGTCCACCTCGAAGTAGCCCGTCACCTTCACATCGTCGCCGATGCGCTGGGCGATGGCCTCGTCGATGATGTCCCACTGCCCTTCCGGGCGCTGGTTCGCGGCCACGTCGTTCTTGTCCTCGATCATGGTGCCGGTGCTGCCCGCGTCCATCAGGATCTGGGAGATGAGGTCCGAGCCCTCGGTGGTGGTCAGTACGGTATATTCCATCCAGTCCATGCGCTTTGCTCCTTGATTATGAGAACGCGTCCTTCAGCTTGTCGAAGAACGACTTCTTCTTCTCGTATTGGCTGTTGTTGGTGATGCCGTCGAACTGGCGCAGCAACTCCTTTTGCTGGTTGGTCAGCTTCTTGGGGATCTCCACCACGGCGGTAACGTACAGGTCGCCCTTTCCGCCGCCCCGCAGATGGGTGACGCCCTGCTCCCGCAGGCGGAAGATCTGTCCGGGCTGGGTGCCCTCCGGGAAGCGGTACTTCACCGGCTTGGTCAGCGTGGGCACGTCCAGCTCGGCGCCCAGCGCCGCCTGGGTAAAGGTCAGCGGCATTTCAATGTACAGGTCGTCCTCGCGCCGCTTGAACAGCTTGTGGGGCTTCACCGTGATCACGATCAACAGGTCGCCCGGCTGGCCGCCGCGCTCGCCCAGGCCGCCCTGGCCGCGGATCGTCAGCACCTGGCCGTTGTCGATGCCCGCGGGCACCTTCACCGTGCGCCGCTTGCTGACGCGCACCTTGCCGCGCCCGTGGCACTTGGGGCAGGGCTCGGTGATGATCTTGCCCGCGCCGTGGCAGCGGGAGCAGGTGCGCACGTTCTGGATGCGCCCGAAGGGCGTATTGGTGACCACGCGCTCCTGGCCGGTGCCGCCGCAGGTGGGACAGGTGTCCACCTTGGACCCGGGCTTCGCGCCGCTGCCGCCGCAGGTGGGGCACTCCTCGTCCCGGACCAGGTTGATCTCCTTCTCGCAGCCCATGGCCGCCTCCTCGAAGGAGATGGTCAGGTCGTAGCGCAGATCGTCCCCGGGCACGGGGCCGTTGGAGCGCCCGCCGCCGAAGCCGCCGCCGAACACGGAGGAGAAGATGTCCTCAAACCCGCCGAAGCCGCCGCCGCCAAAGCCGCTGAAATCGCCGAAGCCGCCGCCGCCAAAGCCCGCCTGGGGGCCGTCGTGGCCGAACTGGTCGTACTGGGCCCGCTTCTCGGGGTTGGAGAGCACCTGATAGGCCTCGTTGATCTCCTTGAAGCGCTCCTCAGCGCCCTTGTCGCCGGGGTTCACGTCCGGGTGGTTCTTCTTCGCCAGCGTGCGGTAGGCCTTTTTGATCGTCGCCGCGTCCGCGTCCTTGGCTACGCCCAGGACCTCGTAGTAGTCTCTCTTGTTTGCCATTGCTTGGATCACCCCTCATTGATTTGGGGAATAATTACCGTGAATTGGAATTTAATTAATTGAGAATTGGGAATTGAGAATTGAGAATTTATGTTGAAATCCTTACGGATTTCTCTGATTAAATGGTGGCAAATCATCGTAGAATCACAAATTATGGGGCGTAATCAAAACAAATCCCGAAGGGATTTGCACCACCATTCCCAATTCTCCATTCTCAATTCTCAATTGGGCGTCAGCCCGACAACTTCCAAGTTCTCAAAGAGGGGGCAAGAGCGCTGCCCTTGCCCCTCCGATTCACGTCGTCGATCAGTTGTTGTCGGTGAACTCGCTGTCCACGGTGCCGTCGTCGTTCACATTGGCGCCGCCGCCGTTGCCGGGGTTGTAGCCCGCACCGCCGGGGTTGCCCTGGGCGGACTGCTGCTGGTAGACCTTGCCGAACACGTCCATGGTCTGCTTGCTGAAGTTCTCCATGGCGGACTTGATCTGGTCGACGTCGTTGCCCTGGCGCACCTGCTTGAAGCTCTCGAGCTCGCTCTCCAGCTTGGCCTTGTCCGCGGCGTCCATCTTGTCACCCAGATCCTTGATGGTCTTCTCGGTCTGGTAGATCAGGTTATCGGCCTGGTTGAAGGTCTCGGCGCGCTCCTTGTTCTTCTTGTCCTCGGCGGCGAACTGGGCGGCCTCGTCCACGGCCTTCTTGATCTCCTCCTCGCTCATGTTGGAGGAAGCGGTGATGGCGATGGACTGCTCCTTGCCGGTGCCCAGGTCCTTGGCGGACACGTGCACGATGCCGTTGGCGTCGATGTCGAAGGTGACCTCGATCTGCGGCACGCCGCGGGGCGCCGGCGCGATGCCGGTCAGCTGGAAGCGGCCGAGGGTGTTGTTGTAGGCCGCCATCTCGCGCTCGCCCTGCAGGACGTGCACGTCAACGGAGGTCTGGCCGTCGGCAGCGGTGGAGAACACCTGGGTCTGCTTGACGGGGATGGGGGTGTTGCGCTCGATCAGGCGGGTGAACACGCCGCCCAGGGTCTCAATGCCCAGGGACAGCGGGGTGACGTCCAGCAGCACGATGTCCTTCACGTCGCCGCCCAGCACGCCGCCCTGGATGGCAGCGCCCACGGCCACGCACTCGTCGGGGTTGATGCCCTTGTAGGGCTCCTTGCCGGTGATGCGCTGCACGGCTTCCTGCACGGCGGGGATACGGGTGGAGCCGCCCACCAGGATCACCTTGTCGATGTCGGAGGCGGTGACGCCCGCATCGCGCATGGCCTGGTTCATCGGGCCCACGGTCTTCTCCACCAGATCAGCGGTCAGCTCGTTGAACTTCGCGCGGGTGATGGTCACGTCCAAGTGCTTCGGCACGCCGTCCACCGCGGTGATGAAGGGCAGGTTCACGTTCACGCTCATCAGGCCGGACAGCTCGATCTTGGCCTTCTCGGCGGCCTCCTTCAGGCGCTGCAGGGCCATGCGGTCCTGGCGCAGGTCGATGCCGTTCTCCTTGCGGAACTCCTCGGCGATGTAGTCGATCAGCCGCTGGTCGAAGTCGTCGCCGCCCAGGCGGTTGTTGCCGGCGGTGGCCAGCACCTCGAAGATGCCGTCGCCGACTTCCATCAGGGACACGTCGAAGGTGCCGCCGCCCAGGTCGTACACCAGGATCTTGTGGGCGTCGCCCTTGTCCAGGCCGTAGGCCAGCGCCGCGGCGGTGGGCTCGTTGA
>JAUMVG010000044.1 GCA_030530315.1 Clostridia bacterium | reverse complement strand
TGCGCGTTGATATCTGCTCAAAGTGCCATCCTTTCTACACCGGCAAGCAGAAGCTGGTTGATACCGGCGGACGCGTGGATCGCTTCAAGAAGCGCTACGGCATGTAGTTCCACTGCAAGCATCGGCAAAGCTGCGGCTTTGCCGGTGCTTTTGCCGTTTTTCGCGCGTACAGACACTCAAGATCGACGGAGACGCGCCGATCTTTTTTGTTTACGCCTTACCCCTTCAAACAGGACGCTCAGAACGATCCCAACCACCATGAAGCAGGTGTCATTATGTCCCGAAGCAACCAATCCCAGATCTGGGCCAGTCCCGTGGCCGAAGGCGTGCGCTTCCGAATCGGCAGCGCCACGGCCTTCGCCGTCCGCAAGGACAACAAGGACGTCGCCCTGCGCATCCGCCGGGAGTACCATCCCGCCCGGGAAGCCATGGAGCGCATCCCCTTCGTGAGGGGCATCGTGCGCCTGGCGGGCGGCGCGGCGGACTTCCTGGACGGCGTGCTGGAGTCGGCGGAGCTGCACCCCCAGCAGATCGCCCGGGGCCGCAGGTTCGAGCAGCGCTTCGCGGAGCTGTTCCGCGTCAACCCCGTCAGCTTCATCGCCGCGGGCAGCGCCATCGTGGCCATCGTGCTGCTGGTGGGCCTGCTGCTGGTCGCGCCCTGGGCGGTGGACCGCTTCCTGCTGCCCCAGTTCGAGCTGACCCGGCCCGCCATCAACGCCGTCACCTGCGCCGTGCGGGTGCTGGGCGCGCTGATCTGCGTGGCCCTGATCCCCCGCCTGCGGGTGCTCAACCGGCTGTGCATGTACCGCGGCGCCATCAACAAGGTGCTGAATACCCCCGCCTACAAGGGCGGCCGGGTGAGCCAGGAGGCTGCCGGGCAGGCCTCCCACCTGACCCGCCGCAGCGACAGCGCCTTCGCCGTGACGGTGCTGCTGCTGTCCATGATCGCCTTCGCCCTGGTGCGCACGTTCACGCTGCCGGTGCAGCTGCTGGTGCGGCTGCTGATCGTGCTGATCATCGCCGCCGTGATCAACGAGCCCATACAGCTGCTGGAGAAGGCGCGCCCCGGCACCTTCGCCGCCGCGCTGCTGGGCCCGCAGCTCCTCCTGGAGCGCCTGCTGGTGCGCAGGCCCCACCCCCAGATGGTGGAGGTGGCGGTCCTCGCCTACAACGCCGCCCGGGAAAACGACCGATAGCGCCGCGGAGCGAAGCCCGCGATTTCCAACCAGAAAGGTGCGAACCCCATGAACATATCCGACTGGCTGCGCCACGCGCAGGCGGTGTTGACCGCGTCCGGCTGTCCCGATCCCCAGATCGACGCCCGCTGGATGGCGGAGGACACCCTGGGCATGAGCCGCAGCGAGCTGAAGTTTGAATCCGACCGCGCCATCACCGGCGCCCAGCAGGCACAGCTGGACGCGATGCTGTCCCGCCGTGCCTCCGGCGAGCCGGTCCAGTACATCCTCGGCACCGCCGACTTCATGGGCCTGCGCTTTCACGTGGGCCCCGGGGTGCTCATTCCCCGGCAGGACACGGAGACGCTGGTGGAGGCGGCGCTGATCGCCGTGCGGGAGCGCCCCGGCGCCCCGGCGGTGCTGGACCTGTGCGCCGGCAGCGGCTGCATCGGGCTGAGCATCGCCTCCCTGGCCCCCCGGGCCGAGGTCACGCTGGCAGATGTCAGCCGCGAAGCGCTGGAATATGCCCGCAGGAACCTGCATGAACTCGGCGCGAAGGCCGAACTGCGCCACGGCGACCTGTTCGCCGCCATCGGGCGGGAGAAGTTCGACATCATTGTGTCCAACCCGCCCTACATTCCCCGGTCGGAGCTGATCCAGCTGCAGCGCGAGGTGCGCTACGAACCCCAGCTGGCGCTGGACGGCGGCGCGGACGGCCTGGACCTCTACCGCCGCATCGCCCAGGAGGCCATGGGCCACCTGAAGCCCGGCGGAGCGCTGTTCCTGGAGGTCGGCGCGGGCCAATCCGACGCCGTGCTGGAGCTGGTCAAGTCAAAACTGCCCTGCCTGGAGGCCGGGACTATCCGGGACCTCAACGGCATCGAGCGCGTCGTATTCGCAAAGATATAAGGAGCCGATATGCAGTCCACATCCTACAATGAACAGGCGCGCATCGCCGCCCAGCTGGAGGCCATCCAGGGTCGCTACGAGGAGCTGTCCATCCGCATCACGCTGCCGGAGGTCATCGCGGACACCGCCACCTTCACCCGCCTGATGCGGGAGCACAGCGAGCTGGCGGAGCTGAACGACATCGCCGTCGACTACCGCAAGCTGCTGGACGACATCGACGCCGCCCAGGAGATGCTGGAGGACCCGGACATGGCAGAGCTGGCCCGGGAGGAGCTGCCCGAGCTGGAGAAGCGACTGGACGAGGCCACCCAGGCGGCCCGGATCGCGCTGCTGCCCAAGGACCCGGACGACTACAAGAACGCCCTGCTGGAGGTGCGCGCGGGGGCCGGCGGCGACGAGGCCGGCCTGTTCGGCGCGCAGCTGCTGCGCATGTACAGCCACTACGCCGACAGCCAGGGCTGGAAGGTGGAGATGGTGGAGGACGGCAGCACCGAGCTGGGCGGCCTGAAGGAGAGCGTGATCCTCATCCAGGGCAAGAACGTGTTCTCCAAGCTGAAGTTCGAGTCCGGCGTGCACCGGGTGCAGCGCGTGCCGGTGACCGAATCCTCCGGCCGCATCCACACCTCCACCGCCACCGTGGCCGTGCTGCCCGAGGCGGAGGACGTGGAGGTGGAGATCAACCCGAACGACCTGCGCATCGACACCTACCGTGCCTCCGGCGCGGGCGGCCAGCACGTCAACCGCACCGATTCCGCCGTGCGCATCACCCACATCCCCACCGGCCTGGTGGTCACCAGCCAGGACCAGCGCAGCCAGATCCAGAACCGGGAAAAGGCCATGCGCGTGCTGAAGTCCCGGCTGTACGACCTCCAGCGGGAGCAGCAGGAGGGCGAGTACGCCAACCGCCGCCGCCTGCAGGTGGGCACCGGCGACCGCAGCGAGCGCATCCGAACCTACAACTTCCCCCAGGGGCGCGTCACCGACCACCGCATCGGGCTGACCCTCTACAAGATCGACGAGATCATGGAGGGGCACCTGGACGAGATCATCGACGCTTTGACCCTCGCCGAGCAGACGGCGCTGTTGAATGAAAGCCGGTAACGGCTTTCATTCAATTGAGAATTGAGAATTGGGAATGGAGAATGGCGGTCCAAATCCCTGCGGGATTTGCCTGATTAGGTATAAACGATATGGCCGCTGGCTCAATCTTTTCGATGACGGCAAGCTGCGCTGTCAGGAAGAATGATTCCTTGAAATATGAGAAATCCGTCAGGATTTCATCCACAATTCCCAATTCTCAATTTTCCCCCCTTCCTCTGCCAAATCGAAAGAAGGTCTGTCCCATGCTCAGCATCACTGTCCGCCGCGCCGTCGAGGCCGACATTCCCGCCCTCATGGCCCTGCTGGTGCAGGTGAACCGCGTCCACTACGAGGGGCGGCCCGACCTGTTCAAGCCGGCGACCAAGTATACCCCCGACGAGCTGCGCGAAATCCTCGCGGACGACGCCACGCCGGTGTTCGTCTGCGTCGATGAGAGCGGCGCTGTGCTGGGCCACGGCTTCTGCGTATTCCAGCAGCATGTGAACAGCAACCTGCTCACTGACGTCAAGACGCTGTACATCGACGACATCTGCGTGGACGAGGCTGCCCGCGGGCGCGGCGTGGGCCGCGCGATCTACGGGCACATCCTCGACTTCGCCCGCGAAACCGGCTGCTACAACGTCACGCTGAACGTGTGGAGCTGCAACCCCGGCGCGATGGCCTTCTACGAAAAGCTGGGCCTCACGCCCTACAAGGTGGGCATGGAGCAGATCCTGTAGCCTTTCTGTCTTTATTTCCGCTTCCGAAAAGAGGTCCTCCCATTGCAAACCCAACTGCTTTCCGTCTCCCCCGAAGCCCTCGCCCGCGCGGGCGAGCTGATCCGTTCGGGCGAGCTGGTCGGCTTTCCCACCGAGACCGTGTACGGCCTGGGCGCGAACGCCCTGGACGCCGACGCGGTGCGCCGCATCTTCGAGGCGAAGGGCCGCCCCGGCGACAACCCGTTGATCGTGCACATCAGCGCCATCGACCAGCTCGAGCCGCTGATCGCCGTGGAGCCCTCCCCCACGGCCCGGGCCCTGATGAACGCCTACTGGCCCGGACCCATGACGCTGATCTTCCCGAAGTCCGACCTCGTGCCCACGGCAGTGACGGCGGGCCTGGACACCGTGGCGGTGCGCTTTCCCGCCCACCCGGCGGCCAGGGCGCTGATCGACGCCGCCCGGCGGCCCATCGCCGCGCCCAGCGCCAACCGCTCCGGCCGGCCCAGCCCCACCACCGCCGCCCACGTGTTCGAGGACATGGACGGGCGGATCCCGCTGATCCTGGACGGCGGGCCCTGCGATGTGGGCCTGGAGTCCACGGTGATCGACGTCACCGGCGGCGAGCCCCGCATCCTGCGGCCCGGCGGCGTGACCCGGGAGATGATCGCCGCCGTCTGCGGCAGCGCCGGGGTCGATCCCGCTGTGATGCGTCCCCTCAAGGAGGGTGAGCGCCCCCGGTCCCCGGGCATGAAGTACCGCCACTACGCGCCGTCCGGCGAGCTGACCATCGTCGAAGGCAGGTCAGAAGCGGTCGCCGAAGCCATCCGCGGCCTGTACGACGCCGCGCTGTCCGAGGGCAGGCGCCCGCTGATCCTGGCCCTGTCCGACCACCTGCCCGCCTACGGCGAGCGCAGGGCGCTCTCCCTCGGCGCGGACGCCGCGGAGATGGCCCACGCCGTGTTCGCCTGCCTGCGCGAGGCGGACGCCCTCGGCGCGGACGCGATCTTCTCCGAGGCGGTCTCCGAGGACGGCGTGGGCCTGGCCGTGATGAACCGGCTGGGGCGCGCCGCCGCGTTCAAGATATTGAAGGTGTAACCGCTTCTTGGGACAATTGTACATTATAATGGGGCCCCGGCGGCAAATTACCGCTGGGACCCCACTGTATCTAATCCCTGATCCCTAATCCCTAATTCTCAATTCCTTTTCCCTATTCTCTTTTCCCTGATTCCCAATCCCTCACAGCTTCCTGACGAACAGGCAGCGGATCGCGTTGAGCACCGCCAGGATCATCACGCCCACGTCCGCGGCAATGGCGAGCCACATGTTCGCCAAGCCCAGGGCGCTGAGCGCCAGGCAGACGGCCTTCACCGTCAGGGCGAAGGCGATGTTCTGCTTCACGATGCCCAGGCACTTCCGGGAGATGCGAATGGCCTTGGCGATCTTCAGCGGGTCGTCGTCCATCAGCACCACGTCCGCGGCCTCGATGGCGGCGTCGCTGCCCAGCGCGCCCATGGCGATGCCGATGTCCGCCCGGGACAGCACCGGCGCGTCGTTGATGCCGTCGCCCACGAAGGCCAGCTTTTTCCGGCCGCCCCCGCGCATCAATTCCTCGACGCAGGCGACCTTGTCCTGGGGCAGCAGCTCCGCACGGAAGTCGGTCAGGCCGACCTCCTTCGCCACCTGCTCCGCCACGGCCCGGGCGTCGCCGGTCAGCATCACGGTGCGCTCCACGCCCGCCCGCTTCAGCGCGGCCATGGCCTCCCGGGAGGTGGCCTTCAGCTCGTCGGAAATCACGATGTGCCCGGCATAGGCGCCGTCCACCGCCATGTGGATGATCGTGCCCGCGTGGTGGCAGTGCCGGAAGGCCACGCCGATGCGGTTCATCAGCTTCTCGTTGCCCACCGCCACGTCCACGCCGTCCACCCTGGCCAGCACGCCGTGGCCGCTGATTTCCTGCACGTCCGACACGCGGGAGATGTCCAGCTCCTTCCCGTAAGCCCGGCGCAGGCTCTGGCTGATCGGATGGGAGGAATGGCATTCCGCCAGCGCGGCGTACTCCAGCAGCCGCTGCTCCTCCATGGGGCTGTGGTGCACCGCCGTGACCTCGAAGCTGCCGAGGGTGATGGTGCCGGTCTTGTCAAAGGCCACCGTGCCCACCTGGGATAGGGTCTCCAGGTAGTTGGAGCCCTTGATCAGTATGCCCTGGCTGCTGGCCCCGCCGAGCCCCGCGAAGAAGCTCAGCGGCACGCTGATGACCACCGCGCAGGGGCAGCTGATCACCAGGAAGGTGCAGGCGCGCAGCACCCAGTCCCGCCACAGCGCGCCCGCCCCCGCGTAGCCCGCCATGCCCACGCCGGTGAGCATGCAGAACAGCGGCGGCAGCACCGCCAGGGCCAGGGCCGTGTAGCACACCACGGGCGTATACACCCGGGCAAACTTGGAGATGAAGTTCTCCGACTTCGACTTCCGAGAGGCGGCGTTCTCCACCAGGTCCAGGATCTTCGAGGCGGTGGACTCGTCGAACTCCGCCGTGGTGCGCACCCGCAGCACGCCGGAGAGGTTGATGCACCCGCTGAGCACGTCGTCGTCCACGGCCACGCTCCGGGGCTTGCTCTCGCCGGTCAGGGCGCTGGTATCCAGCGCAGAGGTCCCCTCGATCACCACGCCGTCGATGGGCACCCGCTCCCCGGGCTGCACCACGATGACGGAGCCGGTCTCCACCTCGTCCGGGTCCACCCGCTCGAGGCCGCCGTCCTCGCCCTCCAGGTTGGCGTAGTCCGGCCGGATGTCCATCAGCTCGCTGATGCTCTGGCGGCTCCTGCCCACGGCGCAGCTCTGGAACAGCTCGCCCACCTGGTACAGCAGCATGACCGCCACGCCCTCGCCATACTCCCCCAGGGCGATGGCGCCCACGGTGGCCACCGTCATCAGGAAGCACTCGTCAAACAGCCGCCGGTTCCGAATGCCCAGCAGCGCCTTGCGCAGGATGTCCCAGCCCACCGTCAGGTAGGGGATCAAAAACAGGGCGATCAGCACGGGCTCGGGCAGCTTCACCGCCACGAGGCCCTCGGAGATCAGGTACAACGGCACAAAAAAAACGGCGGCAATGATGATGCGAATGAGCAGCTTCTTCTGCTTCTTGTTCACCGTGCCACTTCCTCTCTGCGGCGGCCCGGCCCGCCGTACGCCGGCGGGCCATGGTCGATATTGGAATTACACATATCGGGGCGATGAAATACCTTCTGCGCCGGCGGGTTTCAGCCGGCCCCGCCGACAGTCATATCCAAGGAAAAAGCCCTGACGAAGGATTACAGGTAGATCTCGCAGTCGCTCTCCACCTTCTTGCAGTTGGCCAGCACCTTCTGCATCACGGTGTCCACGTCAGCGCCCTCTTCGAACTCCACCTTCATCTTCTGGGTCATGAAGCTGACGACGCAGTCCTTCACGCCGTCGGTCTTCCTGGTGGTCTCCTCCATCAGGTTGGCGCAGTTCGCGCAGTCCACTTCGATCTTGTAGCTCTTCTTCATGGTCGTATCCTCCCGCTCGATTATTCCTGAATGTGCTCCATGCCCTGGCCGATGATCGTGCGCACGTGCTCGTCCGCCAGGAAATAATAGATCGTCTTGCCCTCCCGGCGGTTGCGCACCAGGCGGGCCTGCTTCAGCACCCGCAGCTGGTGGGAGATCGCCGACTGGGACATGTTGAGCAGCTCCGCGATGTCGCACACGCACATCTCGGACTCGAACAATACATACAGTATGCGAATCCGCGTGGTGTCGCCAAACACCTTGAACAGCTCCGCCAGGTCGTACAGGCACTCCTCGTCCGGCATGTCCGGCTTCACCCGGTCCAGGATCTCCGGGTGCACCCGCAGCTCCTCGCAGCACTCGGCGTGTTCGTGCATCGCTCTCATCTCCTCAACATATGCTCATCTGTTCATATGTTATTATATACGCTTAACCGCCCCCTGTCAAGCCCCTTGCGGAAAAAAGCAAAAATCCCAACGCATCCATCAAATATGTTGAGATTCAATTCGTTGAAAAACCCCTGTTTTTCAACGAGAGAGGAAGACGCGAAAATTCGCGCCTTACGGCACGAATTTTCTGACTGGCAGGGACTCATTTTTCTCCACAAACGCAAGCGTTTGTTCCCGAAAAATGCAATCCTGACGTACACGCCGCCAGCATTGATTGTAGATGGGGAGGCCTTACGCCTCCCCATACTCCTTCGGGGTTTGTCAATAGTCTGAATCCCAACGCGCCCATCAAGTGCGTTGGGGTTTTTAAGAGATCACGGCGGCAGCGGCTCCGTTTACCCTGTTCAGTTCGCCTTCGCCTCATACGCCTCGATCGCCGCAATGGCGTCCGGGAACAGGCGGTACACGTCCTCCTGGGTCAGGTTCAGGTAGTCCGCGCAGTGCTTCAGCACCAGCCGGGGCCGCTTGCCGATGGCGCCCCGCAGCGATTTCAGCGCGGAGGCGTAGTGGCTCTGGGAGAGCCCCATCATTTCCAGGTAGTCCGGCAGCAGCGGCTTGAGCCGCTGGAACTGCTCGTCCACCAGGGCGGTGACGTGCTCGCTGGACAGGTAGGTCGCCAGGGCCGTGTTCAGGTTGGCCAGCAGTCGCTCCCGGATGGCCGGGTTGTTCATACAGGCCTTGAACAGCTGGGCGTTGGTGCCCTGGGCCAGCAGGGCAAAGCCGTCCTCGTCGCCGCGCATGCCACGGTCCACATCGTAGATCACCCAGCGCCACTTGCCGTCCGCCCGGGTGTTGCGGTAGCGCTTCACGTTCACGGTGTCCGGCGGCTCGATGTACAGCTGCAGGGTGGCGTATTCGATGAAGTTGTCGATGTCCACCGCCGCGTCGATGACCTCATAGGCCTCCTGGGTGGAGGTGTCGTGGCTGTCCAACCAGGCCTTCAGGGCGATGTAGCTCTCGTTGGAGCCCTGCTTGACCTCGTAGCCGCTCTTGACCAGGTCCAGCGCGTCCTCCTGTCCGTCCCAGCCCTCGCGCCGCGCCAGCGAGTAGGGGCTCACGTTCTCGCGGATGTACATGGCGCTGTAGTACTTGCCGTTCAGGTAGCAGATGCACTCCTCGGCCTCCAGGTACATCACGCTGGTGTTCTCCGCCAGCGAGGTCAGCACCGCGTCGCGCATGAAGGTGCTCTTGTAATCCTGGCCCGAATAGCGCAGAATGAAGGCCTCGTAGTCGTCCCAGGGCCGGTCGTGGAAGATGGGATAGCTGAAGCGGTTCTTGCCGTAGCGGCTCTTCGCCATCACCTTGAAGGACTTCAGCTCGTAGGCGCGGGTGTTCCTGCCGTGCAGCTTGATGCCGCACTCCTGGGAGATGGCCTGCTCCCCCGCGCCGGTGAACAGCTCCACGTGGGCCTCCCGCTCCCAGTCCATCCAGAAGTTCGCGCCCCGGCCGTAATCGCCGTAGGGAAACTTGTCCGTGGCGTTGGGGCCCATGACCATGATGCCCGTCTCGTCGCTGTAGAGCCCCGCCGGGTCGGAAACCAGCGAGACCACATAGGGCGCCTCGGAGGCGGCGTTCACGTCGAACAGGTAGCTCGCCGCGCCCATCTGTGAGGGCAGGCAGCCCTCGCGGAAGGCCGCCGCGCGGATGATGGTGGTGCCGGTCACGCCGATGGGCGCGCCGTCATAGGGCGTGGAGGCCTCGGTGGGATCCGTGCAGTCCAGGGTGTAATAGATGCGCGCGCCGGGGTCGGCGGAAAGCGTCACGCTCAGGGACTGGCCGGCGGTGAACAGACCGCCCGCCTCGGAGAAGCGCACATCGCCGGTCCGGTCCGCCAGGGCCCGGGCGGACGGGGCCGCCATGGGCGTCGGCGCGGCAAAGAAGCCGCAGGTCCCCTCGCCGTCCCGGCCGTAGGAGATGCCGCCGTACTGCCGGGGCAGGAACATCGCGTCGCGGATGACCCCCTGTCCGTCGCAGAGGCACACCGTGCTGCCGCCCTCGCCGCTGAGGGCAAAGGGCGCGGACAGGTAGCTGCCGCCGTACTCGCCGGTCTCGCCGATCAGCAGCACCGCCAGGTACTCCCCGGGGCCCAGCGCGGTGCCCGCGGGGAACTGCCACTTGCGGGGATGGTCGGCCCGGTTTGAAAGGCCCCAGCCTCCCAGGTCCGCCGGCGCGTCCGTGCCGTTGTAGATCTCGATCCAGTCGGGCTGGCCGCCCTCGGGCAGGGCCATGACCTCGCTGATGATCAACCCGCCGCCCCGCTGGGCGCGCAGCTGGGCGTCGTAGCGCATGGCGGCCTCGGCGGTGTTCTCCAGGTTCGGCGTCGGGCCCAGGGCCTTGGTCCAGCCCTCCGGGCTCCGGGAAAGCGGCTGGCCGCTGGCCAGCTCCGGCACGGTCACCACGGAGATGGTCGTCCCGTCGCTTCCGGCCAGATACACCGTCTCCCCGGCGGACAGCTTGAAGCCCGCGTGCAGGTGGCTCGCGTCCTCCTTCCGGGAGGTGCCGGAGCAGTGCACCGCCAGATAGCCGTCCGCGGGAAGCCGCACGTCGGGGAACTGCCACTTGTTCGGCTTGGCCGCGTTGTCCGACAGCCAGTAGCCCGCCAGGCTCACCTCGCGGTCGGTGCGGTTGTGCACCTCGATGTAGTCGTGATACGCGCCGTCCTCGTCCGGGAAGGCGGTGACGTTGGCGCTCATGATCTCGCTGAGCTCCACCTCGCCGTCCTGCACGTCCAATCCCCGCTGGTCCGCGAAGCGGTTGGCGGCCCCGGGCGTGGCAGTGGCGCTCACCTGCCACTCGCCGTCCGCGTCCCGGCACCAGGATTCATCCGCCGCCATGCCGGGCACCCGGGTGGCGTCCAGCAGCTGCTGGGCCGCGTCGAACAGGTACAGCTCCGTGCCGCCCGCCGCGGGCAGGCCGAAGGCCGCGTGCAGCTCGCCGGCCGGGGAAGCCGAGGCCCTGCCGTCCGCGTAGACCAGCGCGAACTCGCCGGGCTGCAGCGTGATGTCCGGGAACACGAAGGTCTTGTTGAAGCGCGTGTCCTTCGCCAGGCACACGCCGTGCAGCGACACCGCCGCGTCCCCGGCGTTCTCCACCTCGATCCAGGAGGCGGCGCTGCCCGAGGCGTTCAGCAGCGTCAGCACGTTGTGGTTCTGCACCTCGCTGAGCCGCAGTCCGGAATCGGAGGCCGATGCCGTGCCGCCCAGGTGCGCCCAGGGGCTCTCGTCCAGCAGCACCCCCGCCGCGATGATCGCCGCCGCCGTGACCAGGGTCACCGCGAACAGCCCGGGCCTGAACCCAAAGGCCAAGCCGCGCCGGACCGTCTTTTTCTTCTTCGCCATTGCCATGCCTTTCAAACCCACCGCCGGGGCGCGCCCGCGCGGCAGCCGTTTTCCTCAACCCGGTGCCCCTCGAGGGCGGCCGAGCACGCCGCCGGGACAATCGGGTTCGCATATTATAGCACGGCGTTGTAAATTCAACAATCCCAGCCGCCTCTTTCGGCGCCGGAGGGCAAAAAACGCCGCCCTGTGGAACCACCGGACGAATCCGGTCGCGTTCCCGGGGCGGCTCAAAGGACCGGCCTCTCCATCAAAAGGCGATTTCCCCATTTCAACGGGCGCCGGCGAATATGTTTGAAGAGTGCGTCAGAACCCGATCAGCGCGCCGCCGTCCACGGGAATGCAGGCGCCGGAGATGTACCGGGCGGCGTCGCTGGCCAGGAACGCGGCGCACATGCCCACGTCCATGGGGTCGCCCACGGTCTTGGCGGGGATGCGGCCCAGGATCTTGTTCAGCCGCTGGGGATCGGTGTCGGTGGCCTTGTGGAACATGGGCGTGTCGATCCAGCCCGGGGCGATGGCGTTGGCGGTGATGCCGTATTCCGCCAGGTCCGCCGTCAGCGCGTGGATCAGGCCCAGGATGCCGGCCTTGGCGGTGGTGTAGCCCGCCACCATGGGCTGGCCGATGTAGCTGGTCATGCTGGCCTGGAAGATCAGGCGTCCAAAGCCGTTCTGCTTCATATGGGGCACGAAGGCCTTGGTCAGCGCGAAAGCGCCCACGAGGTGCACGTCCAGCACGGACTCGTAGTCCTCCACGGTCATGTCCCACACGTATTTTTTGCAATGATTGCCCGCGTTGTTGACCAGGATGTCCACGTGTCCCATATCCGCGATGATCCGATCGGCCATGGCCTGTGCCTCGTCGGTCCGGGTGACGTCGTACTGATAATACTTCACCCTGTCGCCGAACGCCTCGAGGGACGGCATCGCGGCCTCCGCCGGGCGGGAGCCCAGCGCGGCCACCCGCGCCCCTGCCGCGACCATGCAGCGGGTGATGGCCAGGCCCAGGCCCGTCGCGCCGCCGGTGACCACCGCCACGCGGCCCGCGAGGTCATACTGTCTCGCCATGGAAAAGTGCTTCATTTCTTCTTCGGTGAATGCCTTCATTTTTCGTCCTCCTCGCAGGCCCGCGGCCTGTCCTGATATTTATAAGGTATGTAGTATTCCCGATGTCCCAGCGCCTCCGCGCGGCTGGGCTGTCCCGAGGCGGTGTCAACCACCAGCCTGAGCAGGTCGTCCGTCAGGTCGTCCATGGTCTTCGCCCCCGCCAGCACCGGGCTGGCGTCAAAGTCCATGTCCTCCGACATGCGCGCGAAGGTCTCGCCGTTGCCGGTGATCTTCACGCAGGGGGACACCGCGCTGCCCACCACGCTGCCCCGGCCCGTGACCAGGAACACCAGCTGCGCCCCGCAGCTGATCAGGTCCATCAGGCCCTCGCTGTCGTTGGGATTGGTGATGCCGAACTGCATCCAGTGGGGGTCCGGCACGCTGTCCAGCAGCCAAAGGCCCGGATGGCGCGGGGGCTGGGATACCTTCAGCACGCCCTGTATGGGCCGGGAGCCGCTCTTGACGATGGCCCCCATGCTCTTCTCCTCGATGGTGGAGAGGCCCCCGGCGAAGTTGCCGGGGCTGACGGAATACTGTCGCACGGATTTGCAATAGTCCAGCATCTTGGAATAGGCGCGGCCGATCTCGCCCCTCGCCCGGTCGTCCGCGGCGCGGCCCATGAGGATGTCGCCCAGGCCCACGGCTTCCACGATCTCCTCGAAGACAGCCGTGCCGCCGGCGTCCACCAGCCGGTCAAAGAACCGGCCCACGACCACGTTGCCCGCCAGCCCGCTGGTGTAGTCGCTGCCGCCGCACTCCGCGCCCACCGTCAGATCGGCGAGGCCCATGGGCGCGCGGGGCGTGTGCTTCAGCTGCTCAAGCGCCCGGCCGACCCAGCCGAGGCCCCGCTCGACGGCCCTTCGGGTGCCGCCCTCCCGCTGGATGAACAGCCAGTCGGCGGGCTTTCCCGCCTTCTTCGCGATGTCGGACAGCCATTCGGGCTGCACGTACTCGCAGCCCAGCCCCACCGCCAGCACCGCCCCCACGTTGGGATGGCGGATCAGGGCGATCATCAGGTCCACGGCGTACTGGTTGTCGGTGCAGCCGTCGAAGCCCAGGACCTCCACGTCGGGATGGCGGCTTTCCTCCGCGATGCGCCGGGCGACGTGCTCGGCGCACTTCACGGTGTAGACCACCAGCACCCGGTTGCGGATGCCCTTGCACCCGTCCTGCCGGACATAGCCCTGCCAGGTGATGTCCTCAAGCCTGTCCACGTCCGTCACCTCACTCATATTTCGTATCCTTCGGCGCACCGGTATTGACGTCCAGGTGGCTGCTGCGCTCGTCGTAGGCGCTGCGCATCACGTGCAGGTGGACCCAGTGCCCGGCGGGGATGTCCCGGGTGGCGACGCCGATGCGCACGCCGTACTTCACGATGTCCGCGCCCTCCGGAATGTCCCTGAGCGCCAGCTTGTGCCCCGCGGGGATGGGCTCGACGACCCGGCACGCGCCGCTCGCGTCGCCCCGCAGGCTGACCGTGCCCGGCTCCAGCGCCGCCAGCGCGGTGGCGACGTTGTCCCGGCGGTCGATCTGAAACGCGGCCTTCATCTCCATGTCACAGCACCCCGAACTTCTCGAAGGCTTCCGTGACCAGCATGCCGCCCTCGATGGCCCTGCGCATGGTCTTTTCGGTGGCGGCCTTTTCCAGCGCCCGGCCGATCACCTCTTCGGCGATGTCCCTGGGGATCACCAGCACGCCGTCCACGTCCCCGAAGATCAGGTCGCCGTCATGGACGGTCACCTGGCCGATCTCGATGTCGCAGCGGTAGTCGAACACATAGGTGCGCACCGAGGAATCCTGGGCCCAGGTCCCGGCGCAAAACACGGGAAAATCCTGCTCCAGCACCATCGGGGTATCCCGGCTGTAACCGTCCAGCACCGCGCCCACCGCGCCGCGGGCCTTGGCGCTGGCGGTCAGAAGCTCGCCCCACAGGGCGCTGTGATGGGCGCCGGTGGCGACGTAGATGTCGTTGGGTCGAAGCTGGTCCAGCGCCTCGGTCATATAGCCGAAGGGCTTCTTCGGCACGCCGTACACGTCGTTTTCCAGCACCGTGCAGGCAAAGCCCGCCAGCTTGAGCCAGTTTTTGCCCTCGGCGTCCGTCAGCATCCGGGCCGGCACCTGGGCGGCCAGCGGGCGGATGGGCGCGGGCAGGAACTGGTGCTTGTAGCCCATCTGGTCCAGTATGTCCCCCACCACCGGGGTGTAGAGCTTCTGCTTCATCAGCTCCAGCATTTCATTTTCGTCTTTCCACAATGGCATTTCTATTCCTCCCAATGATTGTCTTGTTCCCCTTGGAACCTCCCAGCCCGGAAATTATTCCTTATCTATCAGGCACGATTCCAAAAATACAGAGCGAACCCAAAACGCGGGTTCGCTCTCTGGATAATCGTCAGACGGCGCCGTAGATCAGCTTCACGATGCCGGTAGTCACGGGCGGGCAGAAGGTGAACAGCAGCAGCACCACCAGCAGCAGGATGTAGAACGGAACCGCTTCCTTAATGAAGGGCTTCGTCTTGCAGCCGGTGACGGAGCAGGTCACGAACATCAGCGTGCCCATGGGCGGCGACAGCGCGCCAATGGCATTGTTGAAAATGTAGATCATGGCGAACTGGATCTCGTTGATGCCGTACTGCGCCGCGATGGGGGCCAGCAGGGGCACCAGCACGATCATCGTCGCGTTGCCCTCGATGAACATGCCCACGATCAGCACGAAGATGTTCACCGCGATCAGGAACGCGTACTTGTTCGGGCAGATGCGCACGATGAACTCCGTCAGCTGCTGGGGGATCTTCTCCTTGGTCAGCACCCAGCTGAACACACTCGCCGCGGACACGATCAGCATGATGCCGGCGGTGGTGGTGACGGTCTCCTTGCATGCCTGAAGGATCAGCTTGAAGTTCAACTCGCGGTAGATCAGGCCCAGGACGACCGCGTAGAGGATGGCGACGGCGCCGGCCTCGGTGGCGGTGAAGATGCCCAGTCGGATGCCGCCGATGATGATGATCGGCAGGCACAGCGGCAGCAGCGCGGGCCTCAGGTGGCCCCAGAACTGCTTACCCGTCATCTTCTCCTTGCGGATCGGCACATAGCCGCGCTTCTTGGAGATGAAGTGCACCAGGAGCATCATGGCGATGCACAGCGTGCCACCCACGGTGATGCCGGAGGTGAACAGCTTGCCGATGGACACGTCCGCGATGCAGCCGTACAGGATCATCGCGATTCCCGGGGGAATCAGCGGCGTGATCATGGCCGACGCGGCGGTGACGACGGAGGAGAACTCCTTCGAGAAGCCCTGCTTCTCCATCTCGGGCACCAGCATCTTGGCTTCCATGGCGGCATCCGCCAGGTTCGAGCCGGACAGGCCGCCCATCAGCGTGGACAGCAGCACGTTCACCTGCGCAAGGCCGCCCGGCAGGCGGCCCGTGATGGCCGAGCAGAAGTCCATGATGCGGCTGGTGACGCCGGAGTAGTTCATGAACACGCCCGCACACACGAAGAACGGGATCGCCAGCAGCGAGGAGGACTCCGTGCCCACCACGGCCCTCTGGCCGAAGATGATCTGGTTGATGCCGGGGTTGAACAGGAAGTAGATCAGGCTGCCGCCCAGCACGGCCACGAATACCGGCACCTTCATGAACAGCAGCACCAGCATCATCACCGCGGCGATGCCCAGCACCGTGTTGGTGCCCAGGGCCACGCCCACGCTCTCAAGGGCGGGCTTGATCCAATCGATGTTGATGGCCACCAGCACCACCACCGCGGCGATGATGGAGACCACCCACGGCTGCCTGGCCGCGAAGCGCATCAGCAGGAGCGCGACGACCGCTGCCAGGATGCCCGTCAACAGCATACCACTCATTGCGCCTCCACCTCCTTGTCGGCCTCCACGTCGATGTTGATGCCCTTTATAAGCTTAGGGCAATACTTCGACAGGACGTAGCTGATCATCATCAGCGCGCAGCCGTAGGGCGCGACGCCGTAGATCACGGTGTAGGGGATGCGCAGGATGGGCGTGGGGCGTCCGGACTGGCCGAACACCTGGCTGACGTAGGCGTGGGACTTCACCATCAGGAAGCTCAACACGAACAGCACGATCATGTCGATCACATAGCCCATGATCTTCTGTCCCTTTTCGGGAAGGGCGTCCATGAACATCTCGATGGCCACGATGCTCCCGGCGCGAAAGGCGACGCTGGCGCCCAGGAAGATCATCCACACCTGGCAGAAAGCCTGAACCTCTTCCTGCCACAGTATGGGGCTTTTCAAGACATAGCGCATGATGACGCCCGAGGCGGTCACCAGCGTCAGCACGACCATCGCGATCGAGGCGATGAACAGATCCAGATTACACAGGAGCTTTAACCACGTTTTTTTCAAATACGATCACCTCATGTCTTTTGTTTTCTTCACCTCCTCAATTTTATCTTCCAATAATACAGGCCGCAATACAGTTTGGAAAGGCTTTACGCCGGAAGGCACATTCTTTCCCTTGGTTTAGCGGCACGCACTCAATGGTCGCCGGCGCGTCCCTACGGAACCCGCCGATCTGGAAACGCTTCGTTTTCAATCATGTACAATTCCGGATAAACATACCCGCACAGTACGTTCGCCGTGCGGGTATGCAGAATTGGATCAGACGGCGCCGTAGATCAGCTTCACGATGCCGGTAGTCACGGGCGGGCAGAAGGTGAACAGCAGCAGCACCACCAGCAGCAGGATGTAGAACGGAACCGCTTCCTTAATGAAGGGCTTCGTCTTGCAGCCGGTGACGGAGCAGGTCACGAACATCAGCGTGCCCATGGGCGGCGACAGCGCGCCAATGGCATTGTTGAAAATGTAGATCATGGCGAACTGGATCTCGTTGATGCCGTACTGCGCCGCGATGGGGGCCAGCAGGGGCACCAGCACGATCATCGTCGCGTTGCCCTCGATGAACATGCCCACGATCAGCACGAAGATGTTCACCGCGATCAGGAACGCGTACTTGTTCGGGCAGATGCGCACGATGAACTCCGTCAGCTGCTGGGGGATCTTCTCCTTGGTCAGCACCCAGCTGAACACACTCGCCGCGGACACGATCAGCATGATGCCGGCGGTGGTGGTGACGGTCTCCTTGCATGCCTGAAGGATCAGCTTGAAGTTCAACTCGCGGTAGATCAGGCCCAGGACGACCGCGTAGAGGATGGCGACGGCGCCGGCCTCGGTGGCGGTGAAGATGCCCAGTCGGATGCCGCCGATGATGATGATCGGCAGGCACAGCGGCAGCAGCGCGGGCCTCAGGTGGCCCCAGAACTGCTTACCCGTCATCTTCTCCTTGCGGATCGGCACATAGCCGCGCTTCTTGGAGATGAAGTGCACCAGGAGCATCATGGCGATGCACAGCGTGCCACCCACGGTGATGCCGGAGGTGAACAGCTTGCCGATGGACACGTCCGCGATGCAGCCGTACAGGATCATCGCGATTCCCGGGGGAATCAGCGGCGTGATCATGGCCGACGCGGCGGTGACGACGGAGGAGAACTCCTTCGAGAAGCCCTGCTTCTCCATCTCGGGCACCAGCATCTTGGCTTCCATGGCGGCATCCGCCAGGTTCGAGCCGGACAGGCCGCCCATCAGCGTGGACAGCAGCACGTTCACCTGCGCAAGGCCGCCCGGCAGGCGGCCCGTGATGGCCGAGCAGAAGTCCATGATGCGGCTGGTGACGCCGGAGTAGTTCATGAACACGCCCGCACACACGAAGAACGGGATCGCCAGCAGCGAGGAGGACTCCGTGCCCACCACGGCCCTCTGGCCGAAGATGATCTGGTTGATGCCGGGGTTGAACAGGAAGTAGATCAGGCTGCCGCCCAGCACGGCCACGAATACCGGCACCTTCATGAACAGCAGCACCAGCATCATCACCGCGGCGATGCCCAGCACCGTGTTGGTGCCCAGGGCCACGCCCACGCTCTCAAGGGCGGGCTTGATCCAATCGATGTTGATGGCCACCAGCACCACCACCGCGGCGATGGCGGAGACCACCCACGGCTGCTTGGCCGCGAAGCGCATCAGCAGGAGCGCGACGACCGCTGCCAGGATGCCTGCAAGCAGTGTTCCGGTCATTTCGCGGTCACCTCACTTTCCTCGGTATTGCCCACATCAATGGTGATGTCCTTGACGAACTTGGGCAGGTACTTCGACAGGATGTAGCTGACCATCATCAGCGCGCAGCCGTAGGGCGCGACGCCGTAGATCACGGTATAGGGGATGCGCAGGATGGGCGTGGGGCGTCCGGACTGGCCGAACACCTGCTGGATGTAGGCGTGAGACTTCACCATCAGGAAGCTCAGCACGAACAGCACGATCATGTCGATCACATAGCCCATGATGCGCTGGCCCTTCTCGGGAAGGGAATCAACGAACATCTCGATGGCCACGATGCTCCCGGCGCGGAAGGCGACGCTCGCGCCCAGGAAGATCATCCACACCTGGCAGAAGGCTTGAATCTCTTCCTGCCACAGTATGGGACTCTTTACGACATAGCGCATGATGACGCCCGCGGCGGTCACCAGCGTCAGCACGACCATCGCGACGGAGGCTATGAAAAGATCCAGGTTGCACAGGATCTTCAGCCATGATTTCTTTTTCAAGATCCGTCACCTCGTAGTATTTTGTTGGCGGAATCTTAGCTTCCGCCCTAAAATGATGCGGGAGGGAGGAAGCCCTCTCTCCCGCATGGATGCTCATCTTTGGGGATGATTACTTGCCCATGGCCGCGCACACGGTCTCATACAGGCCATCGGACCAGCCGAAGGTCGCGCCTTCGTCGTAGAAAGCCTTGGCCTTCTCGCGGAAGCCTTCCAGCACCTCTTCGGTGGGCTCGACGACGGTGACGCCCTCTTCGATCATCAGGCCCTTGTAGTAATCGTCGGCCTCAGCCTGCAGCTCGTTGTTGTAGACGCCGGCTTCCTTGCCGGTCTCGATCAGCGCTTCCTGCTGCTCGGGGGTCAGGCCGTCGAACCACATGGAGGAGCACACCCAGTTGGTGAAGTTCAGCACGTGGCCGTCCATGATCAGGTACTTGGCGACCTCGTGATGCTTGCGGCCGTACAGGGTGGACAGCGGGTTCTCGCCGCCGTCAATGGTGCCCTGCTGCAGCGCGGTGTACACATCGCCCAGGCTCATGCCCACGGGGGTGGCGCCCAGGACCTCGAAGCCCTTGGTCTGGATCTGGTTGGTGGGCACGCGGATCTGCAGGCCGGCCAGATCTTCAACGGTGTTGACGGGCTTGGTGGTCAGGGTGTGGCGGGCGCCGTAGGCCCAGTTCGCCGCGACCATCTTGATGCCCATGTCGTTCAGCTTGGCGCACTGCTCGGCCCACCAATCGGACTCGGTCAGCTTCCAGCACTGATCCCAGTTGTCGAACAGGAAGGGGCCAAACACGATGCCCATGTCCGGCACGCCGTAGTCCGCGAAGAAGGCGCCGTCGGCCAGGGTCATGACGGGCTCGCCCAGCAGCATCTGGTCGATGATGTCGGTCTTGTTGCCCAGCTGGGAGTCGGGGAACAGCTCGATGGTCAGGTCCACGTCCTTGGCGGCCAGCAGCTCCTGCCACTTGACCAGGCCCTGGCCGATGGGCTCAGAGAGGGAGTTCTCAAAGCCGATCTGCAGCACTTCGGCGCTGGCGCAGGCGCTCAGGGCCAGCATCAGCATCAAGACGACAGCAACAAATTTCTTCATGGGAAATACCTCCTTTTACTATCTGAACCCGGCGACGCCGGATTTCATTTGATGGGATTCAAGCGGCGCTTCAGCTCCATGCGCCGCCGGCGGGGGAGCCTCCTCCCCTGCTCAGAACTTGATCATGACCTTCAGCATGCTGCCGGCGTTCTGGTGGAAGTCCTCAAACGCCTGGGCGGCCTGCTCGAAGGGATACACGTTGGTCACCACGTCGTCCAGCTTCAGGCCCTGGGTCTTCACGGTGTCGATCAGCTCCTCGAAGTCCCGGGTCAGGGCGTTGCGGGAGCCGAAGATGTTCAGCTCCTTCTTCTGGATGATGGTGAAGTCCAGGTCGATGTTGTGCTTGCCCACGCCGATCACCGCCACGCGGCCGCCGAAGCAGGCGGCGTCCAGGCAGTTCTGCAGGGTGGAGGGCAGGCCCACGCACTCGACGGTCACGTCGAAGCCGTTGCCGTCGGTGATCTCGTTGACCGCCTTGGTCAGCGCCTCGGGGCCGTCGTTCAGCACGGTGCCGTCCAGGCCGAAGCGCAGGGCGTACTCCAGCTTCTTGGGGGCCACGTCGCAGATCCACACCTTCGCGCCGCGGGACTTGGCCGCGATGGCCGCCAGCACGCCGATGGTGCCCGCGCCGACCACCAGCACCTTGTCGCCGTCCTTCACGCCGGCGCGCTGGA
The DNA here is from genome assembly GCA_030530315.1 of Clostridia bacterium. GTDB lineage: Bacteria > Bacillota > Clostridia > Christensenellales > Aristaeellaceae > UBA2862. Next base: position 10,162 of record JAUMVG010000044.1, on the reverse strand, counting down.
TGCCGTGATAGCCGATGCAGAAGGGCTCGATCAGCGCCAGGGTCTTGGCGTCCAGGCCCTTGCCGTCGATCAGGCGGCTGATGGGCATGGCCATGTACTCGGAGAAGCCGCCCTCGCGCTGCACGCCCATGGTCTGGTTGCTCATGCAGGCGTTCACCAGCCCGCGCTGGCAGGAGTAGCACTTGCAGCAGTTGAAGTAGGGGTTGGCGGTGACGATGTCGCCCACCTTGAAGCCGCGGTCGTTCTCGCCGATCTCGACGATCTCGCAGGAGAACTCGTGGCCGGGCACGCGGGGATAGGCCATGTAGGCGTTGGTGCCGCGATAGGAATTCAGGTCGCTGCCGCAGATGCCGCCGTACAGGGGCTTGAGCAGGGCCTCGTCCTTGCCGATGACCGGCTTTTCTACCTCGCGGATCTCCACCTGACCGGGCTTGACGATGGTAATGGCTTTCATGGTAACTCATCCTTCCTCTTTGTTGTATACAACACAGCCGTTTCAGTCCCCGGATGCTTCGGGCACGACTGCAAATATATTCCTGGAATCCCGATTTTGGTTCAAAACATAGTCCAGTATGGCGATCTTGGAGTTCTCGATGTGATGCCGCATGGCCTCCGCGGCCTGCTTCCAGTTGCCCCGCAGACACTGCTGGGCAACCTCGCAATGCTCCCGGTCCGTCTCCTGCAGGCGGCTCTCCATGGCGCTGAGCACCCGGTAGCGCATCACCTGGTCCTTGACCGTGTTATAGAACATCACCAGGTAGCGGTTCTCGGTGGCGTCCACGAACATCTGGTGAAAGGCGTCATCCTTGAAATACTGGGCCGTGCCTTCCCCATGGGGCGCGGTAAAATAGGAGATGCATTCGGCGTAAACGTCGTCCCGGATGCGGTTGCCGTAGTGCTCCACCGCGTAGGGCTCGATGCGCAGCCGGGCCTCAAAGAGCTCGCTGACGTTGGCCAGGGATACCCGGTTGACGAATATGCCCTTCTTGGGGTGGATGGTCACCAGCTGCTCCTGCTCCAGGCGGCCCACGGCGTCCCGCACAGGGGTGCGGCTGGCCTTCAGCCGCTCGCACAGGGCCTCCTCCGTGAGCTGCGCGCCCGGGAGAATCTCGCAGGTGATGATCTGATGCTTCAAATCCTCATAGACGATCTGCTTCAGGCTTTGGGGCGCTTTCTTCTCTCGATTGTCCATAATCCTTCCGCCCTTGCCGCATTCTTTTTATGTCTGCATTTATTATACTGTTGTATACAACAAATGTCAATACCTTCAGCAAGCAGATTGAAAATGTTTTTTCCTGTTCCCCACATTCTCGGCAAATGCGCTATATTTTTGCGTCAGTTCATATTTCAACCCGGCATAAAACGAAATATAACCGGATTAACAGCCTCTTGGTGATTGACAGGGTCCTTCAGTTGTTGTATACTACATATATCCAAGGAATTCTTTTTGCATACAATATCAATATAGGAGGACTGATTCAAATGGCACAGCTGAATTACGAGGTACTGAAGGCATCGGGCTACAAGGGCTACGTGCTGGAGCACGCGCCCGAGAAGGTCATGCAGTTCGGCGAGGGCAACTTCCTGCGCGCCTTCGTGGACTACTTCTTCGACATCGCCAACGAAAAGGCTGACTGGAACGGCAAGGTCGTGCTGGTGCAGCCCATCGCCATGGGCCTGACCGACCTGATCAACCAGCAGGAGGGCCTGTACACCCTGTACCTGCGCGGCAGCCAGAACGGCCAGAAGGTGGACGACAAGCGCGTCATCTCCTCCGTCAGCCGCTGCGTGAACCCCTACGGCGAGTGGGACAAGGTGCTGGAGTTCGCCAAGTCCGACGCCCTGGAGATCATCGTGTCCAACACCACCGAGGCCGGCATCGTGCACGACAACGAGAGCACCTTCGACCAGGTGCCGCCCACCAGCTTCCCCGCCAAGCTGACCCGCGTGCTCTACGAGCGCTTCACGGCCGGCAAGAAGGGCATCGTGATGCTGTCCTGCGAGCTGATCGACAACAACGGCAAGGAGCTGCTGAAGTGCGTCAACCAGTACATCGACGACTGGAAGCTGTCCGACGACTTCCGCAAGTGGGTCAATGAGGAGAACGTGTTCTGCTCCACGCTGGTGGACCGCATCGTTCCCGGCCGCATCCGCGATCCCCAGGAGGTCGCCCGCCTGAACGAGGCCAACGGCTACGAGGATCCGCTGACCGACGTCGGCGAGGTGTTCGGCGTGTGGGTCATCGAGGGCCCCGACGGTCTGGAGGACCAGCTGCCCTTCAAGAAGGCCGGCGTGAACGTGATGGTCGTGCCGGACGTCACCCCCTACAAGAAGCGCAAGGTCCGCATCCTGAACGGCGCGCACACCGGCTTCGTGCTGGGCGCGTACCTGGCGGGCTACGACATCGTGCGCGACTGCATGCACGACGATGCCATCCTGGGCTACATGAACAAGATGCTCTATGAGGAGGTCATTCCCACCCTGCCGCTGGACAAGGAGGACTGCAAGAACTTCGCCGCGGCGGTGCAGGATCGCTTCAACAACCCCTTCGTGAACCACGAGCTGATGAGCATCTCCCTGAACTCCACCAGCAAGTGGCGCGCCCGCAACATGCCCACCTTCCTGGATTACGTCGACCAGATGGGCAAGCTGCCGCCCTGCCTGACCACCTCCTTCGCGGCCTACATCGCCTTCTTCTCCAACGACATCCAGGGCCTGACCGACAAGGGCCTGGTGTGCAAGCGCCCGAAGGGCAACGAGTACACCGTGTCCGACGACCGCTGGGTGCTGGAGTTCTACAACGCCCACAAGGACGACGACGAGGCCACCCTGGTCCACGCCGTGATGACCAACACCGACATGTGGGGCCAGGACCTGACCGCCGTGCCTGGCTTTGAGGCCGAGGTCGTGCGCATCCTGAAGCAGATTCGCACCGAAGGCGCGCTGGCCGCCTACAAGGCCACCCTGTAAAAATGACCAACCGTAGGGACGCCATAATTGGCGTCCTTATGGCGTTTCAAACGGAGGATTATGATGAACAAACTGGTACAGATCACCCCGAAGGACATGGTGGCGGTGGCGCTGCAGCCGCTGGCCGCGGGCGAGACCATCGACTACGGCACGGGCAGCGTGACGCTGCTTCAGGACATTCCCATGGGCCACAAGGTGGCGCTGCGGGACATCAAAAAGGGTGAGCCGGTGATCAAGTACGGCTTCCCCATCGGCGAGGCCAAGGAGGACATCCCGGTGGGCGGCCACGTGCACGTCCACAACATCCACACGCTGCTGTCCGGCGAGCTGGAGTACGACTATCACCCCACCCACCCGGCGCTTGAAAAGAAGGAGACGGTCACCTTCCCCGGCTACCCGCGCAAGTGCGGCCGTCCCGGCATCCGCAACGAGCTGTGGATCATCCCCACGGTGGGCTGCGTGAACGACATCGCCGAGTCCCTGGCGAAGGACGCCCAGAAGTTCGTGGGCGGCTCCGTCGAGGGCGTGTACGCCTTCCCCCATCCCTACGGCTGCTCCCAGATGGGCGGCGACCAGGACAACACCCGCCAGGCGCTGGCCAACCTGTGCACCCACCCGAACGCCGGCGGCGTGCTGCTGCTGGGCCTGGGCTGCGAGAACAGCGGCATCGACCAGATCAAGCCCCACATGGGCGAGTATGACGAGGAGCGCGTGCGCTTCCTGGTCTCCCAGCAGGTGGAGGACGAGCACGAGGTCGCCATGGGCCTGATCGCCAAGCTGGTCGAAAGGATGAAGCAGGATACCCGCGTGCCCTGTCCCGCCAGCGAGCTGGTGGTGGGCCTGAAGTGCGGCGGCTCCGACGGCCTGTCGGGCATCACGGCGAACCCGACCATCGGCGTGTTCAGCGACCTGCTGGGCGCCATGGGCGGCACGACCATATTGACCGAAGTTCCCGAGATGTTCGGCGCGGAGACCATCCTGATGGACCGCTGCGACAACGCGGAGCTGTTTGACAAGACCGTGCACCTGATCAACGACTTCAAGGCCTACTTCGAGTCCTACCACATGCCGGTGTACGAGAACCCCTCTCCCGGCAACAAGGCGGGCGGCATCACCACCCTGGAGGACAAGGCCCTGGGCTGCACCCAGAAGAGCGGCTCCGGCCCGGTCAAGGGCGTCTTGAAGTACGCCGAGAAGGTCACGACCCCCGGCCTGAACCTGCTGTCGGCTCCGGGCAACGACTTGGTGGCCTCCACGGCGCTGGCGCTGTCCGGCGCGCAGCTGGTGCTGTTCTCCACGGGCCGCGGCACGCCCTTCGGCTGCCCGGTGCCCACGGTGAAGATCGCCTCCAACTCCCCCCTGGCCCAGAAGAAGAAAAACTGGATCGACTTCGACGCCGGCCGGCTGCTGTCCGGCATGACCCTGGACGAACTCGGCCAGGACCTGATGGACTACGTGCTCGCCGTCGCGGGCGGCCAGCTGACCCGCAACGAGATCAACAGCTTCCACGACCTGGCCATCTTCAAGCAGGGCGTGACGCTGTGATCCAGCCCTCCTGAATCCCCCATTTCAGCAACCCAAGCGAGGTGTTAGCCAATGTTGAGCGTCAGCGAGCAGCTTCGGCGCGATTTCAAGGCCAGCGACGACATCCGCGACGCCGGGCTGACCACGCCCGAGGACGTGGTGCGCTGCGACGACATTCCCTACGGCGGCAATTCCCCGCTGCAGGCCCTGGACCTCTACCGGCCCAGGGCCTCGGGCGACGCCGTGCTGCCGGTGATCGTCAGCGTTCACGGCGGCGGCTGGGTCTACGGCGACAAGGAGCGCTACCAGTTTTACTGCATGAGCCTGGCCCAGAGGGGCTTCGCCGTGGTGAACTTCTCCTACCGGCTCGCGCCGGAGGCCAAGTACCCCGCCTCCATGGAGGACACCAACGCCGTGTTCCACTGGATCGTGTACCATGCCGGAGAATACCGGCTGGACGCGAAGCGCGTGTTCGCCGTGGGCGACTCCGCGGGAGCCCACATGCTGGCGGTGTACAGCTGCATCTGCACCAACCCGGACTACGCCGCCCGCTATGCCTTCGCGCCGCCAAAGGGCTTCGCCCTCACAGCCATCGCGCTGAACTGCGGGGCCTATGTGATGGACGCCTCCCGGGACGCGCTGCTCAAGGAGCTGCTGCCCGGCGGCGGCACCGACGAGGAGATCGACCTCATCAGCCCGCTGAAGCACATCACCCCGGCCTTCCCGCCCACCTTCCTGATGACCTCGAACGAGGATTTCCTGAAGCCCCAGGCCCCGGTGCTGGCCGCCGCGCTGGCCGAGGCGGACGTGCCCTTCGTCTACCGCTACTACGGCGGCACGGGCGTTCGCCTACCCCACGTGTTCCACTGCGACATGCGCTCGGAGCAGGGCCGCCTGTGCAACGACGAGGAGTGCGACTTCTTCAGGCGATTCCTGTAAGGCGCGTTGCCTGCTCTTGCAGCGGCAAAACACAGTGCCAAAAATATCCTTCACTTCCGCAGGATGACGAGGACGCAACGCCCGTCATCCCGAACGAAGCGAAGGATATTTTTGAATTGAACATGATTGGGAAAATGAGCGCTTACCGGGTCGGCGGCTTCCGAGAGAGCACGCCGACAATCATTTGCGTATTTCGCCGCAAGGCCATGTGACCGTATCCGGGGCTACTCGCGTTCTCCGCCGTTCTCATCCGACTTTATGAAGGGATTTACGTGGATCATGATGTGCTTCACCTGGGGGAAGGTCCGCTCCACGTCGTCGTGCACCGACTCGGCGATGCCGTGGGCCGCGCCGAGGGACAGCTCCGCGTCCAGGGAGATCTCCAGCTCGATGTAGACGCGGCTGCCGAACTCCCGGGTGCGCAGCAGGTCGACCCGCCGGACCTCCCCGTGGTTCAGCACGCAGGCGCGTATGGCCGCCTCGGTCTCGGCGTCGCAGCTGTGGTCCACCAGCTTGTTCACCGCCTCCATGAAGATGTCGAAGGCCGCCTTGACGATGAACGCGCAGATGACCACGCTGGCCAGCGGGTCCAGTATGGGCAGGCCCATCCGCGCCCCGGCGATGCCGATCAGCGCGCCGACGGAGCTCATCGCGTCGGAGCGGTGGTGCCAGGCGTCCGCCATCAGCGCCGCGGACCCCAGCTGCCGCGCGTAGCGCCGGGTGTACCAGAACATGGCCTCCTTCACCGCGATGGACACCAGCGCCGCCACCAGCGCCAGCGCCCCGGGCACGGGAAGCGCTTCCTCCCCCGGAAAGAGCAGGTGCCGCGCGCCCTGCCAGCCGATGAGCAGCCCCGTGGCCAGCAGGACCGCCGCCAGCACGATGGCCGCCACGCACTCCATGCGCTCGTGCCCGTAGGGATGCTCCCGGTCCGCCGCCTTGCCGGACACCTTGACGCCCACCATCACGATCACCGTGCTGAACACATCCGAGGCAGAATGCACCGCGTCGGAGACCATCGCCCCCGACCGGGCCAACAGCCCTGCCGCCAGCTTTCCCGCGCTGAGCAGCAGGTTCGCGGCGATGGACACACTGGACACCCGCATCGCCGTCGAAGTCTGATTCGACATTGCCATTCCTCCGTTTCCAATCCACGCGCCAGCCTCGGCGCGGCTCACATCCATGCTATGCCACGCGCCTGAAAACCGCGCCGCCTCTCGGGCGCTAAAATAAAAAAAGCGGGACCCGTCCATCGACTGTCCCGCGGACGCGCTCGCTCCGCTATCACTGCCGTGACCCGGCTCCCAGGGGCCTGCTCAATTGATGCTTCTATTATAAGGTTTTTTGCTGGAAAAGACAAGTCCCCGGCTTCGGTTATCGCCCTTTTTCCACAGTTCGGCACAAACCCTCGGCATTTGCGCCGGTTTTGACGCCAAATCCAAAACATTATCTTATATATTTCCATTGTGCAATTGAGATTTATTATAGTTAAGATTTTATTTCGCAGGTGACTTGAAATATGAGAAACTTTGACTTATAATAGAATAAACATTCTTTTTACAACCGGATCTCCCATCACTCCCTGTTACATCCGCTTCGTAAGTCCATGGCCAAAATCGAAATCGATCCAACCGCGGCGTATGCCGGTGACCGCAGGCGCAAGTTTTGGCGCCACTGTTCCCGCGCAGGTCGCTCGCGACGGGACCGCTTTGTTTCCACCCCGCCTTATTCGGGCGCTTCCGCGCCTGACCATCATCCGTCGAGGAGGTGAGTATTTGAGAGTCGTCGACATCACGCTGAACGGCAACGATCAGATCAGCGCTCTGGTCAACATCACCAACCGCTATCCCTTCACGATACAGCTCCGCCAGGGCCGCTACATCGTCGATGGAAAGTCCATACTGGGCGTGTGCAGCCTCGACCGCTCCAAACCCATCACCGTCGAGATCTACTCCGACCACTGTGAGACGCTGGTCGAGGACCTGATGCGCCTCTCCCACAGGAATGACGTCTGATACTGACCATAATTGTCCGCTCAAACTGAAAGGGACTGCTCCCCGATATGCTTCGGAGCAGTCTCTTTTCGTCTAAATCATCACCGGCAATGGCTGCTCCAGCAGGGCCTTGCTCTCGGGCAGGCCCTCCAGCAGGCCGGGCAGCGCCGCAAGGGCCTTTAGGGGCGCGCTGGCCAGCAGCCCGGGCAGCACGCGCTGCGCCACGGCACGGTCCAGCACCGCCATGGGCTCGCCCTCGTCCCCCAGCCACGCCAGCATCAGCGCGCAGTACCGCCAGGCGTCGTCCAGCGCCCGCCGGGAGACCGTCGCGCCGTGGGCGGCCAGCCCCTCGCGCAGGGCGGCCATGCGCGCCTGTACGCCCTCGGGCAGCGTCGCAGCCGCGCCTTCGGCCAAGCGCTCCAGCGAGACCGGCGGATAGCTCTCCGCCGTCCGGGCGGTCGGCGGCTGCCACGGCGCGTCCGCGCGATCGCTCAGCCGCACCATAAAGCCCTTGTCCAGCGCGCTCGCCGCGATGGGATGCCCGCTGTGGGCGTCCTGCAGCGTGACGCACAGCCGCCACTGTGGGCGGTCGATCCCGCCCAGCCCCCGCAGCGGGTCCGCCGAGCGGTGCAGGTTGGCGTCGTCCAGCAGCACCATGGCCGGCGCTCCCGGCAGCTTGTCCAGTTCCGCGACGCGGGCATCGCCCTCCAGGGAGTCCCTGCCGGGACCGAAGGCCGCAAAGCGTCCGATGTCCTTCCAGCCCAACGCCTCGGCCAGCAGCCGGGCCGTGCCGGTCTTGCCGCAGCCCACCGGGCCGCTGAACAGCAGCACCGGGCTGATGGCCGCGCAGGCGCACAGGTTCAGCGCCTCCCCGCGGCTCAGGGGCCAGCCCGCCGCCGCGAAGCGCTCCACGACGCGGTCCGCCAAGGCCCCGGCCTCGATGGCCTGGAACTCCACGGCCTCCGGCACCGCGGCGGCCTCGCCCCGCAGCTGGGCCATGCGCTCCACCATGTGGTCGTTCAGCGCAAAGTCCCTCAGTCGGCGCTCCAGTTCCTCGCCGGTCAGCGCCTCCACAGCCTTGCGGGCATCCTGGGCGGCGGCCCGGGCTTCCTTGGCCAGCTGCTCGAAGCGGGCCTGCTCCGCCCTGGCGGCCTTCGTGCGCTGCAGCGCCTCCGCCAGGTCCGAGGCCGATTCGCTGCGCAGCTCCTCCTTCAGCGCCTCCCGCACCCGGGCATTCTTCAGATTCAGGTGATCCAGCTCGTCCATCAGGGCCAGCCGGCGCTCCTCCAGGTCTTCGAGGTGCTGTTCAATGTCCCGCTCCCGGGCGGCTGCCCGGCACTCCTGCAGCGACGCGCCAAACTCGTCGATGCCGCTGAGCGACTCCAGCAGGTCCCGCCGCAGGGTGGGCTGGTTCCACACGTCCTTCACGGCGCTGACGGCGCTGTCCACCGGGCTCGCCACCGGCGCGCCGGTGACGATGGGCGCCACGGGCTGCCCCAGCTGGTTCAGCCGGGAGCGCTGCCACTTCTCGTCGATCAGCTCCTGCAGGCTGCGGCCCCGCCGGGGATTCATGCCGCTCTGGGCGGCCAGTATGCGCTGGGAAGGGCTCAGCCGCGGGTCCACCGGCTGGGGCATCATGCTCCTGTCGTGGTGGATCCAGGGCTTCTCCTCGGTCAGTTCGGCGGCCGCGACCGGCTCCGGCGCGGGCCTGGGCGCCGGCTTCGGGGCGCTCTCAGACTCCCGGCGCTCCGCGGGCTTCTCGGCGGGCTTTTCCGGCTCCGTCGCCTCCCCATGGGGATGGGCCTTCTCCGCCGGCTGGTGCTCGGGCATGTCGGAGATGGCCGCCATGCGGGCCGGCGGCACGATGGCGAAGGACAAGGTCTCCTCCCTGAAGCCGGGGATATCGAACACCTGGAGCTCCTCCAGCGCGCAGCGCTTGTCGAGCGCCGTCAGCCGGGCCTGGCCCTCCGCGCCTTCCACGCCCTCCCAGGCGTAGCGCTCGGGCATCAGCTCCGCGCCGCGCTGGAGCACCTCGGCGGTGTGCGGCGCGGGCCGCACCAGCTGGGGCATGCCCTCGGGCACGATTTCAAAGATCATCTCGGGCGCGGGCTCCCGAACCACGTCGGAATAGATGATAAAGGCGTTTTGCTCCGCGCCGCCCTCGTGATAGTTTTTATTGGCGCGAATCTTGTCGTTCGCGTCCGGATGTTCCCGCAGGTCCACCACGGCAAACAGGCCGATCCTGCGCATGCGCGCCTTGAAGTGATAGGACTCGTTCTTGTCCGGCACGATGCGGATGCATCCATCCTCGGGATAGGCCTGCGGCTCGGCATAGGGTATATACTTTCCGCCCTCCTCCACAAGGAGCGGCTTAAAGCGGAAATAAGATTTCAGCGGGTTATCCTCCTCCAGGATACCGATGCATAACTTTCCGGGCAGTGACATTTTTCAACCTCCAATAGCGGACTCATTGGGCTCGAACGCCTCTTCCCCCAGCGTATTTTCGCCCTTTTCGAAATCTATTATTATCTTATGGCGCTTACATTTATTTCTTGTTAATTGTAACATCAAACCCGTGGTATTGTCAAGCCCCGGCACAAATATGACAACCGGGAACAAAAACTGACTGCCAGGACACAGCCACAGGCGCCGCGCGGCCGGCATCCGGGGCTCAAAAAGCGGTTCTTCACGGAAAGTTGTGGGATTGTAGCCAAGGAACAGGTAGAGCAAGAAAG
>JAUMVG010000043.1 GCA_030530315.1 Clostridia bacterium | reverse complement strand
GCTCCTTTTGTCTACCTCGTTTCTGTCAATCCCACAACTTTCCGTGATGAACCTCTTTTTTGGCGTACCCGGCGGGATAAGCGGACTCACCTGCGCCAGAAGAGGGGTTCGGCGAAGCCGCGGCGCGAAGCGACGCCATCCCGCCGGATTGCTTCCCACAAGGGCGCCCCTTCAAATTTCAGTACGATGTGAAAGCATGATAAGCTGTTGCTAACTATATTCGTACTATCCATCGACCCACCGTCACTCAAAGAAATCTCCGTGCTTTATCAGATGTCCCTTTTCGGCCACAAGGAACTGCTCGTTCCATTTTCCGGCTACCAGCTTTTCCAGGAGGTGGATACCGCCCTCGACGTAATCCAGCGCCATGTGGATCCTGTCGGCCTCTTCCTGCGCGGCCTCAACATATTCCTCTGAATAGCAGTCGTTGTACCCGGTGTTGATGATGTCCAGATGGTGGTAGTTGCCGAAGTACATGTCGATCAATTCGTCGGCCCACTCCTCATCCGCATCCTCGCCGATGCGGGAAAACAGCGATTCGCTGACATCCTTCTCGTACAGGTAAAGGTGCCCCATCTCCTTCAGGTTCGGCACATAGGCATCGCCGCGCTGCAGCAGCAGGGAGACGCAGTCGTCCACGCGGGGGATCACGATCCGGCAAGGGGCCGTGACCTGGTCCCAGGATCCGCCGCAGAAGCCCATGCCCACCAGGATGGTGTCATAGTCTCTGCTCAGGGCCTCGATGGCGTCCAGGATCTGTTCGCGCATATCCTTCGGCTCCACGTGATAGCGCTTGTCCAGATGAACGACGGGCCAAGCGGTGCCCATATTCTTCTGGGCCTGGTCGACGTAATCGGTGAGGGAACTGCACGTCAGGATCACCGGCATACGCACCACTGACATACGCCATCCTCCTCCCGCGCGGGGCAGATATAGCCGTCGCCTGCCTTCTTCCAACCCACGATGGCCTTGGGGTGCATGGGTTCCCCAGCCACGAGGGCGAGAAACAGGCAGGCGAGAATGATCCATTTGTGGGCCTCGGGCGCTTCCGGCATGTACCGGTTCAGGTAATCCCGGAGCGCCGCGTGGAGCGCCTTTGCGCGCCCGATATCGACGGGCATGGGGGTTGGCTCGTCCAGATCCAGCATGCGCAGCAGCGTATCGCGATTGTACCGGCTGATGTGAGGCACAGTATTGTCCCTCAGGGCATCGCGTTCAGCGGGAGTGATCCGGGACCTGAGCGAAAAAAGAAGTTCGTTTGCATTCATTGTTTTTCATGCCGGGCGAGATAGGCCTGTTTCCTTCGCTCGTCCTCCGCTTCCAGGGAAGAAGAATTGTGGATTCCCCCGAGAAATTCAATGTGGTGCCGGAATTCATGGCGCAGGACGCCGCGCAGGATGTCGCGGGCTTCTGATACGCTTGCGTTCGGGTAAAGCCGGTCAAAGGAGCCCTTGAACATCACGATCTGCCGCACGCCATAGCACACCTGATACTGGCCCAGCGTATAGAGGTCGTTTTCCCGCGCATAATCCGGGATCATTACAGCCTCCGACATGATCACGCCACCGGTGAGTTTCCGATAAAACGCCTCCGGAAGCTCGTCCATCAGCTCGGAAATGATCGCCCTGTATTCCTCAGTGCTGAGCATGGCCGCACCTCCATCCCGATGTAGGAAATCCGCCCGTTTTCAGGGGCAGTCAGCAGTTGTCGGTATACACAAATTCCAGGCTTTCCCGGGCCACCTCCGCCAGGCGATACACGCGCCTGACGTCGGTCGGCGGGTTTCGCGGAAACACGCCGACGTTCATCGCGGCCCTGTGGCCAGAGCGAGCCGTCGGGACCATGGGCAGCTATGCGCAACCAGGGGCAGGCTGTGAAGAGCGTCATCCGATGTCGTAATAATCGTAGTATTCATCGTAGAAGCCGAGGCAGGCGTCCATGCCCACGTTGGTGCCCAGGGCCTTCTCCAGCACGGTCTGCCAGGAGCCGTACTTTTCGTACAGGGAATCGGCGGTCGGGCCCATCTCATCCCCATAGGTTTCGAGGTTGCTCTTCTTGGTCGCGGCCAGGCCGTCGGGGTCGTCGGCGTAGGATTCCAGCCGCAGCTCGTTGCGCCTCTGGCTCACCGCGCGGGCGATGGTCTCCACGTCGTCGCCCCGGGTGAGCATGTCCTCGATCATGCGGTAGAGCTCGGATATGCTGTCGTGATAGGCCTGCCGCTGAGCCCTGGCCGCAGCGACCTGGTCGGGATCGGTCCAATCGAGGGCATCCACGAATTCCTTCAGGCGGGTGGAATCGGGGCTGGGGGAGAAGCCGTATACGGCATCGGGATTGACCACGATGTCCTTCATGGCTTCGGGGTTTTCGCGGGGATCGTGCTCATAGGCAAAGCCTGCGTCGATCTCGCCGGCGCTCGATTCCATCACGGTCTCCAGCGCCTGCTGCACCTCTTCCTCCGAGTGGTCCTCCGCGTTCACCAGCGTGTTCCACGCCTGCTGGACATCCTCACCGGCCTGGGCGAGCCACGCCTCGACGGCGGGCCGGTTCTCTTCGATCAGCGCCTGGGCTTCGGCGCTGACCCGCTGCGCCCACTCGGTAAAGCCGATGTCGCCGGCCCAGGCGGAGATGTCGTTCAGCGCGCCCTGCGCCCAGCTTGTCAGGCCGGATCCGTCGGCCCAGGCGGTGACGTCGTTCACGGCGCCCTCCACCCAGCCGGTCACGCCCGACTCATCGGCCCATTGGGAGACGCTTTCTCCCGCGTCCTCGGCCATGTCCAGGAACGAATCCCAGGTGCTGGAAAGATTGGAGAGAAAGCGCTGCGCAGAGGAGACCTCCGCCAGGCAAACGGGGGAGAGGACAAGGCAGAAAATTAGTATCAGAGCCATTTTTTTCATCAGGGTTGTTCCTCCGTTTCACGGGACTGATCCGTGCGTCAATCGTTGTTCAACACCCCTATTATATCCGATGCCCCCATTGAAGTCCATCGATGCAAGCGCAATGAAACACTTTTTTAATGCCGGACGCGGCACCGGTGAAATGGATGTTGTCTATGGGAATAATGTGAGGTATAATACAGGCATAACGCTTGAAGTGGGGGAATGATGCATGCTTTCCTATGTGGTTGTGGGCTCTGGCTATCGGGCGGAATACTTCGGGCGGGTCGCCCAAACCTGGCCGGAGCTGTTCCGGGCGCTGTTCCTGTGCCGGTCGGAGGAAAAGGCCGCGAAGCTGAAGCGGAACACCGGCGTGGACGCCGTGCTGACCGTCGAGGAGGCCGAGGCCTTCAGGCCGGATTTCATCGTCGTGGCGGTGGACCGGGGCCATGTGGCCGACGTGGCGGAGGAGTGGCTGCTGCGGGGCTGGCCCGTGGTGACGGAGACGCCGGTGGGCGACACCGAGGAAAAGCTGGAGCGCCTGCAAAGGCTGGGCGAGGACGGCGCGAAGATCGTCTGCTGCGAGCAGTACCACCGCCAGCCCCTGCTGGCCGCCGGGCTGGAAGCCGTGGCGCGGGGGCTGATCGGCGAGCCCCAGACGGCCTATATCTCCCTGGTCCACGACTATCACGCCGCCAGCCTGATCCGCCGCGCCCTGATGACCGGGAAGGAGCGCTATACCCTGCGCGGCGCGCGGCGCACCGGCCCCGCCGTGGAGACCGATTCCCGGTACGGCGCGATACTGGACGGCCGGAGGACGGACGAGGTCCGGGACCAGGTGCTGGTGACCTTCGAATCCGGCAAGACAGCGATCTATGACTTTTCGCCGCTGCAATACCGCTCCTACATCCGGGCCCGGCACTTCACCGTGCGGGGAGACACAGGCGAGTGGAGCGATACGACGCTCTACGGCCTGGACGCGGAGAACCGTCCCTGGCGGCGGGCGTTGACGCCGGAGATCCCGGAGAAGTACCGCTGCCTGGATACCCAGTACCTGCGGGATTTGCGCAAGGCCTGGCGCCCGGAGCTGTTCCTGGACACCCAACAGGACGAGTACGCCATCGCCACGATCCTGCTGGACATGGCCGAATACCTGAAGGGCGGTCCCTCGCCCTATCCGCTGTGGGAGGCGATCGAGGACGCGCGCTTCTGGCTGAGGCTGGAGCGGGCGGTCGGCGGCCGGTGACGGAGAACGGGCATCCTTCACGCGAAAATGGGATAAGCGGCGCTGCGCCGTTCCCGGCAAGCCCGCAAACGCAAGAATCCCTGCCGATGAGAACGGGCGGCAGAGATCAGACTGCTGACAAAGCCCGCAAATACAAGAATCTCTGCCGGCGAAAATGAACCGGCAGGGATTTCTGCTTGTATTATGTGGGTTTAAGCGCAAAGCCATGCGGGCCGCGTCAGTCCAGGTCCATTTCGGAGATGCTTTTCTCCGCGGACGCGAGGATGGCGTCGACGTCGGCCCCATAGAGGTCGAGGCCGACGGCCTTGATCAGCCGGACATCCTGAATGCCGTAATAGCCCTGCGCCAGGGCCCTGACGTAGCCAAAGCCGTATTCCTCCGGCGCGTAGCAGCCGCCGGCGGTGGTCACGTAGAACAGCCGGCCGGCCCGGCAAAGGCCGACGGGCACGCCCTCCTCCGTGTACTTGAAGGTGACGCCCACCACGTTGATCTGCTCGAAGTATTGCTTCAGCGCGGCGGGGAAGGAGAGGTCCCAGTAGGGGGCGGCGATCACAACGGTCTCCGCCCCGGAGAACTGGCGCGCGAGGTCAAACGCGGGGGCGCTGAAGTCGCCCTGGGAGATGAGGCGGTCGCGCGAATCGAGAAACCCCCCGTCGGCGACGGGAAAGGAGACCTCGTCCAGGCGGACCTCCTCGACAGGCCCGCCCAGCCTCAAAAGCAGCTTGTCGGCCAGCCGCCGGGTCCTGGAATCCCTGCGCGCGCAGGCATTGATGAACAGAATCGGTCTTTCCATAGGGCACCTCGATGCATTTTTCTTCTTTGACGGGAGGCCGTTCAATGGCCGATCCGTCGGATACCAAAAGCGCGGCAGCAGATGGCAGTGGGCCCTGCCCACCCAAAGAGTATAACATGTTTCGACTGCGCGATCAAGGCGGGATTGTTTATGAGGCGCGGAAAAACGCGGCGTCACGATTGCGCTTTTGCGGAATGGATGATATAATATCAATAAACAGTGCTTGGACGACGAACCCCAAATAACCTACAGGGAGGAATAACCATGACGATCAGCAAGAACCAGAATGGAAGCACCCTGACCGTGGCGCTGGAGGGCCGCCTCGATACCACCACCGCCCCCGAGCTCGAACAGGAACTGAAGGAAAGCATGGATAGCGCGACGGAACTGATCCTGGATTTTTCCAAGCTCGATTACATCTCCTCCGCAGGACTGCGCGTGCTGCTCTCCGCGCATAAGGCCATGGCCGGCAAGGGCGGCATGAAGGTGACGCATGTCAACGAGATCGTGGGCGAAGTGTTTGAGGTGACGGGCTTTGCCGATATACTGACCATTGAGTGAGTTGCACAGAAGATGAAGTCGGATGGTCTTTCCATTACCAATGACGCGAATAACATGGAGACCGTCCTCAGGGAGGTCGACGCCGTTGCGGCGTATAAGGCCCTCTCCCCGAAGGATGCCTTGGTCCTGCGCCTGCTGGCCGAGGAGACCATGGCGATGGTGCGCGCCATCACCGGCAGCGTGAAGGGCGAATTCTGGATCGAGGACCTGGACGGCATGTACGGGGTGCACCTGAAGGTCGACACGATGATCGATGCCAAGAAGCGCGAGGAGCTGCTCTCTGCCTCCACTTCGGGCAAGAATGAAGCGACGCGGGGTTTCATGGGAAAGATTCGCGCCTTCTTCCAGCCCACCTCGAGTGTGCCCATGTTCTCCAGCGGCTTCGTCGGCGGCGCGCCGCAGATGTACGGCAACTACGAATGGTCCATGGAGGACTACCGCGAACAGCTCCGGCAGTACCGGGAACAGAACGCAAAGAGCGCCCAGGAAGCCTGGGACGAGCTGGAAAAGTCCGTCGTCGCCCATGTCGCGGACGACGTGAAGGTCAGCATTCTGGGCCGGACGGTGGAAATGACTATCCTGAAGAAGATGGCATAACCTGGAACAGAATGGGGCCCGACGGCGCGAGACGCGCCGCCGGGCCCCATTTGTTTACTTTTTCATCCACGCGGCTCCGGCGTTCCAGGCCTTGCCGACTTTCGCGCCGGTGACGTAGTAGCCGTTCTGGAACTGGTCGAACATCAGCGCGTGCAGCTTTTCGGGGTCGACCTTGCCCTTCTCGTTCAGCACGGCCTCTTCGACCTTCACGTTGACGATCCTGCCCACGATGCCGTCCACGTGCTCGGTGTGTAGGAACTCCAGCAGCTCGCACTCCATGACCAGGGGGAACTCCTCGATGATGGGGGCGTGGACCTTGTCGCTGGGAACGGCGTGGTAGCCGGTGCGCTCGAACTTGTCCTCCATCTTGTTGCCGGAGGCGATGCCGAAGAAGTCGGCCACGTCCATGTGAGCCTCGTCCGCCAGCGCCACCGTGAACGCCTTGCTGGCCTTGATGTTCAGCCAGGTGCGCTTGCCCTCGCCGATGAACAGTATGATCTTGTCCTCGTCGCAGATCTGGCCCCAGGCCGCGTTCATCACGTTGACCTTCTCGTTCTCGTCGTAGGCCGCCACCATCAATACCGGCATCGGATAGACCGCCGGCAGGACACCCAGGTTCTTTTTCATAACCGCTTCATTCCTTTCTCGTACCGCCCGCGTCCTGTGCGGGCGGGTCTGCTTCGGGCCTGGCGAACAGCACACGTCCTTCGCCATCCCTGCTTCCATTATAACAGGAATCCCGGGAATTGCAAGGGCGCCCCCTTGTGTGCTATACTGTCTGTAAAGCGCGCCGTGAACCGGTCGCGCGCGAGGAGATGAATTCAGATGCCCTTTTCCATCGTCAGAAACGACATCACCCGGGTCCGGGCGGACGCGATCGTCAATACGGCCAATCCGCAGCCCGTCATCGGGCGGGGCACGGACAGCGCGATCTACGCGGCGGCGGGGGAGGAGAAGCTCCTCGCCGAGCGCAGGAGGATCGGCACCATTGAACCGGGGCAGGCGGCGGCCACCCCGGCCTTCGATCTGAACGCGAAGTACATCATCCACACGGTGGGCCCGGCATGGATCGACGGCGGTCACGGGGAGCGGGAGACCCTCCAGTCGTGCTACCGAAGCTCGATGGCGCTGGCGGCCAGCCTGGAGTGCGCCAGCATCGCGTTTCCGTTGATCGCCACGGGCATCTACGGCTTCCCAAAGGACGAGGCGCTGAACATCGCCCTGGCGGAGATCGGACGGTTCCTGCTGACCCACGAGATGCACGTCACGCTGGTGGTGTTCGACAGGCGCGCCCTGGAGCTTTCGGAGGACCTGATCGGGGGCATCGAGCAGTACATCGACGAGCATGCCGCCCAGGCGATACGCGCCGAGGAATACGGCCTTGGGGACGGCGATGAACGCGGCCGCAGGGCACTGCTGCGCGAACGGGAGCGGGAACGCTCCGCTCGGCTCATGAACAACCGGGCCGACGCGGCCGCGTCCCAGGCCGCGGCGCCGATGCCGCCGCTGTCCGGCAGGGACCTGGACGCCGTGCTCGGGGAGCCCGGGAAGAGCTTCCGGCAGCGGCTGTTTGAACTGATCGACGCCAGCGGGATGGATGAGGTGACGGTCTACAAGAAGGCCAACATCGACCGAAAGGTGTTCTCCCGCATCCGCAGCAAGCACGACTACAGGCCGACGAAGCGGACGGCGGTGGCCTTCGCCATTGCGCTGCAGCTGGATCTTGCCACGACCCGGGACCTGCTCTCCCGGGCGGAGATCGCGCTGTCGCCCAGCAGTCGGTTCGACCTGATCGTGTCGTACTTCATCACGAACCGGAACTACAACATTTACGAACTCAACACGGCCCTGTTCAGCTATGGCCTGCCGACGCTGGATGAATGATGCTGAACTTGGAATTTGCAGGGCTGGCGCCCAGGGAAAAGGGATAAGGGAAAAGGGAAAAGGAATAGTGACTGCCGCACAGAGAATCAATGCATTGATACAAAGGCGGAGCGGTTGTCCCTTTCACGAAATGTTTTGTTTTACGGTATGCTTGAGGGTTACGGCCTCTCAGTTATCGACTACGTCGGTGCCAGCTCCCCTGGGAAGGGAGCCAAGAAGGTTACGCTCCTGCGTGGCAACTGCTTTTCCTTTTCCCTATTCCCTTTTCCCTGACTCTTACAAATTCCAAGCTCCAATCCACCGAATGCTTTCACAAAACCGGCCGGGCAATCAAATGTCGCTTGCCAAACGACCACTTCCCGTTTCCGATCGTGTATAATCGAAGTATCAACAAGAGCGAGGAGGAAATGAAATGTTTGGTGCAATCCTGGGCGATATGATTGGCGCCCCCTATGAGTTTGACCGGGGCAATAAGACGAAGAGCTTCCCGCTGTTCTCCAGCGAGAGCGAGTACACGGATGATACGGCCATGACCATCGCCGTGGCGGAGGCCCTGATGGACACCCTCGGCAAGCCGGATGAGGACGTCAGAAGCGCGCTCATCCAGTCCATGCACTACTGGGGCCGGCGGTATCCGAACGCCGGCTACGGCGGCATGTTCTACCGCTGGCTGCTCAGCGGCAGTACCCAGCCCTACGGCAGCTACGGCAACGGCTCCGCCATGCGCGTGTCCAGCGCCGGCTGGCTCTATGACAGCCTGGAGACCACCCGCCGCATTGCGGCCCTGACCGCCGCGGTGACCCACAACCATCCGGAGGGCATCAAGGGCGCGGAGGCCACCGCCAGCGCCATCTACCTGGCCCGCACCGGCAGCGGCAAGACCGAGATCAAGGACTACATCGTCCGGGAATTCGGCTACAAACTCTCCCGCACCTGCGACCAGATCCGCCCCACCTATTACCATGTGGAGACCTGCCAGAAGACGGTGCCGGAGGCCATCACGGCGTTCCTGGAGGGCACGGATTTCGAGGACGTCATCCGCACGGCGGTCTCCCTGGGCGGCGACTGCGACACCCTGACCTGTATCGCGGGCGGCATCGCCGAGGCGTTCTACGGTGTCCCGGAGCCCCTCGTGGCCGAGTGCAAGGCCCGCCTGCCGGAGGACATGCGCGCGGTGCTGGAGCGCTTCGACGCCCTGCGGAGGGGCGTGCGGCCGACCCGGCCCGAGAACCGGATCCGCCTGGAGATGGGCGACATCACCCAGCTGGACGTGGACGCCATCGTGAATGCCGCCAACAAGTCCCTGCTGGGCGGCGGAGGCGTGGACGGCGCGATCCACAGGGCGGCAGGCCCCTGCCTGCTGGAGGAGTGCCGCGGACTGGGCGGCTGCGAGACCGGCGAAGCCAAGATCACCGACGGCTATCGGCTCAAGGCCAGGTACGTGATTCACACCGTGGGCCCCGTGTACCGGGCGGGGGACCCGAAATGCAAGGAACTGCTCAGCAGCTGTTACCGCAGCTCCCTGGAGCTGGCGAAGGCCCACGGCCTCCACACCATCGCGTTCCCGGCGATCTCCACCGGGGCGTATGGCTACCCTCGGCAGGAGGCTGCTATGGTGGCGATCCTGACGATTTCCGCCTGGTTCGCGGACAACCCGCGTTATGGCATGACCGTCGTGATGAGCTGCTTTGACCAGCAGACGCGCCGGTGCTACCAGAACGTGATGGATGGATTCGTGAAGGAAGATTAGATTAATCGCAGCATTGAAGAGGAAGGCCGCCGCGTGACGCGGCGGCCTTCCGCAGACCGCTGACAAAGCCCGCAATCGCAAGAATCCCACCTGATGGGAGAAAAGCAGGTGGGATTCTTGCTTGCTTCGTTGGCAGCGCCTGCAAAATGCGGTCATTTACGACCGGGTAAACTCCCTTTTTTGCAGGCTTGCCGCCTTGCCTTGCAGGCTTTTCATCAATCTGTCAGTCTGTTGACTTTGTCAACATCCTGAGGAAGGTCGCCGCGTGATGCGGCGGCCTTCCGCGCTTTTTAGCTCGGCGCGGATGGAGTTGTTTCCAAATTGCCAGAAAAATGCTATAATACCTATGGAAAAGCACAGCGCCGTCGTCCCGGAGGGATGCGGCGCCTGGCTGAAAGCACGAAAGCCTGCAAATGAAAAGTCAAGCATGTGAGATGTAAAGATTTGCAGCAATGGGAGACGAGAAAAGAGACAACAAAAAGGCCGTCCGAGAAGGCGACCAGGAAGGACCGTAGCACAGTCATCCCGCCGCGTCAAGGACAAGCGGCTTCGCCGTGCCTGCGGCATCCTTGACACGGCGGGCTGCCAGTGCTAATGGGCAATCAAGGGGTTGATACCAACCCCTGTCAATCAGGGTTGACCGCTTGAGATGCTGGGCTGTCCCAGAGGCCTTTCTCCTTGAGACAGTCACGAACCCTGCCGTAGTAGATGCGCAGGAATTTGGTCATCCCGGCGGTCATGTAGACGTAATACTTTTTGCCTTCGGAGCGCTTCTTGTCGAGGAACTGGTAGACGGGATCATCCTGGGGCTGAAGCTGAAGTAGGATGGTCATGATGACAAAGAGCGTCTTGCGAAGATAAGGAGAGCCGCGCTTGCTGCTGGGCTTGCTGTCAGAGACCTTGTCGCCGGAATCATCCTTGATGGGGTCGGTGCCCGCAAAGCCGACCAGGGACTTCTGGTGGGCGAAGCAGCGCAGATCTCCGATTTCGGCCATCAACTGTGGACCCATGGATTTACCGACGCCGGTCATGGCCATGACGGTATCATATTCCGGGAGCTGGGAAGCCAGACGATCCATCTCGGTGCGGTAGGTTTCCACCGTACGGGAGACGGCGTTGAGCTGGGAAACAGCCTCCTTCACCAGCAGCTTGCAGGTGTCGGACTTGGGGACCAGTGGGAACTTCTGCCGGGCTTCGGTATGGATTTCAATGGCCTTCTGCTCGGAAAAGTTGTAGCCGTGGCGCTTGCACCACTTCCGGTAGCGTTCCACAAAGGCACTTTGGCTGACCCTGGCGACGCAGTCCACGTGCCAGAAGGTGTCCACGAAGTCCACCCACTTCTGGCTGCCGTCCGGACGCACAGGGCTGTCGAAGTACCGATTCGCGCCGGGATAGCTCTGCTCCAGCAGGGCGATCAGGTTGTTGTTCAGCGCGGTCCTGGTCTTGCTGGACAGCTGGAACTGGCGATGCAGGGTTTTGAGGTTGTAACGAATCGTATCCATGGGAGTATATTGCGGCAAAATCTCCCATTTGTCAATGGCAAACTGGGCAATTTTCAGGGCATCCGCCTTGTCGGTCTTGACCTTGCGGACGCTAACGTCTTCCCGGTAATCCTTGATGACCAGGGGGTTCACGGCGGACACGAAGAAACCGGCACGGTACATGCTCATGGCAAACGATTCATAATACCGCCCTGTGTGCTCCATGACGATCCGGGTCTCGCCATCCAGACTGTTCAGCTTCTCCGACAGAGAAGCGAAGCCGTCTGCGGTATGCGGAACCTCGAAGGGCTTCATGACAACCTTACGCCTGGCTCCGATCACGGCGACCGTGCTCCTGCCGTTGGAAACATCAACACCAACTGCGAACATGTGGAATCCTCCTGATGTGTTACTACAATGGCATTCCGCCTTTACCCATCGCCGATTCTATCTGTTCGCTGACCCGAGTGACCATAACTGGTTCTCAACCTGCACAAATCGAACGTTGCACAATGGAAGGCCGGCTGGCTGACTTTCGTACGAGCGCATGTCTCTTGGAGCAATACGCCAGACCATTGCCTCCACATTGTACAACTTGGGCAATGAGATGTCCCTCGCCTGTGGCTGGCTGCCACGAACATGGGGCAAATATATAGTAACAGGAGCAATAACAAGGAGCGTTAAAAGTCGTTAGCGCAACTAAGACCAGATTGATGAAGAAAAGATCAAAGCCATTATCCCCAAATGCTTTTAATTCTTCAAAAAACTTGAATTGTGCCTTGAATGTGATATAATGGAACTGCTTCAGACAACACAAGCACACTATTGAGATTGGAAGAAGAATAGTATGTACGACATCATCGTGGTGGGCGGCGGCCCCGCCGGCATGACGGCGGCGCTGTACGCCCGGCGCAACGGCAAGTCTGCCCTGGTCATAGAGAAGGGCGGCTTCGGCGGCCAGATCACCCACTCTCCCAAGGTGGAGAACTACCCCGGCACCCTGCAGATGAGCGGCAACGCCTTCGCGGACCGGATGCTGGAGCAGATCCTGGCCCAGGGCGCGGAGATCGAGCTGGAAAACGTGACCGGCGTGGAAGACCTGGGCGACCACAAGCGGGTGACCACCGAGGAGGGCGGCAGCTACGAGGGCCGCGCCGTGGTGCTGGCCACCGGCGTGAAGCACCGCATGCTGGGCCTGGAGGGCGAGCAGGAGCTGGTGGGCGAGGGCATCTCCTTCTGTGCCGTGTGCGACGGCGACTTCTACAGCGGCCAGACCGTGTGCGTGGCCGGCGGCGGCAATTCCGCGCTGCAGGAGGCCATCCTGCTGGCGGAGAAGTGCCGGGAGGTCGTCATATTGCAGGACCTGCCCGTCCTGACCGGCGAGCAGCGGCTGCAGGACGTGCTGAATGCCCGCCAGAACGTGCGGGTGATCGCCAACACGAAGATCAACCGCCTGCTGACCGCCGCCGGGGCGCTGCAGGGCGTGGAGATCCAGGACCGGACCACCGGCGAGCGCCGGGAGATCACCTGCGACGGCCTGTTCGTTGCCATCGGGCTGATCCCGGAGAACAAGCCCTTCGAGGCGCTGGCCGCCCTGAACGCCTGGGGCTACTTCGACTCCGACGAGCGCTGCGAGACCCGCACCCCCGGCATCTTCGTGGCGGGCGACTGCCGCAGCAAGGGCGTGCGCCAGCTGACCACCGCCGTGGCCGACGGGGCCACCGCTGCGCTGGCGGCCTGCCGCTACCTGAACGAGCTTGGATAGGCGCGCGCCCCGGCCGGGGCCGCGCGATCAACAATATCAAACAGGAGGAATGACAATGCTGGTCAACACCAAGGCAAGAGTGGGCGTGTTCTCCATCGCCCTCGGGGCTTATCTGCCCCAGTTCCCCTCTCTGGTGCCCGAATTCGAGGCCCAGTACGCCAAGTTCAAGACGCGCATCCCGGAGACCGTCGAGCTGATCGACGGCGGTCTCGTCACTACCAAGGAGCTGGCGATGGCGGCGGGCGACAAGTTCCGCGCCGCGGATGTGGACCTGGTGATCCTGCAGCTGCTGACCTACGCCACTTCCTATAACATGCTTCCCGCCGTGCGGGATCTGGACGTGCCCGTGGTGCTGGTGAACATCCAGAAGAAGCGGGCGCCCGAGTATGCCACCACCGATACCCCCACCTGGCTGGGCGAGCTGTACGCCTGCGGCGCGGTGGGCGAGATGGTCGCGGACCTGGAGCGCGCTGGCAAGCGCCACGCGGTCATCACCGGCGTGGACGAGGGCGGCGATCCCCACCTCCAGGCGGAGATCGAGGACTGGTGCCGGGCCGCGCAGGTGCGCCGCCGCTTCCGCGACACCAACATCGCCCAGATCGGCCGGCCCTATCCCGGCATGATGGACCTGTACATCGACGAGACCAACCTGTATCACAGGATGTTCCTGTACACCAAGCAGTTCGACTGGGAGAAGATGTGGGCCATCGCCGACAACATTACCGATGAGGACGCCATCCGCGCCAAGGCCCAGGATATCCTGGACACCTTCGACATCGAGGGCGGCGGCACCATCGAAAAGGTCTGGGACATGGCCAAGTACGTGGTCGCCTTTGAGCAGTGGGTGAAGGACGAGCAGCTGGGCCTGGTGGCCAGCCACTACGACGGCTTCGCCCAGGGCATCGCGGGCAAGCTGGACTCCATGCTGATCCCGGCGTTCTCCATGCTCATCAAGCAGGGCACCGCCTGCGCCGTCGAGGGCGACATGAAGGTGGCCATGGCCATGAGCATCATGAAGACCATCTGCGGCACCGGCCAGCTGTCCGAGATGTACTCCATCGACTTCAACGAGGACATTTGCATCATCGGCCACTCCGGCTCCGGCGACGCGGACATCTCCCAGGCCAGGAAGCCCACCATGAAGATCGTGCCCGTGTTCCACGGCAAGACCGGCGGCGGGTACCTGACCCAGTTCTATCCGCCCACGAACCAGCCCATCACCTTCCTGGGCATCACCCAGGACCGGGACGGCCACTTCAAGTTCGTGGTGGCCGAGGGCGTCAACGAGGAGGGCCCCATCTTCATGTTCGGCGACACCAACATGCGCATGCGCTTCAGCTGCTCCGCGGCGGAGTTCTGCGACAAGTGGTCCGAGGCCGGCCCGACCCACCACATGGCGGCGGGCGTGGGCAGGCACATCGACACGATCCTGAAGGTCGCCAAGATCTTCAACGTGCCGGTGGACATCATCACCCGGTAAAGACATTCACATATTGAAGGATGAATTGAATCCCCGCCGGAACCTTGCGGTCCGGCGGGGATTCAATTCGTTGAAAAACCCGGTTTATCAACGGGAAGGGCAACGCGGACATTCCCGTTTTACATGTGTCTGAATCGAGACGGACGTCAGCCCTCCGCGAACAGCATCGGCAGGAAGTCGTGGATGCAGCGCCGCCACACGCTCCAGTCGTGGCCGCCGGGGAAGGTGCGGCGCAAGATGCGGGCGGGCAGCCCGGCCAGCATGGCGTCGTCACCGGCGAAGCGGTCGAAGAACTGGTCCTCGGTGCCCATGGCGCGGTAGAACAGCCGGAAGCTGGCGTTGAAGCGCTCGCCGTCCCGCAGCAGCGCCAGGTGCGGCTCCTCCTCGCCGCCCCAGGGCGAGCGGAGGAAGCCGCTGAACAGGCCCGCCCAGCCGAACAGTTCCGGGTGCGTCAGGGTGACGCGGCTGGTCTGGTAGCTGCCCATGCTCAGTCCGGCCATGGCCCGGTGCCACTTGTCCGTCAGCACGGGGTATTGGGCCTCGATGAAGGGGATCAGGTCCTGCACCAGCACGTGGGTGAAGGCGTCGAACACCGGCGCGTCGCCGGCGGTCTGGGTCATGCCGTTGCCCATGACGATGAGCATTTCCGCCATCCGTCCCTCGTGGAGCAGCCGATCGGCGATGCGGCCCACGTGGCCCTGGTAGACCCAGCCGGTCTCGTTCTCGCCGTAGCCGTGCTGGAGGTACAGCACCGGGTACCGCTTCGACGGGTCGAAGGCCGGGGGCGTGTAGACGAGGCAGACCTCCGGCTTGCCCGTATAGGCGGAGGGGAACACGCGGCGGGTGACCGCGCCGTGGGGGATGTCGCCCAGGGCGTCCCAGTCCTCGCCGGGCACGGGCACATCCACGAAGTTCATCGGGCGGCAGCAGCCGTAGCCGATGGGCAGGTAGGGGCTCAGCATGTCCGCGCCGTCGATTTTCAGGAAGAAGTATTTGAAGCCCAGGCCCAGGTCCACGTCGCCCTCCCAGGCGCCGTCTGCGCCCTGGAACAGGGGGAAGCGGGCGCCGAACTGGTCGATGACGACCTCCCTGGCGCCGGGAGCCAGCAGGCGAAAGTGCACCCTGCCGTCGGGCAGCAGGACGTAGCCCTGCTCGCCGTCGTGGTCGGGCTCGCCGAAGTAGGGATCGAAGGAAACCGCCGTGTCCAGCGGCCACTGCTTGTTCATGGTAAGACCTCCTGTCGCGTCGGTGAAACTGACACCCTCAGTATAGCACAGCGCGGCAAAAATGAAAACAGCGGCTTCGGCACGAAGGGCCGAAACCGCTGCGTTTGAGGAGAATCGGGCAATTACTTCACCGCGGCGAAGGCGGTGTCCAGGGCGGCGATCAGGTCATCGATCTTCTCGATGCCGATGGACAGGCGGATGGTGTTGGGCTTGATGCCCTGCTCCAGCAGCTCCACCTCGGTCAGCTGGCTGTGGGTGGTGCTGGCCGGATGGATCACCAGGCTCTTGACGTCGGCCACGTTGGCCAGCAGGCTGAAGATGGGCAGGTTGTCGATGAATTTCCGGGCCGTGGCGGCGTCGCCCTTGATCTCAAAGGTGAAGATGCTGCCGCCGCCGTGGGGCAGGTACTTGGCGTACAGGGCGTGGCTGGGCTCGCCGGGCAGGGAGGGGTGGTGCACCGCCTCCACCTGGGGGTGTTTGGAGAGGTAGTCCACCAGCCGCAGCGCGTTCTCGGTGTGGCGCTCCACCCGCAGGGAGAGGGTCTCCAGCCCCTGGAGGAACAGGAAGCTGTGGAAGGGGGACAGGGTCGCGCCGGTGTCGCGCAGCAGTATGGCGCGGATGTAGGTCACGAAGGCCGCGGGGCCCACCGCGTCCGCGAAGGACACGCCGTGGTAGCTGGGGTTCGGCTCCGCGATCCAGGGGTACTTGCCGCCGGCCTTCCAGTCGAACTTGCCGCCCTCGACGATCACGCCGCCGATGGCCGTGCCGTGGCCGCCGATGAACTTGGTGGCGCTGTGGACCACGATGTCCGCGCCCCACTCCAGGGGCCGTACCAGATAGGGCGTGGCGAAGGTGGAGTCCACTACCAGCGGGATGCCGTGGCGATGGGCGATGGCTGCGACGGCCTCGATGTCGATCAGGTTGGAGTTGGGATTGCCCAGGGTCTCCACGAAGATGGCCTTGGTGGAATCGGTAATGGCGTTTTCAAAGCTGCCCTCCACGTCCGGGTCCACGAAGGTGGTGGTGATGCCGCTGGTCAGCGGCAGGGTGTGGGCCAGCAGGTTGTAGGTGCCGCCGTAGATGGTCTTGGAGGCCACGATATGCTCGCCGGCCTTCGCCAGCGCCTGGAAGGTGTAGCTGATGGCCGCCGCGCCGGAGGCCACCGCCAGGGCCGCGGAGCCGTTCTCCAGGGCCGCGATGCGGGCTTCGAACACGCCGTTGGTGGGGTTGGTCAGCCGGCCGTAGATGTTGCCGGCGTCCCGCAGGCCGAAGCGGTCGGCGGCGTGCTGGGAGTTGTGGAACACGAAGGAGGTCGAGGCGTAGATCGGCACGGCGCGGGCGTCGGTAGCGGGATCGGCGGCCTCCTGGCCGACGTGCAGCTGCTTGGTTTCAAAGGCCCAATTGGCGGAATTGCGGATATCAGACATGTTTTTATCTCCTTTTATCTATGCTGTGGGGGATGGCTTGCTTCGGCGCGGACCGTCACATTCGGTTCCGGCTCAGCAGGGCCGCCCACAGGCGCAAGGCGCGAGACTGCGCGGAATGGTTCATGGACGCACTTCCCTTCGGTTGATGGGAATATTCTATAGGATTGATGGGTTATTGTCAAATACATTAATATTATATTGAGATATAGACTATATCTATAAATAAGAGCCGGCATGCGCCGCGGCTGGAACCGGGCGGCAGGTGGCATTTTACGACGATGAATAAAACAGCGGCGTTCCGCTGATTGCAGCGGGACGCCGTTTATCAGTTTGTGGAGAAAGCGCTCACCACGGCAGCGCCGACACGATCTCGGAATCGTCGGCGTGGGCCTGGTACAGCCAGTCGCCGAGGACGAAGTCGTAGCTCTCGATGGGGCGTTTCTCGCAGCGGTCGGGATCGAAGGCGGGGCGGGCGGGGTCGGCGGGCAGGTAGAAGTCCGCCGCGTCGTAGCCGCCGAACAGCCCCTCGTCGTTCTTGCCGGTCAGGGCCAGCACGACGCCGTCCTCGGTGACTTGGCTGAAGTAGAAGCGGGTGTCGGAGACCTTCCGGCCCGCTCCGGTGGTCACGTCGATGGCCGCGGTGCAGCCCTTGGAGGGCACCCAGGTGTACAGCTCGCCGCCCAGCACGATGTAGCCCAGGCCGCACTCGCCGCTCTCCCGGTCGTACTCGTCGGTCAGGCGGGTGACGGTCAGGTCTTCGGTGTCCACCGCCACGATGCCCCGGTCCGCCACGTACAGCACGCCGTTCGCGTAGACCAGGCCCGCGCCCTCCCGGCTGTTGAGGATGCTGTCGTCGGCGGTGTAGACCTTCTCAGCCCTGCCGCCGGACAGCGGCGCGCGCCAGACGGCCTCGCCGTCGCAGGCGTAGAGCCACTCGCCCACGGGGAGCAGGTCGTACAGGGTGCGGGCGGGCTCGTCGTAGAGGTTTTCGGCGCGGCTGATCGCCTGCCCGTCGTAGCTGACCCGCAGCAGGCGGTCTTCGGAGTCCGTCCAGATCAGCAGGCCGTCGCCGGTGTCGTAGAGGGTGCAGAAGCTGGCGTCCAGCCCGGAGAGCACCATGTGGGGCTGCTCGGGGTGCCCCGCGGGGTAGCTGACGAGCCAGTAGCCGGTGGGCACCCAGTCCCAGTCGTCCATGAACAGGCCACGCAGCTCGTAGACCACGTCACCCGCCTGCACGAGATTGCGGGCGGCGGTGGAGAAGCGGGAGGTGTCCATGCAGGAATTGTAGTCCGGCGCGTCGGCGAAGACCGGGGCGTGGTCCGCAACGTTCCACGTGCCGGAGGCCTGTTCGACGGCGGCCTCGGGCATGGGCTCCAGGGGCTCGGCGTCGGCGGAGACGCGGAATTCCAGCCAGGTGTCGGCGTTGACGATGCCCTCGCCCTCAAAGGACTCCACCTTGACGCGGTACAGGCCCATGGTCAGCGGCTGGAGGTTGTTCAGGGGCATGGCGAGGCGCACGCCCTCGGCGGTGTAGCCCTTCAGCTGGTCGGGGCTGCGGCTGCAATAGTGATAGTTCCCGGCCACGGAACGCCAGCCCTCGCCGTCCCACGCCTCCAGGGCGCCGGGGACGTTGTAGAACTTCGCGGGGCCGTCGTTGGAAAGGGTGAAGGAGAGGTAGGCCGGGGCCGGGGGATAGTCCACCCGGTCCATCCGGGCGATGAGCCCGCTGGCGCACTCGGCCTTTGTCACGGGATCGGGGTCCCCGGCGGCCTCCTCGGCGGCGTCACCGGCGGAGAGGGCGCTCTGGAAGGCGGCGGCGAAGCTGTCCGCCGGCGCGGGCTGGGCGTCGGGCCAGGCGAGCTCGAAGCCGGCGCCCGACTCCAGGGCGCTCATCTCGCCGTCGGTGAGCACGCAGCAGAAGATGGCGTCCCCGTCCCCGGGGTAGCCGTCCATGCGGATGCCGGAGTCCACGCCGTCGATCAGCAGGGCGGCGCCCTCGGTGGTGGGCGCGTCGGCGCTCAGGTGGATGACGCAGATGTTCGCGCCGCTCTCCTGGAACACCGAGAGCTCTATGCCGTCGCGCTGCCAGCCCGTGGGGGCGGCCTTCGACTTGTCCGGCTTGAGGGTGAGGGACTTGTCCTCCCACTCGTCGCGCCGGCCCACGGACAGTATGCCGTCGCGGAGGGCGAGCTGGTTCAGGGAGAACTTCAGGTCCACGTTTAGCTTCTTCTTTTTCTCCAGCCGCTTGCGTCCCTCCTCGGAGGGGCGCAGCGTCAGGTACCACGCGCCGCCGATGTGCCGCCGGTTCATCACCAGGTCGCCATCGCTGGGAACCAGCTCCGGCACGCAGCCCATGGGGATGTCGCCGTCGCCGGTGTAGGCCTCGCCCTTTGCGGAGGCGGCCTCCAGGAAGGCGCGGTAGCCCTCGCCGTGGAGCTGCTCGGCCACCTCGGCGTCCGCCCGGGCCCCGGTGTACTGCGCCTGCCAGGGCTCGGAGACGTAGTCGATTTCAAAGGCGTCGTCCTCCCGGGCGCGCAGCCAGGCGTCGGGCACGCGGATCACCACGGTGCCGCCCCGGACGATGGACTCCACCTTCTTGTAGCGGCGGCTGTCGTCCACGCAC
Source organism: Clostridia bacterium (assembly GCA_030530315.1). Lineage (GTDB taxonomy): Bacteria > Bacillota > Clostridia > Christensenellales > Aristaeellaceae > UBA2862. The sequence goes on along the minus strand of JAUMVG010000043.1, from coordinate 11,500 downwards.
ACCGGGCAGGGAGCCTTGCCCTGGGCGAGGGCCTCCTCCAGCGTGACTTCGGAGGTGGTGCCCGCCAGGGCGCACTGTTGGACGGCGTGATAGTAGTAGTCGAAAAAGCCCGCCCAGCATTTTTGTTCAGACGCCGCCCGGGCCGGCGCGGTGGGCAGGAGCGCCAGCAAGAGGAAAACCGAAATCAGACGCGGGATTCTGTACTTCATATCGGCATTCGCTCCCTTCGATTGGGAAAAAATGGATCATATACTATAGACGCCCGCCGGGATAGAAAAGTTGACTCCCGGCGGAGATTTAACGCTTTTCCTTCTTCGGGCGGCGGGGCAGGCGCAGCAGCAGCGCCAGGATGGCGTTGCCCGCCAGTATGATCACAAAGGCGAGGATCGCGCCGCGGAGCCCGCCCCTGGCGAAGCCGTACCAGTCGTTGTCCTCCATGCCGTTGATCAGCAGGTTGCCGATGTAGTACACGGCATAGGCCAGCATGGGCAGCATGGCGAAGCGGAAATCTCCCAGCGGCACGGTGGCGGCGCGGTCCAGCAGGGCGAAGTCGATCATGGCCAGCAGCGGCACCACCAGGTGGAACCAGAGGTTGGCGTGGTCGTACATGGATTCATAGCCGTACAGCGGCCCGAGGAACAGCAGCACGGTGAAGAAGGTCAGCCCCACGGCAACGGCGGCGGCGTATTTCAGCCGGCAGAGCCGCCGGGAGGGGCCGGAGATCCTGCCCCGGGACTGGCGGGCCAGCATCACGACCCAGGCGATGGAGGTCCCCGCCTGGAAGAGGTTTGACAGCACGGTGAAGTACTTCATCGCGCCGAGGCCCGCCGCGCTGAGGGCGCCGTGGGGGCCGAAGCTGAAGGTCATGTTGAACCAGGCCGTCAGGGCCAGCGCGGCGGCCAACAGGTTGGCGGCGATCGAGAGTTTGCGACGCATGGGCGATTCCTCCTGCCGCAATGGGCGGCATGTTTCTCCAGTTATTGTACCGCAACCGCGCTGCGAAATCAATCCCGGGGAAGGGGAGAAAAGGTGGATTGCGGGACAGGGGGAAGAGGGGATCTGCCGCCGGTCCTTTCATCAGGCGCGGATTCCGCCCCTGCATTCGGATTTTGAGATCCGATTTGCGAAAAAGGCTTGCAATTTATGCCGCGGTGTGGTATACTCATTCAGTCTGTGGGTGATGATGACTGGGTCCCGTGCGGCGTCATGCCGTGAATCTTGTCAGGGCCGGAAGGCAGCAGCAATAAGCGGAAGTTGGCGCGCGCCGCGGGAGCTGCCTGGTTTGAACCCACAGGCTTTATTATTCTCAAAATCACATAAAGCCTAACGAAAAGAAAGCAGACCGCACAGGGCCTGCCGTTTGTTTTTTGGCCGGATCATACCATAACTTTACGGGCGCTTATTGACGTTTGCCTTATCGGGGCACCACTCACGTAGGCGTATTATAAGCGTGTAAAATATTGGGGAAACGACTTGTGATTTCATCAAGAATATTTGTGAATATACCGTTGCGCGAGTGCACCAAAACCGGCCGAATTGAGCACGTGAAAAGTAAAAAACAGTGTGTCTCCAAGCCGCTGCTGCGGCGATGGAAACACACTCTGCATTCGTCAACTACCGAGATGTCGGTCGAATAGCGCCCTGCAATCGCGGAGCAGCTCCAGGGGCCGACCGCATTGGCAGGCCAGAAAGTGCAGCGCCAGCACGGCGCAGCATGCGCAGCCGCTGGCAATCGCCTGTCCGTTTGGCAGCGCGGCCTGTTCGTCCGGCGCGCGCTGTGGCGTCGGCCCGCCCGCCATCTCCAGCAGCTGTTCCCGCAGGGCGCAGTCCGTCCGCACCGTGCGGCAGTCCATATGGTTCATGTGAGCATTCATCCTTTGTGTTGATTCAGTTTTTAGACTACTCCCGGTTTAAAACAGCCAGAGCAGCGGAGGGTTTTTCGTTCTGGCAAGGCGAACCCTTGCGGGCTTGCTGGCGGCAAGTCAAAAAGCTCAACGACGCCAGGGCGGAAAAGGCACCCGCTGAATGGCTGGATTAATCTGAGAGGAGTACTAAATGGAAGGGCGGGGGAGCTCCCCGCCCGCGATCAAAGCCGCTTTCGAATCGCCCTGAGCAGGCTTATGATCCATTCCCAGGGCAGTCAGGTGGCCGTCTTTTTGATGCTGGTGTAGGCTTTGTGTTCAGAAGTGCCGCCCTTGACGCAGACAAACGTGCACTTCACGCGATAGGTCTCTCCCGCCACACCATAGAATATCTTGCTGAAGGAATGCGAGGTGGTGTTGGTCTTGGTGGAGCCGGAGAGATAGCCCGTAATGTCCACCCATTCCCCGGAACTGTTTTTCTTCTGAACCATGTAATTCGCCACCCCAAGCTGGTCGGCCAGGCCGACGGCGGAGCAGGTGAACGACAGCTGGAGCCTGCCGCTGCCGATGGCGGTGACGGCCATGCCATAGCTGGCGAAGTAATTGCTTGCCTGAGTTCCGTCTGTCTCAGGCAGTGCGGCAAACGCGACGGAGCCGCAGAGCAGCATGGAAACGGCCAGGATCATGGCGATGAATTTCTTCATATTAATATCCTCCCTTTATCTTCATTTCGGGAAGAGCGCGTCTCCATCTGCGCAGAACCGACGCTATGTATTCAGGGCATGGATGACATGGCGCAGCTCGTCCTCGGTCAGCGTCCCGTACAGGTTGTAGTGGATATTCCCTGACAGCCAGGATACGAACATTCCTGTCTCGTCGGAATTGTAGTACACTGTCACGTCGACGCCGTCGATTTCGACGGTCTCGGGCACTTCCACCTGTCGCTCGTACTCCACATCAAACGACGCGCCTGCATCCTGCGCAACCTCCAGCGCCTCGAGGGTGGCCCACTGGTCTCCCTTCGTCATGTACAGGCTCCACTTCTGGAGGACGCCGTCGTCCGACCAGGTTCCCTGAACGAACGCATACCCTTCCGGCAGGCACCCAGAGGCCGCGATGGCCTTGCCGATTTCGCCGGGGATGTCGTCCAGGGATGTGAACTCCATTTCCCGACTGCTATCGTTGTCTGCCGCCCAATACTGTGTATTCTGCCCTTGTTCCACCTCGTAATCAGGTGTCACGATGCCGAATGTCTGCGCAACTGGCATCAGATACTTCAGCAGCAGCGTCCAATTGAACGCCCGCGCGGAAGTGTAGGTGATGAGGAACGCCGCTATGATCGAGGCCGCCGCAATGGCCGTGCGGCGCAGCACCACGGGCCAGCGCCGCCGGTTCAGCTTCCGGGAAATCGCCTGCCAGTCCGCCGCCATGTCGGCGTCGGTCGGCGCGTCCTTCTCCATCAGCTGAAGCAGCTCCGATACAAGCCGGGTATCCATCTCATCCTCTGGTTTTGCCAGCTCCGCTTCAAGCAGCTGCGTTAGCTCATCGGGCATCAACTCCAACCTTTTATCTTTCACCAAGCGGTTCAAAACATTCGGCATTTTTGCACGCTCCATTTCTATCTATGTCGTCAGAAGCCGGAATATTACAATACAAAGTGAAAAACTTTATTTTATCGCCATGTGGATAATAAAGGCGACGACGCAGACCAGAAGAACCGCCCGCAGACGCTCCCGGATCCGGTGGATGCGCACGCGGATGCAGTTTTCGCTCAAGCCTGTCTTCGCGCTGAGGTCGCGAAGGGAGGTGCCCTTGATGCAGTATTCCTCGATCAGCTCATAGTCCTCCGCAGGCAAGGTCGATTGCAGTGTCAGCATCGCGTCCACGGCGTCCGTCTCGTCCGGCGCGGCGCTGTCCAGCGTTCCGGCGGACTGAGTGGCGAGGTGGATGACTTGCAGCGAAGCCGCCTTTTGCGCCTGGCGGACATGGGCCTTTTGGTGATTCTTGCACAGGTTTCGCGCCGTGACGAACAGCCATCCCTCCGGCTTCACATGGCCGGAGATGTCCTTCTCCGCCGCCAGCAGGAACACCTGCTGCACGATGTCGTGCGAATCCTCCACAGGGTATTGCTTCAGCAAATATCTGACAAGCTTGAAGACGTTGACATACTGCGCCTTGTACAACTCCTCCAGCCAGGTCTCGCCGCGCTTCGACATGGTGCTCTTCCTCTCATATGTTTCTTTAGACCGATGGAATGGTTACCAAATTATTAATTGATGCTGTAATGGTAATTATACCCTGTGAAACAATGCAAGTCAATTGCCCGAGGGGGCGTATTGTTGTACTATAGTGTCTCCTCAATGGATGCTTCGCATATGCTGAAATTCATTTTGCAAGGCACTCGACGACAAGGGGAATCGCTGCTCAATGCCGCCGGTTTCACTGCTCAATTCGTCCGGTCGCGGTGCTCGTTCTGGGGCGGAATACTCAATTTGTTTATTTTTACGACAAATCAGGTAGACACTACAATTCAAGTGTGCTATGATATAAGCATGTTAGACTGGATTAAAAATGGGCGATTTTGAGGAACTCCAGGTATCGGCCTTGACGATCGCCCGCAGCCGATCAACCCATACGAGATCCTTCACTTTACTCAGTATGACAGCGAATCGAAATCCTGTCATACTGAGTAAAGCGAAGGATCTCGTATTATAATATAAAGGTAGTCGCTGTATTATTCCATAGGCATGGCTTCAGCGCCTGGTTGAGGCCGTCCCGGCCCTTCGTGGATCGCGGACCCGGCCCTTTGGGCGGCGCAGCGTCTCCCGCAGGGCGCAGAGCTTGTCCGCGAGGCACAGCAGCGCACTCTCCCGGCGGTGGGGCAGTCGGGGCACCAGCGGGAACATGTGGCAGGCGATCATGTCCCGCTCGATGTCCCCGAGGACAAAGTCCCGGTCCGCGTTGCGCAGGGCCCGGGCGGGGTGGGTGAAGCCGTGCCACCTGTGGGAGGGGTCCTTCTCGTGCCAGTCGTACAGGAAGTAGTCGTGGAGCAGCGCGCCCCGCACCAGCGCCCGTTCGTCCACCCGCAGGCGCAGCCCGCGGGCCAGCTTCAGGCACATCAGCGCCACCGCCACCTCGTGCTGCAGCACGCTCACCCGGCCGTGCTGGAGGTGTCCGCGCTGGGAGCGCAGGCCGGGGGAGGCGAGGATGTCCCGCCCGTGGCGGCGGATCAAGGGGAGATAGCGGCTCATGGTGCGCTCCTTTCTTCCGAAGGCGGAGATTGTTCCCGACAATGATTATACTATGATTGTCGCCGTGCTGCGCAACTCGCTCCGCTCCCTTGCCCGGCGACCCGGAAAACCTGCGGTTTTCCTAATCAATTATACCACGCTTTCCGGCTTCCGTAAATTCCCGGTTGAAAACGCTGCCAGCAGTTAAATGTTTATAATCAGTCAACAATCGCGCCTTATTATTTGTTTGACAACCCGGAAACGCGGTGTATAATAATATAGGATTGGTGTAACGGGCGCGTGCCCGCTGCGGAAAGGACTTGGAATATGGCTACGAAAAAGACGAGCATCGGCGGCCAGGCGCTGATCGAGGGCATCATGATGCGGGGCCCAGAGCGCACGGCCATGGCCGTCAGAAATGATAAGACCAAGGAGATCGTCCTGGAGGAGTACCCCACCAAGGGCAAGGATCGCGCGAAGTTCTTCAAGCTGCCCTTCATCCGGGGCATCTTCAACATGATCGACTCCCTGTCCTTCGGCTACAAGTGCCTGATGCGCTCCGCGGAGCTCTCCGGCCTGGAGGACGAGGAGACGAACAAGACTCCCTCCACCTGGGGCAAGATCTTCGAGAAGCTGATGATGCCCATCGCGACGGTGTTGGCCGTGGCGCTGGCGCTGGGGCTGTTCGTGTACCTGCCCATGCAGCTGTGGAAGTGGTTGACCGCCGCGTCCCCGGCCACGGCCCAGAACTACTACCTGCGCGCCTGCTTCGAGGGCGTGATGCGCATCGTGCTGTTCGTGGGATACGTGTGGGCCACCTCGCTGATGAAGGACATCCGCCGCACCTACATGTATCACGGCGCGGAGCACAAGACCATCTTCTGCTATGAGAAGGGTCTGCCCCTGACGGTGGAGAACGTGCGCCCCCAGGTGCGCTTCCATCCCCGCTGCGGCACCTCCTTCATGGTGCTGATGCTGATCGTGGGCATCCTGGTGTCCATGTTCATCCGGGTGGACAACCTGCTGCTGCGCACCGCGCTGAAGCTGCTCACGTTCCCGGTGGTCGTGGGCATCGGCTATGAACTGATCAAGTTCGCCGGCCGGCACGACAACCTGCTGACCCGCATCATCTCCGCCCCCGGCAAGGCGCTGCAGCACATCACCACCCGGGAGCCCGACGACAGCATGATCGAGTGCGCCATCGCCGCCATGGAAAAGGTGATCCCGGCGGACGGCAGTGATACCTGGTGATTTCCTTTGGAGGACCCTATGCCCGACAAAAAAAGAAGCGCGCGCAAGTCGCGCAGAATCGCCTATGAAACCGGCAGAGTGAGATTCAGAGTGATCTTCCTGCCGGTGTTGGCTTTGCTCCTGACGCTGGTGGTGGAGTGGTTCAACCGCAGCCTGTCGCTGCCGGCGCTGATCTCCTTCATCGCCTTCCGGCCGCTGTACTTCCTGTACAACGCGCTGATCGTGCTGACCACGCTGGTGTTCTCGGAGCTGTTCAAGCGCCGCAAGGCGGTGCTGATCACTACGGCCATAGCGTGGCTGGCGCTGGGAGTGGTGCAGTACATCGTGATCAAGGAGCGCACGCAGCCCTTCTGCTCGGTGGACATCCTGATGATCAAGGATGCCTTCTCGCTGATCACCATCTACTACACCTGGCCCCAGATCATACTGATGTTTGGCAGCGGCTTCGCAGTGATCTGCCTGGTGATCATGCTGTTTGCCCGCATGAGGCGCCGCAGGCGCTACAACTTCCCGGCCTCGCTGGCGGCCTTCGTGGGCTTTGTGCTGCTGACCGCCATGCTGGCGGCGCTGGGCATCCGGGCGGGGGCGTTTCCCCAGCACTTTGAAAGCCTGGTGGACGCCTACAACGACTATGGCTTTGCCACCTGCTTCACCTTTACCTTCGGCCAGCGGGGCATCTCCCGGCCGGAGGAGTACTCCCCGGAGACCGTGGCGGAGATCCTGACCGATATCCCCAGCGAGTCGGAGAACGGCGAGCTGGTGTACCCGGTGTTCGACGAGGATGACGACCTGGCCCGTCCGAACATCGTGTTCGTGCAGCTGGAGTCCTTCTTCGACGTGAACACCATCATCGGCAGCGAATACTCCACCGATCCCACTCCCTGGTTCAACCGCCTGTGCAGCCGGTTCCCCAGCGGGCTGCTGTACGTGCCCACCATCGGCGGCGGCACGGCCAACACCGAGTTCGAGATCATCAGCGGCCTGAACCTCGATTTCTTCGGCGCGGGCGAGTATCCCTACAACACCATCCTCCAGCAGGTGACCTGCGAGTCGATCTGCTACAACCTGAAGGACTATGGCTACGCCGCCACGGCTATGCACAACAACAGCGGGTCCTTCTACAGCCGCAACATCGTCTATCCCCATCTGGGCTTCGACCGCTTCGCGTCCCTGGAGTACATGCAGGACGTGAAGTACACCCCCGTGGGCTGGGCCCGGGACGCCGTCCTGACCGACGAGATCCTCACCGCCCTGCGCACCACCGACGCCCGGGACCTGGTCTACTGCATCGCCGTGGAGACCCACGGCAAGTACGCGGAGACCTACGAGCCCCGTGAGGGAGACGTGGAGGTGCTGAGCCTGCCGGAGCAGATCCCGCTGGCGCCCTTCCAGAACTTTGTCAACGCGCTGCCGGGCACGGACACCTTCCTGAAGAACCTGACGCTGGCGATGCTGAAGTTCGACGAGCCCACCATCGTGGTGGCCTACGGCGACCACCTGCCCGCGCTGGAGCTGGAGAACGACATGCTCTCCACCGGCAGCATCTACGCCAGCCGCTACGTCATCTGGAACAACTTCGGCGGCAGCTTCGAGGCGCCGGACCTCCAGGCCTACCGGCTCAGCGCCAACCTGCTCAAGCAGCTGGGCTTCTCCGGCGGCGTGGTCGCGCGGCTGCACCAGTCCGTCGATCCCGGCGAGACCGGGGAGGAATACCTGGCCAAGCTGGAGATGCTGGAGTACGACATGCTCTACGGCGACCGGGAGGCCTTCAAGGGCGAGTTCCCCTATGAGCTCACGGACATGCGCATGGGCTGCCGGGACATCTCTGTCACCGACGCCGTGCAGGAGTACCACCGCCTGCTGGTGACCGGCGAGAACTTCAACGAGTTCAGCACCGTCGTGGTGGACGAGCAGCCGCTGCAGACCGTGTACATCGACTCCCAGCACATCGCCGCCCACCTGGACGACGGCGTGACGGTGACCAGCTTCTGCGTCGCCCAGATCGGCAAGGACGGCGGTGAGCTGAGTCGGACCGGGCCGTGGAGCATGGAACAATAGAAGAGGCCAATATGAATGGGGCCCGCGCGTCGCGCGGACCCCTTTCATATGTCTCTAAGGGGGAAATGCCGTTGCGCCGGCAGCCGGCAGAGGCGAAGGGCGAGCCCCCTGCCATTCTGAGCGCAGGCAAAGAATCTGAAAGCGAAAACCCTTCCACGGTCAGCTGATGCGCCGGTACTGCTTCGGCGTGGTGCCCTTGTATTTCCTGAATTGCTTGATGAAGAAGCTGGAGTCGTTGTAGCCGCAGTGCTGGGCGATCTCCGCCACGGTCATGTCGCCGCTGGAGAGGAAGTGGCTGGCGCACTCGATGCGGTAGTAGTTCACATAGTCGATGGGGGAGCGGTGCACCACGGTGCGGAAGAACCGACAGAAATACTTCGGGGACATGCCCGTCAGCCGGGCCAGCGTCTCCAGGGTGATGGGCTGGCCGTAGTGGGTCTCGATGTACTCCAGCGCCGGTTTCAGCTGCTCCGCCTTCTGCCCGAAGCGGGAGGAGGGGGCGTCCAGCCGGGCGTCCGGGCGCTTCTTGACCAGCCGCCCGAAGCTGGCGAACAGCGCGCCGGTGATGCCCAGCACGTTGTCCTCCACGCCGGCGGCGCACAACGCGAACAGCTGGCCGAGGGCCGCGGAGAAGGCGGGGTCGTCCTCGATGGCCTCCCGCTGCAGGAAGATGCAGTGGTTGATGACGCCCTTGAGCTGGCGGGCGCAGGCGTCCGTCCCCAGCAGCAGCGCGGCGTCGAACACCACGCAGTCGTATTCGCAGTCCTCGGGGCTGCCGCCGTGGACGGCTCCCTCGGCGATCAGCATCAGGTCCCCGGCCCGGGCGCAGACCTCCCGGTCGTCGATGTACAGGTTCAGCAGTCCCTTCCGGATGCGGATGATCTCCGTCTCCCGGTGCCAGTGCATGGGCATGTGGTAGCGCTCGTGGCGGCTGTCCACCGGATAGAAGGCCAGCGGATAGTCGCCGGTCCTGTGCTGGATCTGCTCGTTGTAATCGAGGTAGTGCACGGTATCACCTCCGGGCGCATTGAAGGATGAAAGCGGACAATTAGGCTGGAATAAACGGTAAATTAGTGAATATTGTTTTATTTTTTGCCATTATACCACAATACAGGACCGGAAATCAATGTTATATTGGTATTAACGGGTAAACTATAATTTTACCAAGACAATGAACTCAGGAGGATTGATAGTTATGGCTAAGAACAGATATCTCGGCAGCTACCCGGTCATCGGCATTCGCCCCGTCATCGACGGTCGTCGCGGCCCGCTGAAGGTGCGCGAGAGCCTGGAAGACCAGACCATGAACATGGCGAAGTCCGCCGCCAAGCTGTTTGAGGAAAACCTGCGCTACTCCAACGGCGAGCCCGTGAAGGTCGTCATCGCTGATACCACCATCGGCCGCGTGGCGGAGACCGCCGCCTGCGAGGAGAAGTTCCGCCGCGAAGGCGTCGCCATCACCCTGACCGTGACTCCCTGCTGGTGCTACGGCTCCGAGACCATGGACATGGACCGCAACACCATCAAGGCCGTCTGGGGCTTCAATGGCACCGAGCGCCCCGGCGCCGTGTACCTGGCTTCCGTGCTGGCCACCCACGCCCAGAAGGGCCTGCCGGCCTTTGGCATCTACGGCCATGAGGTCCAGGAAGCGGACGACACCGAGATCCCCGAGGACGTGAAGGAAAAGCTGCTCCGCTTCGGCCGCGCCGCCGTCGCCGCCGCCTCCATGCGCGGCAAGAGCTACCTGCAGATCGGCGCCATCACCATGGGCATCGGCGGCTCCATCATCGACAGCAAGTTCATCGAGGAATACCTGGGCATGCGCGTCGAGTCCGTGGACGAGGTCGAGATCATTCGCCGCATGACGCTGGGCATCTACGATGAGAAAGAGTTCGAGAAGCTGAAGGCCTGGGCGGAGAAGAACGTCAAGGAAGGCTTCGACAAGAACCCCGAGGCCATGCAGAAGAGCCGCGAGCAGAAGGACAAGGATTGGGAGTTCACCCTGAAGATGTACCTGATCATCAAGGACCTGCTGAACGGCAATCCCAACCTGCCCGAGGGCGCGGAAGAGGAAATGGTCGGCCACAACGCCATTGCCGGCGGCTTCCAGGGCCAGCGCCAGTGGACCGACTTCTATCCGAACTGCGACTATCCCGAGGCCATGCTGAACACCAGCTTTGACCACAACGGCGCCCGCGAGCCCTACGTGTTCGCCACCGAGAACGACGTGCTGAACGGCCTGGGCATGCTGTTCATGAAGCTGCTCACCAACCGCGCCCAGATGTTCGCCGACGTGCGCACCTACTGGAGCCCCGACGCCGTGAAGCGCTGCACCGGCTATGAGGTGGAGGGCAAGGCCAAGGAGAATGGCGGCTTCATCCACCTGATCAACTCCGGCGCGTGCTGCCTGGACGCCAACGGCCAGGCCAAGGACGCCGACGGCAATCGCCTGATGAAGCCCTGGTATGAGGTCACCGAGGCCGACCAGAAGGCCATCATGGAGCACACTACCTGGAACTACGCCGACCTGGGCTACTTCCGTGGCGGCGGATACTCCAGCCGCTTCGTGACCGACTGCGAGATGCCCGCGACCATGATCCGCCTGAACCTGGTGGACGGCCTGGGCCCGATGCTGCAGATTGCCGAGGGCTGGACCGTGGCCCTGCCGGACGAGGTGACCGATACGCTGTGGAAGCGCACCGACTACACCTGGCCCTGCACCTGGTTCACTCCCCGCTGCGACGGCAAGGAAGGCAGCCCCTTCAAGACCGCCTATGACGTGATGAACAACTGGGGCGCCAACCACGGCGCGATCAGCTACGGCCACATCGGCGCGGACCTGATCACCTTCTGCTCCATGCTGCGCATCCCCGTGGCCATGCACAACGTGCCCGTGGAGAAGATCTTCCGGCCCGCGGCCTGGAATGCCTTCGGCATGGACAAGGAGGGCGCCGACTATCGCGCCTGCGCCAACTACGGCCCGTTCTTCAAGAAGTAATCTGAATCTCATTTCACCGCCCCCGCGCCTTGCGCGGGGGCGGCTCAGACTATTGACAAACCCTGGAGGAGTATGGGGAGGCGTGAGGCCTCCCCATCTAC
>JAUMVG010000117.1 GCA_030530315.1 Clostridia bacterium | reverse complement strand
ATTCCCAATTCTCCATTCTCAATTCTCAATTGGGCGTCAGCCCGACTAATTCCAAATTGTCGCGCCTATCTGCTCAGCGCCTGCTTCAGCGCCTCAAGGTTGGCTTCCATCACGCCCAGGTAAGTGGTGCCGTTCTTCACATCCTCGCCCGTGGCGGCCTGCATGGAATCCATCGCCAGAATCCGGGCGTCCTTCGATTGGGTGTTCTGCACGATGGTCTCGGCGATGCGATGGTTGTCGCCCTCGATGGTCAACACGGTGGACAGGCCCAGCTCATCCACCTTGCCCGCCAGGAACGCGACGGTCTCAAAGCTGGCCTCGCTCTCGGCGGAGCAGCCGGAGAAGGCGGCGTAGTAGTTCAGGTCATAGTCGTCCACCAGGTAACGGAAGGGGAAGCGGTCGCCGAACAGCACGGTGTCGAAATCCGCGGCCTCGCGGACGGCGGCGTACTCCGCGTCCAGCGCTGCCAGCTTGTCGACGTAGGCGTCGGCGTTGGCGGCGTAGGTTTCGGCACTGGCCGGGTCTGCTTCGCCAAGGGCGGCGGCCAGGACCTTCACCAGATTCTGGGCGTTGCGCAGGGAGAGCCACACGTGTTCGTCCGCTTCCTCCTCGTGCTCGTGGTCGTGCTCCTCTTCGTGCTCATCCTCGTCGTGGTCGTGCTCCTCTTCGTGCTCGTCCTCGTCGTGGTCGTGTTCATGCTCGTGCTCCATGCCCTCGACGATCTCCTCCATCTTGATGCCCTCGCCCATGGCCTCCACCAGGTTGACGACCACCATGTCCGGGTTCACGGCTTCGGCCAGGGCGTCCTCCACCCACTCGTCGGATTCGCCGCCCACATATGCGAACACGTCGCATGTGGCGACCTTCATGATGTCCTGGGCGGTGGGCTGGTAGCTGTGCAGGTCGACGCCGCTGTCCAGCAACATGGTGATCTCGACGCTGTCGCTGTCGCCAGCGACCTCCCGGACCCAGTCGTAGATGGGGAAGATGGTGGTCACGACGCTGATCGCCTTCCCCTCAGCAAGGGAAGCGCCGGCAAATGTGAAGGTGAGCAGCAAGACAAGGGCGACAACGCCCGCAAATCGATTCTTCATGGATATTTCCTCCGAATATTAGATTGTGAAAATGAGATTCAGGTTAGAAAAGGGCATAAAAAGGCAAGGATATCGCCACGCGAAACCGACCCGCGCCGTCAAAACGGCGCAGGGGCGTAACGACCCTTGCGTTCAATGGTGCTTAATTGTTCAGACGGATCTTCCTGCCGACCAGCGTGCAGAGGGCGGGCACAGCTTCCGCCGATGCCCTCGTGCGCCGCTGGCGACCCGCGGCCAGGACGAGGCAGGCCAGCAGCAGCGCCAGCAGCGCCATGGCGAAGCCGCGGCGCAGCTGCTCGAACTGCGCGATAAACTGGCAGATAGGGCAATCCTCGCCGGCGCACTCATGGTGATGCGCCGCCTCATGCACGATATAGGCGGAGGAAACGAATATGGAGAGTATTGCGACCGCGCAAATGATCGCCGCGATTATGTGCCTGCACCTGTTCATGATCCGCTTCCTCCTTTCCTCTCAATGCTCCTTATTTTAGCACGGTGCCGCGAAATGTCAATATGAAATTCAGTTTCAATTTGAAAAGAATCTGTGAACGATCCAGGAGAATGCATGGCGGCAGCCCCGCGTTAACGGGTCTGCCGCCGAGAAAACTGCCTTTATTTTCCGTGAACCGGAGTTACAAATACCTTCCCGTGACGCTCTGCGGGTTGCTCCGGACCTCCTCCGGCGTGCCGACGGCCACGATCTCGCCGCCGTCCTTTCCGCCGCCGGGGCCCATGTCCACGATGTAGTCCGCGCTGTGGATCACGTCCAGGTCGTGCTCGATCACGATCACCGTCGCGCCCTGGTCGATCAGGTGCTGGAACACCGCCATCAGGGTCTGAACGTCCAGCGGGTGCAGGCCGATGGTGGGCTCGTCGAACACGAACACGGAGTCCGACTGGCCACGGCCCATCTCGCTGGCCAGCTTCAGCCGCTGGGCCTCGCCGCCGGAGAGCCCGGGGGTTTCCTCGCCCAGGGTGAGGTAGCCCAGCCCCAGGTCGTGGAGCACCTGAAGGCGGCCGAGCACAGGCTTCAGGTCGGCACAGGCCTCCAGCGCCTCGTCCACGCTGCGGGACATCAGCTTCGGCAGGGAAATGGCATCCCCGCCCCGGACGGAGCGCTTCACGGACCACGCCTCCCTGCCGTAGCGGGAGCCGCCGCAGTCCGGGCAGGGCACGTCCACGTCCGGCAGGAACTGCACGTCCAGGCTGATGCTGCCGGTGCCGTCGCAGGTGGGGCAGCGCAGGCTGCCGGTGTTGTAGGAGAAGTCACTGGCCTTGAGACCCTTTTCCTTCGCGTCCTTCGTCCTGGCATAAACCTTGCGCAGCTCGTCATGGACGTTGGCATAGGTGGCCACCGTCGAGCGCACGTTGATGCCGATGGGCGTGGCGTCGATCAGCTTCACCTGGGAGATGCCCTCGGCCTCAATGGCCTTGACGTGCCCGGGCAGCTTCTTCCCGGCGATGGCCGCCTCCAGGGCGGGGATCAGGCTTTCGAGGATCAGGGTCGTCTTGCCGGAGCCGGAGACGCCGGTCACCACGGACAGCCGGCCCTTGGGGAACGAGACTTGCAGCGGCTTGACCGTGTGGATCGAGGAGGTCTCCAGCCGGATCTCGCCCGGATCGAACAGCGCCTCCCGCGCCGTCCTCTCCCGAAGGGGGACCCGGCGCTCCGGCGACAGGAACGGCCCGATCATGGATGCGGGGTTCTCCGCCAGCGCCGCGGCGCTTCCCTCGGCGATGATCCTGCCGCCCTCCGCGCCGGCCTTCGGGCCCAGCTCGATCAGCCAGTCCGCGTGGGCCAGCACCTGGGTGTCATGGTCCACCAGCACCACGGAATTGCCGTCGGCCACCAGGTCGTCCATGACGCCGGTCAGTCCCTCCAGGTTGCAGGGATGCAGCCCGATGGAGGGCTCGTCCAGCACGTACAGCACGCCGGTGGTGCGGTTGCGCACGGCCCGGGCCAGCTGGGTCCGCTGGCGTTCGCCGGTGGAGAGGGTGGCGGCGGCGCGGTCGAGGGACAGGTAGGAGAGCCCCAGGTCCACCAGCCGCCGGGCGGTGTGGTGGAAGGATTCGCAGATGCTCACCGCCATGGGCCGCATCTTCCCCGGCAGGGAATCCGGCACGCCGTTGACCCATTCGATCAGCTCGGCCAGCGTCAGGGTGCAGACCTCGTCCAGCGATGCGCCCCGCAGCCTGAGCGACCGTGCCCGCTGGGACAGCCGGGTGCCGCCGCAGTCCGGGCAGACGTCCTCCCGCAGGAACTTCTCCACGCGCTTCATACCCTTTTCGTCCTTGACCTTGTTCAGGGCGTTGAGCACCGTGGCGGTGGCACTGTAGTAGGTGAAGTCCATCTCCCCGGCGGTGACGTTCTCGGCGTTCTTGGGCCGGTAGAAGATGTGTTTCTTGACCATGGGGCCGTCGTAGACGATGGCCTTTTCCTCGTCGGTGAGGTCCCGGAAGGGGATGTCCGTCCGCACGCCCATAGCACGGCAGACGTCGGTCATCAGCGACCACATCAGACTGTTCCACGGAGCCACCGCGCCGCCGTCGATGGTCAGGCTCTCGTCGGGGATCAGCGTGGCGCGGTCCACCGCCCGCACCGTGCCCGTGCCGCCGCAGCGCTTGCACGCGCCGCCGCTGTTGAAGGCCAGGTCCTCCGCGCCGATGACCGGCACCACCTCGCCGCAGACGGGGCAGCGCACCTCCTTCTCCGCGGCGAAGTCCAGGGTCGGGGGCACGTCGTGGCCGTTGGGGCACCTGTACACGGACAGCCGCGAGAACATCAGCCGCAGGCTGTTCAGCAGCTCCGTCATGGTGCCGAAGGTACTGCGGATGCCCGGCACGCCCGGCCTCTGGTGCAGGGCGAGGGCCGCCGGCACATAGCGCACGTCATCCACCTGCGCCCTGCCGGCCTGGGTCATTCGCCGGCGGGTGTAGGTGGATAGCGACTCGAGGTAGCGCCTCGATCCCTCCGCGTACAGCACGCCCAGGGCGAGGGAGGACTTGCCCGAGCCGGAGACGCCGGCGATGCCGACGATCCGGTGCAGGGGGATGTTCACATCCACGTTTTTCAGGTTGTGGACCTTCGCCCCGCGAATTTCGATCTGCTTGGGGATATAGAACTTTTCTGCCATTTCGCGTTTACTCCATGCTTGCCATTCGAGCGGAACCCGAACAGGTATAATGTATAAATCTCCATAAAACATTATATGCGAATCTTCAAATTGCCGCAATAGCGAATTGCGCAATGAAGCGGTGCGGGACAGAACGGAATCCGGCGCGGAATCAACCGTGCCGGCCGTCCTTGCGGAGAGAAAGAGAACTGCCTGATGCTATTCTCATTCTAAAATGCAAGTTTGGATTGAGAAGCGTATGAAATACGGCGCTGCATAAAGCAGCCGCAGGGGCGGCGATGCGGCGCCCACCTGAGTACATCGCATGTCATTGTACCCGGGCGGGCGGCGCGTCGCCGCCCCTGCATTGCCTACCTATCGTTTGTCAATACATTCTGAGACAGTTCCGCCCTGATTGAATCAGTTCGGGGCCAGGTAAGTGCCCAGCGTCCTCTGGAAGAACGCGCCGGTCGCGTCCACGGCCTGATAGAGGGAATGGTGGTCCTCCTCGGAGAACACGTTGAAGGTGTGGTCCATGCCCTCGATGAAGTACGCGCGGGACAGCGGATTGCCGCTGGCATCCACGATCATGCGGCTCCACCGGGGATCGACGGTGTCGTCCTCGGTTCCGGCGATGGCCAGCACCGGCCCCATGTAGCCCATGGAGAACTCCCTGAGCACGTCGGTATTGGCCACGTCGTCGCACCACTGCAGGCTGACGTTCAGGCTCTCGCGCCAGTCGAACTCCATGACGAAGTAGCCGTTTTCCCTGGCCTCGGCGTAGTCCGATTCCGTGAAGAAGTCGTCCAGCATCATGTCGGGGGCTCCGGCCCAGGTGACCAGCGCCTTGAAGGTTTCCGGCTCCCAGGCGCAGGCCAGCAGCGCGTCGGTGCCGCCCTGGCTCCAGCCCATGACGCCGATGGCGTTGCCGTCGACGCAATCGAGGGAGGCCATGTAATCGGCGGCGGCCTTGGCGTCCGCCACGGCGGAGCGGAAGTTGTACTGCATGTAATCCGCGGTGCTGTCGCCGTTGCCGGGGAAGTCGATGCGGATCGTGGCGATGCCATACTTTTCTGCCAGCACTGGCGCGGCGAGCCTGTAGCCGTCGCCCGCCTCGTCGCGGGTGGAACCGGTGCCGTGCAGCATCACGACCGCCGGGAAGGGGCCGTCGCCCTGCGGCAGGCAGACCGTGGCGGGAATCTCATAGTCCGCGCCGGCAATGCTCACGACGGTCTCCGTGCAGGCCGGTTCGAAGGCCTCGCCCTCTTCGCCTTCGCCGTTCTCGGCGGGGGATTCAATAGCCTCGCCGTCCGCGCCGGACTCTGCGGGGGATTCTGATTCATCTCAGCCCTAG
>JAUMVG010000042.1 GCA_030530315.1 Clostridia bacterium | reverse complement strand
GTTGTTCAGTCCCCGTGCTGGTCCTCCTGCTTCCCTATTTATGTGCTTCTATTGTTTCACTCCTCCTGGGAGGCCGCGAAGCCGCGCAAGGCGTCCATTACATCCGCGCCGTCGTTCAGCGCATTGATCGTCTCCCTGAACCGGGAGGCGCCCCTCAGCCCATGAACGTACCAGGCGATGTGCTTGCGCATCTGGAGAACGGCGAGCTTTTCGCCGAAGAGGCGCTTTTCGAGCTCATAGTGTCGAATGGCCATGTCCACCCGCTCCTGGGGCGTCGGCTGTTCGACCGCTTTTCCCCGAAGGGCCGCCGCGATCTCCCGAAAGATCCAGGGGTTGCCCTCCGCCGCCCGGCCGACGATCACCGCGGCACAGCCGGTCTCATCCATCATCCGGATCGCGTCCGCGCCGCTTCGCACATCCCCGTTGCCGAAGACCGGCACGGAGACGGCACGGACGACCTGCCGGATCACCTGCCAGTCGGCCTTACCCGCGTACTGCTGGGCGCGCGTTCTGGCGTGTACCGCGATGGCCTGTGCCCCGCTGTGCTCGCAGATGCGGGCCACCTCCACGGCGTTGATGCAGTCGGCGTCCCAGCCGGAGCGGATCTTCGCGGTCACGGGCAGCTTTGTGGCGTCTGTGAGGGCCCGGACCACCGCGCCGATCCTCTCGGGCTGGCGCATCATGGCGCTGCCTTCCCCATTTCCGGTGATCTTGGGCGCCGGGCAGCCGAAATTCAGGTCGAAAAATTGAAATCCCACATCCTCCAGCTGCCGCGCGGCCTCGGCGATATATGCTGGTTCGCTGCCGAAGAGCTGGAGTCCCGCCACGCCCTCACCGGGAAGCCGCTTCAACAGGTCGACCGCGTTGCGGTTTTTCCCGCCGGAGAACACCCATCCCTTTGCGGAGAGCATTTCGCTGACCGACCAAGCCGCGCCCTGCTCGTGGCACAGCAGGCGCATGGCGGCGTCGGTCACCCCCGCCATCGGCGCGAGTCCAGCGCCCCCGGCATTGAGCAGGTCCTGTATCTGAAACACCTTGGAGCCTCCGTTTTTTGTCTTTCTATACTATCTTATCAATCGATTCTCCGCCTGTCAAGCCGGCGAAACCTGCAAATTCGCCGCTCCTGTGCCATTTTTGCCGCCGCATGCGGTTATGGCCTTGCATTTTATAGACGCTATCGTGTATAATATATTAGGATATTTTTATACTTTGCTCACAGGATGTTCGCGCTCCTCCCGGCATATGGTAGGTCATAGGACTTGTCTGGCATGGGAGGCGTGGATATGAGCAAGCCCCGCAAGCAGCTTCATCGAAGACCGTCTCGACGACCGGCTCCGAGCGCGACCGCCATAGAGTGGCTGGAGGATGCCACCGGACGATGCGCGAGGGTCACTGCCCTCGGAAGCCGCTGCCTGATGGTGGAAAACTATACGGAGATCATCGCCTTTTCCGGGAACTGCGTCAGGCTGGATTCCGGCGGCGGTGTGCTGTGTGTCCACGGGACCGGCCTCTGCCTGAGCGACATCCGCCCCGGTGCGCTGGTCATACGCGGCGAAATCAGTCGGCTGGAGCTGCCCTGCGAAGGCGGTGGTTCCGCTGATTAAGGGAGAAATCACGCTTCGGGTACGCTGCCTGACGCCCGAAAAGCTGTTGGAACGGGCGATCGCGCTGGGCGCGGTCTTTGGCGAAGTGCGTCGCCCGAGTGCCCGCACGCTGATCGTTCGATGCGACGCCGCCAGCGCCGGAATCCTTCGCGGTCTCTGCGATCGGTTTTCAATCCCCGTCGAGGTACTTCACCGCGGCGGGGCTACCGCCCTTGCTGGATTCGCCGCAAGGCGCGTCACGCTGCCCTTGGGAATGGCGCTGTGCGTCGCGCTCTGCGCGCTGTTTCTGGGCAGATTATGGTTCGTGGACATTTCTGTCGCGGGTGAAAACGCCAGTCAGTCCCGCGCTGACATCCGTGCCGTGCTGACTGAGCGCGGCATACGCCCCGGCGCTTCGCGGAACGTGGACGGGGAGCTGCTGGCTCGCATCATTGAGGCAGAGGTCCCCGGGCTGAGCCACGTGAGCGCAAGCCTTCACGGCATTCGCCTCCTGTTGGACGCCTCCGGCGAAGAGCCTGTCCCCGGACTTTACGACATTGACGCCGCCCGGGACCTGGTGGCCAGCCGCGACGGCATCGTGCTCAGCGCCAGCGCGCGTTCCGGCGAGCTGTGCGTACAGCCGGGAGACGTCGTGCGGCGCGGTCAGCTGCTGATCCGGGGCGAGGAGCGGCAGACGACCGAGGAAACGCGGCCCATCGCGGCCCTGGGCGAGGTCATGGTGCGCACCTGGTTTGTCGGCGAGGCCGAGCTGCCCCTCGTCCATGCGAAACAGACCTGGACGGGACGCGAGCGCTTTTCATCGCGGCTTCGCATTCTGGGAATGGAATGGCCGCTGACTGAGGCCGCCGGATTCGCGTCCGAACGGGTGGACACGGAGGTTTTGCCCATCGGCGGGCTGTTCATTCCTGTTGAGATCGTTCGTGAGCGCCACCGCGAGACACGGATAGAGGCAGAAGAAACCGACGTCGGTCTTGTAGAACAACACCTTGAACGCCTTTCCATGGCGTCCGCGGCGCTTCGTCTCGCGGCTGAAGACGCCAGTGGGTTCGAGACCCTGCGGACATGGGTGGACTACTCGACAGACGGGAACGCCCTGATCGCCCGCGCGGTCATCGAGGCGCGGACCGACGCCGCCGTGACCCGGAAAACGCTGGGCAGCGGCGAATAACTCTGATTTTTGAAATGACAAAACCATCCGCCAACAAGCGGCTGATTTGAGATATTCCTAAGAGCGGCGCGGCGAACGCGAAAGCAGCTCGCGCCGGCAGGCAAGAATACAGGTACCGGGAGGAACATGAGTTTGCAGACCAACGAACAGAGCTATACGGAACACATGATGCTGGAATCGCCTGAGCAGTTCATCGGCATGTTCGGCATTCGAGAGGAAAACATTCCCCTCTTTCACGAGGAATTGGGCGTGGACATCTACGCCCATGGCAGCGAAATCACCCTCAGCGGGGACCCGGAGAAGGTCTCCCTGGCGCGACTGACACTGGAAAAGCTGAATGAGATCGTGCTACGCGGCGAGGCGGTGGACCGCACCCGCATCCGCTACGCCATCGAGCTGGCCTCGGAGGGCAAGGCAGACCGCATCGGCGAGATCATGCGGGACGTGATCGCCATCACCTACCGCGGCAGGCAGGTCAAGTGCAAGACGCTGGGCCAGAAGCAGTACGTGGACGCCATCAAGCAGAACACGGCCACCTTTGCCGTGGGCCCCGCGGGCACCGGCAAGACCTACCTGGCCATCGCCATGGCCGTAGTCGCCCTGAAGAACAAGGAGATCGAGAAGATCATCCTCACCAGGCCCGCGGTGGAGGCGGGCGAAAAGCTGGGCTTCCTGCCCGGCGACCTGGCCCAGAAGGTGGACCCCTACCTGCGCCCGCTGTACGACGCCCTGCACGAGATGCTGGGCGTGGACGCCTACCAGCGGCTGCTGGAGCGCGGCGCGGTGGAGGTCGCTCCCCTGGCCTACATGCGCGGCCGCACGCTGAACGACGCCTTTATCATTCTGGACGAGGCGCAGAACACCACCTCGGAGCAGATGAAGATGTTCCTGACCCGCATGGGCATGGGATCCAAGATGGTCATTACCGGCGACGTGACGCAGATCGACCTGCCCACCGGCAAGCGCTCCGGCCTGGTGGAGGCCCTGGAGGTGCTCAAGGGCGTGCCGGACATCGGCATCGTCCAGCTCACCCACCGGGACGTGGTGCGCCACGAGCTGGTGCAAGCCATCGTCCGCGCCTATGAAAAGCATGCTCAGAAGAACGAGCGCAGCGAACAGCGCCCGAGGCGCGTGTTCCGTCCATGATGGAGACGTTTTTCAAAGGAGACGTTTTTCAATGAAGAAGATCCGAAAGACCGGCGCGCCGGCCTTCGCGCCTGTGCTGAGAAACGGGCTGATCGTCGCCGCGGCCTATCTGCTGCTGACGGTGATGCTCGTCATCGGCGTCGCGCCGGAGCAGTACGACATACAGATCGGCATGCCCGCGCCCTTTGACATCCTGGCGACCAAGGACGTCAACGACGTGGTGACCACCGAGGAGATGCGGGAAGCCGCGGCCGCCGCGGTGGAGCCCACCTACCGGAGCATCGACTTCTCCGTCGTGGGAGAGGTTTCCACCGACCTGGAGAGCGCCTTTAATCAGATCGTCGCCCTTCGCGAGATCAACGACGCCAACCCGGATTCCATCACCGACGAAGAGCTGGCGGAGCTGAACGCGAACCTCCCGGTGGAGATCGACCACGACGAGTACGTATCGCTGCTTGAGTCCGACGAGGACAACGTGCGCCATCTTTTCTATGACGCCACTGTCAGCGTGCGGGACACGCTGAACGGCTCTCTGCTGGAGGGCCAGGAGGCTGCGGCGGTCAGCCGCATCTCCCGCGGCCTCGCAGCCACCGGCTACCCCACCCCGCTGGTCGCCCTGGCAACGGATGTCGTCCGCAAGTACCTGCGGGCCAACATGCTCATCGACCAGGAGACCACCGAGGCCAATCGCCAGCGGGCCCGCGACGCCGTTGAGATGAAGACCTGCGTGAAGGGCGAGGTCATCGTCCGCCGCGGCGAGCGCGTCACGCCCGCCCAATACGCCATGCTCTCCTCCCTGGGGCTTTTGAAGGAGGACTCCCTGGACGTTCCCCTGGTGGCGGGCATCGCCCTGCTGGTGTTGACGATCGTCTTCTGCGTCATACTCTACCTGCGCCGCTTTGCCAGGGGCCACTACAGGGCGAGCACGATACTGCTGCTCTCGCTGATCGTCGTCCTGGTCACAGCGCTGTGCCTGGGCTTCAGCCGTTGGAATGTCTACATGATGCCCATTTCCCTGGGCATGATGCTGGTAGCGATCCTGGTGGACCAGCGCGTCGCGCTGTACATCAACATCGGGCTGGGCTTCATCGCCTCCCTGCTGACGGATGCCAGCAACGGCCTGTTCTCGGTCACCATGTTTTCCGTGGTGCTGATGAGCATGGCCTCAGGCCCCATCGTCCTGCTGGCTTTTTCCCGCAGGATGCAGCGCACGACCACGCTTCTGGCGGGCGTAATGGTGGGCGTATCCAATTTCTTCTGCACGCTGGCCGTCGGCCTGATCAACAGCGCGGAGCTCATCAGCGTGCTCATGAACGCCGTCTGGGCCATGTCCAGCGGCATCGTCAGCGCGATACTGTGCATCGGCCTGCAGCCCCTGCTGGAGTCGCTGTTCAACCTGGCGACCAATTCCAAGCTGATCGAGCTGTCCAACCCCAACCAGCCGCTGATCCGCCGCCTGCTGCTGGAGGCCCCCGGCACCTATCACCACTCCATCATCGTGGCCAACCTGGCCGAGGCCGCGGCCAGCGCCGTGGGCGGCAATCCCCTGCTGGCTCGCGTGGGCGCCTACTACCACGACATCGGCAAGCTGAAGCGCCCCATTTACTTCAAGGAGAACCAGATGGGCGACAACCCCCACGACCGCACCGATCCCCGCGTCTCCGCCGCCATACTGACCGCCCATCCCAGGGACGGCGCGGCCATGGCCCAGAAGGCGCGCATCCCCGAGCCGGTGATCGAGATCATCCGGCAGCATCACGGCGACGGCATCGCCCTGTTCTTCTACGACAAGGCCGTGAAGCTCTACGGCAGCGAGAACGTGGACATCACCGCCTTCCGCTATGAGGGCCCGCGCCCCCGCACCAAGGAGGCCGCTTCGGTGATGCTGGCCGACACCATCGAGGCCGCCGCCCGCAGCCTGCCCGATCCCACGCCGGAGAAGGTCGACGCGCTGATCCACAAGCTGGTCCGGGTCAAGCTGAACGACGGCCAGCTGGACGAGTCTGACCTCACCTTCAGCGACCTGGAAAAGATTTGCAGCGCGTTCTCCACCGTGCTCACCGGCGTGTTCCACGAGCGCATTGAATATCCCGACGTGGCCATACCGCCCCGCCAGGAGACCGCGGACGTCAAGGAAGCCCCGGCAGGCGCCGCGCCCGCCGCAAAGGCGCAGCCGCCCGTTGGGACGCCCGCCGTGAAGCAGGCCGCCCCGGAGGCCATGCCGGAGAAGCTTCAGGCTGTGCCGGAGAAGCCGCAGGCCGCGCCCGCTGCTCCCGCCCGGGAATCCCAGGAGGGGCCCGCGGCTGGCGAAGCCCAGACCGTTCCCAGCGCGCCTGCGCCCAGGGAAGTGCCAGTGGCAGCCGCGGCTCCATCGTCGGAGAGCCCGGCTCAGCCGAACTCTGCGCAGCCCATCGATGAAAGCGACGCGCAGGCGGAGGGAGGTGCACCGCTTGGCAATTGAACTGCAATGGGAAATTGACATGCCGGAAGCCCTCGGAGGGCTGGAATCGCTGCTGAACACCGTGGCGGAGGCGTGCTTCAAAACGGAGGGCATCGAAGGCGCGGGCTTTGCCGTGCGCATCGTGGACGACGCCGCGATTCAGGCGCTGAACCGCGACATGAGGGGCATCGACCGCCCCACGGACGTGCTCTCCTTCCCCACCGTGCAATTCCCCGCCGGGAAGACCGCCAGAAGCTGCCCGAAGCGCCTCGGACGGGAATACGACCCGTACCTGGGATGCGTCAACCTCGGGGACTGCGTGATCAACCTGGACCGCGCCCGGCAGCAGGCCGAGGAATACGGCCACTCGCTGACCCGGGAGCTGAGCTATCTCACCGCCCATTCCGCCTTTCACCTGATGGGCTACGATCACATGAACGAGGAGGAGAAGGCCGTCATGCGCGACATGGAAGAGCGCGCCCTCGAATCCGTGGGCATCACCCGGGATGTCGGAGCGGCATCCTATGACAAGCTGTTCGAGCTCGCCTGCGAGGCCATGCAGAACAGCTACAGCCCCTATTCCCACTTCAAGGTGGGCGCCTGCATACTGACCTCGGACGGGCGCACCTTCAAGGGCTGCAACTTCGAAAACGCCTCCTACGGCGCGACGATCTGCGCGGAGCGCTGCGCGGCCTCCTGCGCCATCGCCGCCGGCGCGCGGCGCTTTGTCGCCATCGCCGTTGTGGGCTCCACCGCCGTGGCCTGGCCCTGCGGCATCTGCCGCCAGGTGCTGCGGGAGTTCTCCGACCTCAGCCTGCCGGTCATCGTCGGGGCCTATGGCAAGGGCTACACCGTCAAGACGCTGGGCGAGCTGCTGCCGGAATCCCTGAGTCCCGAGGACCTGGGCGTGGATACCGGGCGCCTTGATTGATTCGATTCCATCGAAGAGGATTCTCAAACGAAAAAACGCATCATCATGGGCGTGCGGCGCTTTTTTTCTTCGCCGCGCGTTTGAAAGGAACACAGGAGGAAGCATGTCTGATAAGAAATTCCGCTCCGGCTTCGTCGCCATACTCGGCCGCCCGAACGTGGGCAAATCCAGCCTGATGAACCGCTTCGTCGGCGAGAAGGTAGCCATCATTTCCAACCATCCCCAGACCACCCGCAACAAGCTGCTGGGCGTCGCCACCGGTGAGGACTGGCAGATCGTGTTCGTGGACACCCCCGGCCTGCACAAGCCCCGCACCAAGCTGGGTGAATACATGATGAAGAGCGCCGAGGAAGCCCGCGAAGGCGTCGACGCCGTGCTGTGCGTCGTGGACGGCCAGCACATCGGCGCTGGCGACATGGCCATCATCAAGGACCTTGCGCAGATGAAGTGCCCCAAGTTCCTGGCCGTCAACAAGACGGACGTCGTGTCCCAGGAGAAGCTGATGCCCCAGCTGGCCCAGCTGAACGACTGCGGCTACGATCAGATCGTCTCCACCTCCGCCCGCACCGGCGAAAACGTCGATCTTCTGCTGAAGCTGCTGGTGGACGCCATGCCGGAAGGCCCGAAGTACTTCCCGGATGACATGATCACCGATCAGCCGGAGCGCGTCATGTGCGCTGAGATCATCCGCGAAAAGGCGCTGCGCAACCTGCGGGACGAGGTGCCCCATGGCATCGGCGTGGAGATGCTCCAGATCCAGAAGCTGTCCGATACGCTGACGGAGATCCACGCCAACATCTACTGCGAGCGCGCCAGCCACAAGTCCATCATCATCGGCAAGCAAGGCGCCATGCTGGGCAAGATCGGCAGCGAAGCCCGGGGCGACATCGAGCGCCTGCTGGGCACCAAGGTGATGCTCAAGCTGTGGGTGAAGGTCCGCGAGGATTGGCGCAACCGCGCCGGCGACCTGCGCACCCTCGGCTACGAGGATTGATATGCCCGCCTTCACCACCCCGGCGCTGGTCATCCGCCGCGCGGACTATTCGGATTATGACCGCATGATCACGCTGTTCTCCCCGGAGCTGGGCCGGATCGACGCCATCGCCCGGGGCTGCCGCAGGCCGAAGTCCCCGCTGGTCAACGCCGTGGAGCCCTTCACCAGCGGAGAGTTCCAGCTGTACCAGAATCGGGAACGCTTCTCCCTGGAACAGTGCCAGATCTCCGACAGCTATTTTGAGCTGCGCAGCGACTACGACCGGCTGCGCCACGGGGTCTACTGGCTCAAACTGCTGGACACCGCCATCCTGCCGGACACTCCCGCGCCGGAACTGTTCATCACCACGCTGCGGGCGCTGGCGCACCTGAACTACGGCGAACTGCCGTCGGAGCTGGTCACGCTGGCCTATGAGCTGCACTTCATGCGCCTCACCGGCTTCTCCCCTCGCATGGACGCCTGCATGCGCTGCGGTCGCGCCATCGACGGGGATGCCCGCTTCGACGTGGAACTGGGCGGCACGGTTTGCCTGAACTGCCGTTCGGACGCGCCGTTCATCTCAAACGGCGCCCGGCGCATCATCATGAAGCTGCCCCGAACGCCCTTCGACAAGTTCCAGCTGGTGAACGATCGCCCTGAGTGGCCCGAGGCCGCGCGCCTGTTTCGAGACTACGTGAACCGGCGCATGCACATGGAGCGCTTCGCCCCGCCCTTGCCGGAAGAAAACGGGCATAACGAAAATTTGTGATTCACAAAACCGCCCACATGGTGTATAATAGGGTCAGCTGAAAAGCACAACCCATTGAAGGAGGTATTTCCCCCATGAAAAAGTTCGTCTGTTCCGTCTGTGGCTACGTTTACGAAGGTGACGCCGCTCCCGAGTTCTGTCCCGTCTGCAAGGCTCCCGCCTCCAAGTTCATCGAGCAGTCCGGTGAGAAGGTCTGGGCGGCTGAGCACGTCGTCGGCGTGGCGTCCGACGCACCCGAGGAGATCAAGCAAGGCCTGCGCGAGATGTTCAGCGGCGAATGCTCTGAGGTTGGCATGTACCTGGCTATGAGCCGCGTCGCCATCCGCGAGGGCTATCCCGAGGTCGGCGCTTTCTTTGAGAAGGCCGCCATGGAGGAGGCCTGGCACGCCGCGCACTTTGCCGAGCTTCTGGGTGAAGTACTGACTGATTCCACTGAAAAGAATCTGCAGCTGCGTGCCGACGCTGAATACGGCGCCACCGAAGGCCGCGCAACTCTGGCCAAGAAGGCCAAGGCCCTGAACCTGGACGCCATCCACGACATCGTGCATGAGATTGGCCGCGACGAGGCCCGTCACGGCAAGGCGTTCGCTGGGCTGCTGAAGCGGTATTTCGGGAAGTAAGAATCAAGGAAAATCAAAGGTTTTCAGGAGCGACTCCGAGAGGGTTGCTCCTCTTTCTTTTCTCTCTGATAATCAAAGTTGTGTATAAGTTGGGACTCCCCCCTTTCCAGCAGTGAAAAACTGCTTTTTTTCTCCAAAAGTTGTGCCTTCAAAAGTTGGGACCTTTTGCACTGCTATTTTAGCATGAAAGCACAAACAAAACAAGAGCATCTGCCATACATCTTCAAAGCAAGAGCAAGGGATCTTCTATATAATTCTGAAGCATCTTCGCATCATCTCAGGCAGTTTAAATCTCCTAGAAATACGATGATTTTATACTCCATGCACACGTTTGCCCAGCGCACCATTTCTATGTATAGCGGCAAGCAGGAGCGAATTACCATCCGTTTTGTCATGTCTTTACTTGATACTGCAATAGAACAATTTGGAACAAAGGATGTTCGCTTTAAGAAGATAGATGAAACACATTTCACCATGACCGCAACTCTCGATATCAGTGAACACCTTTTCGGATGGCTCCTTAGGTTTGGCAAACGGGTGAAAATCATGTCCCCCGATTCTGTCGCCAAGCAGTTCGCCTTGTACTTAGACAGTGTTAGAGCCATGTATAGGTAAAGCCGCAGGCGATCACTCGTCTGCGGCATCCCATTACAGATGATTAATATTGTCTCGAAGAATATCCATCCCTGTTTTTGAAATAGCTATATAATACCGTTGTGTAACGTGAATGTTCCCATGCCCCATTTGATTACAGAGCAAATGGCAAAGGAAGCTGAGAGAATGTTGCGGACCGTTTCGATTTATAAGCCGGATGTTTGCAATGGTGACGTAGCAGGCGAGCGCGATTATGAACTGGACGACAACATGACGATTCTCGATTTTCTCCGGTTCATTGCCAATCATCACTTGGCAGCCTATCTGCATTACCGTTGGGAGATCCGCAGCTATACGCCTGACCACGAATCCATTACGCTTGGGTACATCTCCTGCAATAAGCCAGAAGACAGACCGATCTTGAAAAGTCCCGGTGAGGTTGTCCACTTTCTGAATCAGCAACTCCGCAGTAACGATTTGATACAATGCCGTGTCCCACTCGATCAAACATTGCGGGATTTGAATGTGACCTTTGTAGATTGTATCAATCTCTAGTGCTACTGTCTGCAATTCCTGTGCCAAGCAAAATTTGTGAAATGGAATAATATTACACACTTGAATTGCCCGCCAATCGTGGCGAGCAATTCAATTTGAGTATTTTATCCCGAATTCCCTGTTTACACCTTCACGATCACAGGTTTTCCCGCTTCCACCTCGCCCAGGCTATCAGCCGGCACGCCGTAGCGCTTGCCCAGCGTCCAGGCGGTCTCCCCCTCTCCCGGCCAGGCGACGACGATGCCGGGCCGGCGCGGCGGAGCTTCGGCGGGCTCCACCTCCTCCACCACCTCGATGCGCTCCCGCTGCCGGGTCTCGCCGGTCACGTTCAATTGCAGCTTGACCTCCAGCCGGTCGCTCATCAGCGCGTTGGCCTCCGCGGAGACGACCTGTATGTCGATCCAGGAGTCGTCGTTCAGGGGCACCGGCGAGGTGATGCTGAAGGGCAGCTCCGCCTCGGTGGACGCGGGCAGCTCCGACCCGCCGGGCATATAGAGCACGCTGAGCTCCATGACGCCCACAATGCGTCCCTGTCCGTTTTCCATGCCCCATTCGCCGATGGAGGGCTGGGCCTGGACGGCGAGGACCGTACCGACGCCGGGGGCGTTCTCGCCGATCAGCACCGTGCCCCGTACGACCTCGGACAGCGTCGCCCGCTTCGCCGCGCTGCACAATTCGACGTCCTCCCGCTCCACATCCAGCGCCGCGCCGCGCGTGGCGTAGATGTCCGCGAGGGCATCTGCGCAGTCAGTGACGTTGGCCAGCACCCGCACGCAGGCCTCGATCTCGCAGGTGAGCTTCATCTCCCCTTCCTCGTCGCCAGGCTCCACCCGGCTTCGGACATCACGAATGTCCACGTGGGCGAACACGTCCCCGGTCAGCCACTCCGGCAGCTCCACCAGCTGGTCCAGGGCTACCGGGTAGCGCACCAGCACTCCGGGCCGGCCTGCCGCGCCGCTGGCCACCAGCGTCTCGACGAACACGCGCCCCTTCACCCGCACGCCGCCGAGGTCCGGTGTGACCTCCTCCACCTGGGGCGCAGCCCAGTCCATCAATGTGGCCCGGGCATCCAGCGCCGCAGGCAGCGAGACGGATTCCGTGAGCAGCGTCGCTTCGCTGGCCTCCGCCGCCAGCTTCACCGAGCAAACGGGGCTGTAGCGCTCCTGGAGACCCTCCTGGCCCTTTACGGCGGTGATCAGCTCCACTGGCTCCAGCTCGAGCACCTGGGCCGACAGGTCGCAGGCGACCTGGAATACGATGTGTCCGTTCTCGTAGCGGGCCTCCGCGTGGACGGCCTCTCCCCGGGCCCAGACCAGCATGCCCGGCTCCGCGTCGGGAATCTCCAGCACGTGGCTCAGGGGCGCCTGGGCGGTCAGGGCCCGCAGCGCGGTCTCCTCGCCCTGGCGGTAGACCGCTTGGCAGCGCACTGTGCCCTCGATCACCACGCGCTCCCGCTGGATGTTCGCGCTGTCGATGAACAGGCGGGCATCGGCCAGCAGCGGCTCAATGGCGTCCCTCCCCGCTCCGGGCACCAGCGCCTCCGCTCGCGCCATGACCTGTGCGCTTCGCGTTCCAACCAGTTTTTCCGCCTCCAGGGTCCTTCTCTCTGTCTCGAGCGCCATAAATAAACCCCTCCTGTCCGCAATCGATCGTCTGATGATATGCGGTCGGAGGGGGCGTCATTCGCTAAGGGAATTACCGGGATACAGCCTTTTTCACGTATTCGAGCATGTCCGCCTTTCCCACGCAGTCGGTAAAGCGCGGCGCCTTGCCCTCGAGGGACGCGAGGCCCTCGGGTACCGGCACGCGGCTCACCTCGCTGAGCAGCCGCATCGCGCCGAAGCCGCTTTCCGGCTCCGCGTCACTGATGGCGGAGAGGACGTCCCGGCTGAACTTGTAGGGAGAGGCCGTGGACAGCAGCACGTTTGCCCAGCCGTTGTCCTCGCGGGCCTTGAACTCCTCCATCACGGCCCAGCCCACGGCGGTGTGGGTGTCCATCAGGTAGCCGTGGCTCTTCCAAACCCGCCGGATGGCGTCCAGGGCCTTGGCATCGTCGGCGCAGCCGGCGCTGAAGTGGTCCCGCATGGCGGCCATGAGGCCCTCGGGCGCGATGTAGACGCCCTCGCGCTTCAGCTGATCCATCAGGTCGGCCACGAGGTCGAAGTCGCCGCCGCTGGCCAGGAACAGATAGCGCTCCAGGTTGCTGGACACCAGGATGTCCATGGAGGGTGAAGCGGTCTTGTAGAACTCCCTGCGCCGGTCGTACACGCCGGTGTTGATGAAGTCAGTCAGCACATTGTTGGCGTTGGAGGCGCACACCAGCTTTGCCACCGGCAGGCCCATCCGCCGGGCAAACTCTCCGGCCAGTATGTCGCCGAAATTGCCGGTGGGCACGATGAAGTTCACCGGGTCGCCCAGGGTGATCTCCCCGCGCAGCACCAGGTCGCAGTAGGCCTTGTAGTAGTAGGCCACCTGAGGCGCGAGTCGGCCGATGTTGATGGAGTTGGCGCTGGACAGCCGCGCGCCGGAGGCCGCCGCCCAGTGGTTGGCCTCGTCGTCCGCGAAGATGTTCTTCACGCCGGTCTGAGCGTCGTCGAAGTTGCCGCGCACCGCGCACACGCCCACGTTCCCGCCGGCCTGGGTGACCATCTGGGCCTTCTGGACGTCGCTGACGCCGCCGTCCGGGTAGAACACCACGATCCGGGTGCCCTCCACGTCGTGGAAGCCCTCCAGGGCTGCCTTGCCGGTGTCGCCGCTGGTGGCGGTGAGGATGACGATCTCGTCCTTCACGCCCAACTTCTCCCGGGAAGCGATGATCAGCCGGGGCAGCACGGACAGCGCCACGTCCTTGAAGGCGGAGGTCGGGCCGCGGAACAGCTCCAGCACGAAGTCGTCCCCCACCTTCTCCACGGGCGTCAGGTCCTCGGTTTCAAACTTGCCTGCGTAGGCCGCCTCGATGATCGCGCGCATCTCCGCCGGGGTGAAGTCGTTCAATATCCTGCCGATGACCGCGGCGGATATTTCTATGGCGCTCTTGTTCAGTACGTCGGCCACGTCCAGCCGCATGCTTTCAAAATCCACCGGCGTATACAGGCCGCCGTCCGGTGCGATGCCCTTGAGAACCGCCTCCGTGGAGTCTGCGGTGTGCGACTTGGAACGGGTGCTGTAAAAAATCATAAGCGATCCCTTCTCCCTCTTGAAGGTCTGATATTATCATAGCGGGTTTTTTGTAAAAATACAAGTGCGCAAGGACTGCGGCCCGATATTTCATTACGTTAAGAGGATGATAACCCTGCGCCGCTTCCTTTGACAAACGCGATATATTGTGGTATAGTGTTTCCAACGCGAAAACACGTGTTTTTGCAGGAAGGACACAAAGGAGTTGTTGACCGTGATTATCGGACTGTTAGGCCTGGGCACGATCGGTTCCGGCATCTACGAGCACCTTCTGAAGCGCGACGACATTCGCGTTAAGCGCATTCTGGAGCTGCTTCGCCATCCGGGCCTGGAGCACCTGGAGACCTCCGACTACAATGAAATACTGAACGATCCGGAAATCGACACCGTGGTCGAGCTGATCGGCGGCATGGAGCCCGCCCACACCTTCACCATCCAGGCACTGAAAGCGGGCAAGAACGTGGTATCCGCCAACAAGCTGATGTTCTCCCACCATATGGAGGAGATCCTCACCCTCGCGCGGGAGATGGGCGTGCAGTACCGCTATGACGCCAGCGTCGGCGGCAGCATCCCCTTCCTGCACAACCTGATGCGCCACCGCAGCGCGGACAGGCTGGTGGGCATCAGCGGCATTGTCAACGGCACCACCAACCTGATCCTCGACGTGATGCAGACCGAGGGCCGCGGCTTTGGTGACGTGCTGGCGGAGGCCCAGAAGCAGGGCTACGCCGAGGCCAATCCCTCCGCGGACGTGGACGGCATCGACGCCGAGTGCAAGATCGCCATTGCCAGCACGGTGGCCTACCAGCGTTATGTCCGGCCGGAGGACGTGGATACCGAGGGCATTCGGAACATCAACGCCGGGGACATCATACACTTCAAGCAGCAGGGCAAGGTCTGCCGCCTGCTGGCCAATTCCGTGCTGAACGGCAACGGCAGCGTCTGCGCCTGGGTGGAGCCCACCCTGGTCGCCGCCGACTCCACCGAGGCCGCGGTGCACATGAACAACAACACCATCTCCGTGACCGGCGAATATTTCGGCGTGCAGACCTTCCAGGGCCAGGGTGCCGGCAAGGACCCCACCGCCTTCGCCGTGGAGCTGGGCCTGCGGGACATCCTGGAGGGCGTCCCTGCCCGCATGAACCCCATCCCCAGCGGCTACGCCAGCGTGGACAACCGCATTGTGCGCCATCGCTATTATCTGCGCACCAAGGCCCATCCCGGCGTGCCTGTGGAAGAGAAGCTGGGCCCCTGCGGTGACAAGGCATCGGCTTATATCACAGAATCCATGACGGTGCGGGACATGCATGACCTGGCCAAGGCGCTGCGAGAGTCCGACCCCGGTCTGTTCTTCGCCGGAATCAGGGATTGACAAATATCCATCACTAAACGAAATCAGGAGTGTTTCATATGAACAAGGTCAATGTTGCCATTCTCGGCGCGACCGGCGCCGTGGGACGCGAGATGCTGAAGGTGCTCCAGGAGCGTAATTTCCCCATCAACAAGCTGAAAGCCCTGGCCAGTGCCCGGAGCGCGGGCATGAAGCTGCCCTTCGGCGACGGAGAAGTCGTCGTGGAGGAAGCCACCGAGAGTTCCTTTGAGGGCATGGACATCGTACTGGGCGCGGCCCAGAACCCCCTTGCCAAGCAGTTTGCCCCCGCCATCGTCAAGGCCGGCGCGGTGTTCGTCGACAACTCCAGCGCCTTCCGCATGTCGGACGAGGTGCCGCTGGTCGTGCCGGAGATCAACCCCGAGGACGTGAAAAAGCACAAGGGCATCATTGCCAACCCCAACTGCTCCACCATCATCACGCTGACCGCCGTGGCGGCGCTGAACCGCGTTTCCCCGATCCTGACCATGGTCGCTTCCACCTATCAGGCCGTGTCCGGCGCGGGCGCTGGCGGCCTGGCTGAGCTGGAGCAGCAGGTGAAGGACTATGCCGCGGGCAATGAGCTCACCGCGAAGGTGTTCCCCTGGCAGATCGCCTTCAACGTCATCCCCCAGATCGGCGGCGACACCGGCAACGGCTACACCTCCGAAGAGATGAAGATGCAGAACGAGGGCCGCAAGATCATGCACCTGCCGGAACTCAAGGTCACCTGCACCTGCGTGCGCGTGCCGGTGCTGCGCAGCCACTCCATCAGCGTCACCCTGCGCACCGAGCGAAAGATCTCTGTCGAGGAGGCCCGCGCCGCCATCGCCGCGGCTCCTGGCTGCCGCCTGGTGGACGACCTGGACAACAAGGCCTATCCGATGCCCTTGGATACCAGCGACCAGGACATCGTGTTCGTGGGCCGCATCCGCGAGGATCTGACCGACGAAAAGGGCCTGAGCCTGTGGTGCTGCGGCGACCAGATTCGCAAGGGCGCGGCCACCAACGCCATCCAGATCGCGGAACTGCTTCTCAAGTAAATACCCGTTTGTGTTCAACCCGTCCGGCATTGGGCGGGTTGTTTTTCTGTATTTGGCTTGGATTTATATGAAAGCAGGCTGTGTTTTCATGGTTTCCATACCCGGGGCCTCAATTTTAACCCTTTTCACACGACAATCTTTTCCGTCGTCGCATACAATAGCCCTATACAATCACCATCGAAAGGAGCCGCGCTGCGCGGCATTATTTATGACTGAGAACCATATCGAGGAATCCATGAGTCTACACCCCGTCGAGGCGCATCCCGCTGAGAAATCGGACCGTGATCCGTCCATGAATGTATCCGCCTCTGAAGCCTGCTCCTCCCTTGAGCCTTCTGAGGAGACCGATAACGAGGATTCTGCGCTCTCTGAAGACGGAGAAGTCCCTTCTGAGAACACCTTCGAGGCCCTGAACCTGCTGCCGGAGATCCAGAAGGCGGTGGAGGCCATGGGCTTTACCGAGCCCACCGACATCCAGCGCCAAGCCATACCGCTGCTGCGCAGCGGCGCTGACATCATCGGCCGCAGCCAGACCGGCACGGGCAAGACCATGGCCTTTGCCATACCCGCCGTGGAGATGATCGACCGCACGGAGGCCGAGCCCACCGTGCAGGTGCTGATCCTCTGCCCCACCCGGGAGCTCGCCCAGCAGGGGTGCGAGGAGATCAAGAAGCTGATCCGCTTCATGCTGAACATCTGGCCGGTGGATGTCTACGGCGGCGCGGCCATGGACCGCCAGCTCTATCGCCTGAAGCGAGCCAACCTGGTCATCGGCACGCCCGGCCGCATCATGGACCACATGCGCCGGGGCAGTCTCGACCTTTCCAACGTCAAGCTGGTGGTGCTGGACGAAGCGGACGAGATGCTGAGCATGGGCTTCCGGGAGGACATCGAAACCATCCTCCAGGACGTGCCGGAGACCCGCCAGACAGTGCTGTTTTCCGCCACGATGCCGGACGCCATCATGGAGCTCACGGACAGGTTCATGAAGGATCCCCAGTTGGTGGAGATCAACAAGGCCCAGGTCACGCTGGAACAGATCCACCAGATGATGATGGAGGTGCCCATGGGGCGCAAGCTGGACGCGCTGAACCTACTGCTCCATGCCTATGAGCCCACCCGATGCATGATCTTCTGCAACACGAAGCTGATGGTGGACGAGGTCTCCGCCTTCCTGAACCGCAGCGGCTTCGGCTGCGAGGGGATCCACGGCGATATGAACCAGTCCCAGCGCACCCGCGTGATGGAGGGCTTCAAGTCCGCCCGCATACCGATCCTGGTGGCCACAGACGTGGCTGCCCGGGGCATCGACGTCAACGACATCGACTATGTCATCAACTACGACCTGCCTCAGAACAGCGAAATCTATGTCCACCGCATCGGCCGCACGGGACGCGCCGGCAAGGAGGGCTCCGCCATCACGCTGTGCAGCGGCAGGCGGCAGTTCTTCGCAATTCGCGACATCGGTCGGGTCATCCGATCCTCCATCGATGAGATTCCCATTCCCACCGTGGCGGAAATTCGCGAGCGCCAGAACGACAAGAGTCTTGAAAAGGTTCGCGCCGCGCTGGGATCTGAAATCCCCATGGAATTTCAGACCATGGTCGGTAAGCTGATGGCGGAGGGTCACGAGCCTGCCATGATCGCCTCCGCGGCCATGCAGCTGTGCTTTGCCCGGGATGAAAGCGCCCTTGCCGACGTCACCTTTGATCGCAAAAGCGACGGTGGTCGGCTCTATCGAAAGCTGCTTCTCGGCATCGGCCGCAGGCAGAAGGTCGCACCGAACCACATCGTCAGCGCCATCGCCGGAAGGGCCAACATTCGGGGCGCGGAGATCGGAAAGATCGAAATCTACGACGAGCGCAGCGTCGTGGGCGTGCCCGCCGAACAGGCCGAGGCCATCGAGCGCGCCATGCAGGGCGCCTCGATCTGCGGCGTGCCGGTGACGGTGAAGCTGAGCGCGGAAAAGCCCGCCGCCAGGCCCGCTCCTGGCGCGAGGGATGGCCGCAGGGCGCCCTTCGGTGCGAATCGCCGCGACAGGACGGGATTTGTCAGGGGCGGCCAGGTCCGCGCGCGATTCCATAACGACGACGGTGCCTCCAGAGGAAGTGCAGATTACCCGGACGCGGAGCACCGTCGCCACGCTGTCCACGTGGATTCTGAGCACACGCCACAGCGCAGGGGCAAGGTGAAGCTGTCCTCCTCTGCCCGGGCCAGGCTGCTGGACGGCGCAGACCTTGAGCGCTTTGAGATTAAGCCCGCCGACGATGGCCATAAGTCCCGCCGGGACTATTCCCCGCGCCGCCATGAAGGCCGCCCCAATGACCGGCGCGGCAGCCGCAAGAACAGCGACCGGGGTTCCAAGCGGCGGGACCGTCGGTAACAGACTTCCAGACTGCCGTCGATGGTTTGTCGGGCTCACCTGAACGCGGTTTCCCAACACAGAGCCGAACACAGTTACACACAAAAACAGATTCTTCATCATGCTTTTTGGCGCAACCCGCCTGCCATGGTGAAGAATCTGTTTTTGTCTAAACGGGGCTGTCTCAGAACAAGAATTCATGCACGAAGAGGAACCATCAAATTTGCAGAGGCGGCAGAGATGCCGCCTACGGGTGCCAAATTGTGGCGCCCCTGCGGTCTGTAGATTCATTAACTTCTGCTTTGATCCTGCTTTGAGACAGCCCCGTCCTGTTAGGTCGTTTCTTACAGCTTCAGGCACTCCACGGCGGCGCGTTCAATGGGCAGGCCGGCGCTGTAGCGCTTGATGTACTCGTTGAAGCTGTCCACATCCGACGCGTCGGGCTCAATGCGCTCGCCCAGCTTGCCGGCGAAGATCTCGTCCGCCAGATAGGCCTCCAGGCTCTGGCCGGGCTTCTTGTCCACCATGTAGCTGGCCAGCAGGGCGATGCCCCAGGCGCCGCCCTCACCGGCGGTCTCCATGACGGCTACGGGAACGTTCATGGCCGCGGCCATGATCTTCTGGCCGACGCCCTTGGTCTTGAACAGGCCGCCGTGGCCAAGGATCTGGTCCACCTGGACATCCTCCTCGTCGAGCAGGATGTTCAGGCCGATCTTCAGGGAGGACAGCGCGGCGTAGAGGTTGGTGCGCATGAAGTTGGCCAGCGTGAAGCGGCTGTCCGGCGTGCGGACGAACAGCGGGCGGCCCTCTTCAAAGCCGGTGATGTGCTCGCCGGAGAAATAGTTGTAGGCCAGCAGGCCGCCGCAATCGGGGTCCGCCTCCAATGCCTTGCGGTACAGCGTGCCGAACAGCTGGTTGGCGTCGACCTTGATGCCCATCGCCTCGGCGAACTCGCCGAACAGCTTCACCCAGGCGTTCAGATCGCTGGTGCAGTTGTTGCAGTGCACCATGGCCACGGGCTTGCCCGAGGGCGTGGTGACCATGTCGATCTCCGGATGGACCTTCTTCAGGGCCTTCTCCAGCACGATCATGGCGAACACGGAGGTGCCCGCGCTGACGTTGCCCGTGCGGGGCGCAACGCTGTTTGTGGCGGTCATGCCGGTGCCGGCGTCGCCCTCGGGCGGGCACAGCGGAACGCCCGCCTCCAGCTGGCCGCTGACGTCCAGCAGCTTCGCGCCCTTCTCGGTCAGGCGGCCCGCCTCGTCGCCGGCCATCAGCACCTTGGGCAGGATGTCGCGCAGCTTCCAGGGGAAGCCCTTGTCGGCGATGAGCGCCTCAAAGCTGTCCACCTTGGCCTGGTCGTAGTTGTTGATCTCGCTGTCGATGGGGAACATGCCGGAGGCCTCGCCGATACCCAGCACCTTTTCGCCGGTCAGCTGCCAATGCACATAGCCCTCCAGCGTGGTCAGGAAGCGGATGTCCGGCACGTGGGGTTCCTCGTTGAGGATGGCCTGGTACAGGTGCGCGATGCTCCAGCGCTGGGGAATGTTGAAGTTCAGCCTCTCGGTGAGGGCCTCGGAGGCCGGGCCGGTGATGGTGTTACGCCAGGTGCGGAAGGGCACCAGCTGCACGCCAGCGCCGTTGAAGGGAATGTATCCGTGCATCATGGCGCTGATGCCGATGGCCTCCAGCTTCCTGACCGGCACGCCGTAGCGATTCATGACGTCCTTTGCCATGTCGGCGTAGCAGTCCTGCAGGCCAGCCCAGACGTCCTTCATGTCGTAAGTCCAGATGTTGTTCACCAGCTGGTTCTCCCAGTCGTGAGCGCCCTGCGCGATGGGGTTGCCCGCCGGGTCGATCAGCACGCCCTTGATGCGGGTGGAGCCGAACTCGATGCCCAGGCGCGCCTTACCGGCTTCGATCAGCGCGCGAATCTCATTGTTGCTCATGTGATGGTTCCTCCTGTTTCAATTATATAAACCTTTGAAGCTATTATAGCATGAACTTCGCCGCATTACCAGAGCCAACCCTTCATTTTTGTGATTTGTTTTGCCGATGCTTCTGTCGCTGAATCCTGTGGATGGTGTAAACTTGCAAAAACAGGCCCCCGCGCCATATCTGCTGTGCGGAGGCCTGTCGCCTGTTTCTTCATTATCTGTCGGCGATACGAAGGATCGCCTCGATGTCCGTGGGCGTCATGTGGAAAACGCCGCCGGTGGTGCCGTCCGGGTTGGTCTTCTTGGTCTTGGCCGCCAGCTTCGGGATGTCCTCGGTGCGCGCGCCGAGCTCCTTCAGCGTCAGCGGCATGCCGATCTCCCGCAGGAATGCCTCGTGGGCTTCGATGCCGCGCAGGGCGGTCTCCTCGGGGTGTTCAAAGTTCATCTCACAGTTGTACACCCTCACGGCAAACTGCGCGAAGCGCATGGGGTTCTTATCCATGTGATAGCGCATCCACGCCGGGAACACCACCGCGAGGCCCGCGCCGTGAGCCACATCGTACAGCGCGGAGAGCTCGTGTTCGATCTGATGGCTGCCCCAGTCCTGCACGCGGCCGATGCCCAACGTGTCGTTGTGGGCGATGGTGCTCCCCCACATCAGCTGTGCCTGGGCGTCGTAGCTGTCGGGGTGCTTCACGGCGATGCGCGCGGCGCGAATGATCGCGGTCATCGCGCCTTCGCAGAGGCGGTCCGTCAGGTCGACCTCTGTCTCGCAGGTGAAGTAGCGCTCCATAATGTGGGCCAGGATGTCCGTCGCGCCACAGGCGATCTGATAGGGCGGCAGCGACATGGCCAGTTCCGGGTTCATCACCGCGAAGCGGGGCCGGTTCAGCTCGCTGCGCAGGCCGCGCTTGGTCAGCGTGGACTCCTGGGTGATGACGCAGCTGTTGGAGGACTCGCTGCCCGCCGCAGCCATGGTCAGCACCGCGCCAAAGGGCATCGTGCGCTCGGGCTTCGCCTTGCCGCACCAGAAATCCCAAAAATCGCCGTCATAGCAGCTGCCATGGGCGATGGCCTTGCTGGAATCGATCACAGAGCCGCCGCCCACCGCGAGGATGAAGTCCACCTTCTCCCGCCGGACGAGTTCAATGCCCTCGTAGACCTTCGTGTCCCGGGGATTGGGCTTGACGCCGCCCAGGCACACGCAGGACAGGCCCGCCGACTCTATGGAGGCCTTGACCCGATCGATCAGGCCGGAGCGCACAGCGGAGCCGCCGCCGTAATGGATCAGCACCTTGGTGCCGCCCATCTCGCGGATCAGGCCGCCGACTTCATTTTCAACGCCGCGGCCGAACACGAACCGCGTGGGCACGCAATGGGTAAAATTCTTCACGGTATCCTCTCCCATCTCTGACAAGCGCAGTCGTCGTTTACAGTGAACGTATCTTATCCGCCATGGCCGCGGCAAGCTGCAGGTGCCCCTTCTCCGTCATGTGCACCGCATCCAGCGGAGAGACCTCCGCATAGGGGCCGGCGTCGAAGAAGTCGCAGCGCATCAGCTTGGTGATGCGCCTGAGCTCCCGGGCAAGGCCGGCGGAGACCTCGATGGCCTGCTCGCCGAAGCACTCTCCGTGTCTTGTCTGCATCAGGTTGTCCAGGATCTTAGGCGGCGCGGTCACGATGATGTGCGAGGTCTTGCCCGCCTCGTCCAGGGCGTACTGCTTCGCCGTGCGCACCAGCTGCATCATGCTCTGGCCGATGGTCATCGGCGTCATATTGAAGCGGCGCTTGGTGTCGTTGGTGCCCAGCATCACGATCACAACGTCAAGCGGGTTGTGGGACATCAGGCAAGGCGGCAGCAGCGCCTCGCCGCTCTTGAAGCCGCCCTCCACCGGGTCGTCGAACACGATGGTTCTGCCGTTGAAGCCCTCCTCGATCACCGCATAGCCGGGGCCCAGCAGCTCCTGGAGCCTCATTGGCCAGCGGGTGTGCTCGTCATAGCGCCCCCCCGTCGGAATGTAGCCGTAGGTGTTGGAATCGCCGTAGCATAGTATGCGCTTCTGCATGTCGTCAACCTCGCTTGCCGGACTTCCTGGCCTTGCCGGAGCCACGCCGCTCTGCGGAACGGTCCTCGCCGGATACGGGCAGGTTGGAGACGTTGAACACCTCGTCCTCGTAGAAATCCGACACGTCCGGCTTTTGCAGTTCCATGGCAAAGATGTTGTCCGGGTTCTCCCTCTGACGGGAAGTCTTCTTCTCCTGCTTTTCGGCCGCATCGCCATCGCGGGCGGCCCTGCGCCTGGAGTCCTCTTTCCGGGCGTCCCTGGCACCCACCCGGCCGCCGTCATCCTTAGCGGGCTCATGGCGCTTCACCTGGGCGCTGCGGCGGCGCTGGCGGTTCTCAGGCGTTTCCCTGGAGGGCCGTTTGCCATCCCGGACCACCGCGCCCCGGGCCTTCCCGGGAGCCTGCCGCTTCACAACGGTGCTGGCGACCACATAGTCGTGCTCGTCCCAATTCTCCTGCAGCGCCTCCTCGTAATCCGCGGCCTTGTCCATATCCGCGCTCTCAAAGAAGCGGTCGTCGTTGACGATGACCCGCTCCTTCCTGAACCACACCCAATAGGGGCGCCAGCGGATCAGCCAGATGATGAGATCCAGGCCGACGCCGACGATCAGGAAGAAGATCAGCAGCTTCAGCCAGTTCTGGGACAGCCATAAAAGCGGCGAGGTCCGCGCGCTGCCGGCGAGGTTGAACAGCCTCAAGACCCAGTTGGCGAGGCCCTTCAGCCACCCCAGCATGACGTCCACGATGGCGTTTGAATAACCGGTTATTGTCATACCTAAATAATCCTCCTGCGACGCCGTTCAGGCAAGGATGCGCTTCCAAATGCCGGAATCCGCCGAAAACGTGCCTCAGTCACTCTTGTTATCGTCTAATCCTCCAGCGTCCCATCTTCCGAAGAGACCCGCGTCAGCGTGACGGAAACGGATTCGCTCTGTATTGTCAGGTCGGGATAGCGTTCCGCGTCGAACGTGGGTGCGATCAGATAGTGGCCCGCTTCCCGGTCGGTGACGTCCACGGTCAGCGAAATGCCGTCGTTCTGCAGCTGTTCCACCTGGCTGCGGGGGCCGGAGACATAAACACCCACCGGCTCATAGCTGGCCATCAGGTTGTCCGCCTTGCCGGAGAACAGTATGATGACGTTGTCCACGTAGCCGTCGATGGTCTCCTCCGCGATGTTCACGTTCACATATACCTGCTCGCTGGAGATGCTCTTGAAGTTGGAGAGCTGGGAGATCGAGGTCTTCGCGGAGAAGCTCTGGCTCGCGCCTTCAATGGACACGGGCTCGATCATCAGCTCGGTCAGGCCGTCCAACAGCTCCACCTCCGCGGCCACCTGGATCGTCTCCGGTTGAACGGTCACGGATTTCAGCACATAGCCGGGCGCGGGCTGGCCGGTGACGAGATTGCCCGGATCGGTGGACACGGGAATGTCCCGGCAGGGGTAGACGTCCACCGACACCGAGATGGACGAAGTCGAGCAGTTGAGCATATCTTGCGCAATGACCTGCTCGGAAGAATCCAGCAGCACGTACGGCAGCGCGGATACCGAGGAGCTGGTCATGTTGCTGACGTCCGCCACGACGCGGGCGGAGGCGATGCTCTGCACCAACGAGGCCGCGCCGGACACCGTCAACATGGAGGGATTGGTGCGGGAGACACTGTACCAGTAGTCGTCCGAATCCCCGGTGAGGGTGGAGATGACCGCCACGTTTCTGGAATCGAGGCTTTCAAAGGTCAGGCTCACCGATTCCGGGGAAATGCTCTGCACGCGCCCGTAGGCGGAGGTGGCACGCAACGGCACGCGCTGCGTGCCCGCGCTGCGCACGTTGGAAAGATCCAGCGTGACCTGCACGTTTTCGGAGGTCACCTTGGAGTAATTTGCCTGGGGCGCCTGGACCGTGACGGCGATGCCGGTGAGGGCGCCGCTGGGATCCTCCGCCAGGGCCAG
Organism: Clostridia bacterium; assembly: GCA_030530315.1. Lineage (GTDB taxonomy): Bacteria > Bacillota > Clostridia > Christensenellales > Aristaeellaceae > UBA2862. The sequence goes on along the minus strand of JAUMVG010000042.1, from coordinate 6,786 downwards.
CTTGTTGTTGTTCAGCGCAGAGGTGCCGGTGACGTAGCCGGTCAGGTTGAACAGCGTCTTCGGCCGGGTGATGGACTGGTCCGAGGAGATCACGTAATTCCAGAGTAGGATTGCCAGCAGCAGCGACAGCATCTTGAGCCCCAGGTTGTTGGACAGAGAGCCGATGACCCACTTCACCGGCCGCGGGGCGCGCTTGTAGAACTCGCTCTCCAGCAGCTTCGTCTTCAGGTTCGAAAGCTTATTTTTCATCGGCCTGCTCCTCCCTGCGCGACGTACCCAGCCAGGAGTAACGATTGCGCTCCGGCGTGAACAGCTCGGTCAGCAGTATGCTCAGTGAGCGGGTGTCCAGATGCCGCGTCAGCCGTCCCTCCCTCGCCATGGAGATGATGCCCGTCTCCTCGGAAACGATCAGGGAGACGGCGTCCGTGGTCTCGGTGATGCCGATCGCCGCCCTGTGGCGCGTGCCCAGGTCCTTGCTGATGGAGGGGTCCTCCGACAGCGGCAGTATGCACGCCGCGGCGTTGATGCGCCGGTTCCGTATGATCATCGCGCCGTCGTGCAGCGGCGTGTTGGGCTCGAAGATGTTTTCGATCAGCGGCGCGGAGATCTCCGCGTCCACCCGCGTTCCGGACTCTATGACGTCGCCCAGGCCGGTCACGCGCTCGATTACGATCAGCGCGCCGATGCGCTTGCGGGACATGTCGTTCATGGCGTGCACGATCTCCTGCACCGGATGCTCCACCGGGTCGTCCTCCTGGATGCCCGAGGATGTGCCGAACATGCGGCGCATGAAGCGGGACCGCCCGATCTGGTCCAGGCCGCGCCGGAACTCCGGCTGGAAGAGTATGACGATCACGAGAAGGCCCATGCTGATGATCTGGTTGAGCAGCCAGGTGACCGCGTTGAAGCGCAGCAGGCCGCACACCCAGGCGACGACGAGTATCACCGCGATGCCCTTGAAGAGCGAATTCGAGCGGGTGTGCATGACCAGCTTGATGACATTATATATGAGAATGGTCAAAAGGACCACGTCAATGATATTGTGCCAATCCGGATGTTCAAAGAGATTGGTAAACAGCGCGCCGATGGATGCCAGTGCCTCCTGGATCTGCACCATTTTGCCACCTCCGCTTTGTGTAATCTATCCCAATTACATTATAATACAACTCGCCTCAATTGCCAACTTGCTTTTGAATAACAGAATGCGAAAAAAATATGTCACGAAGATCAATGAAAGGTTGCGGCATTCGAACTTCGATGTTATAATGGCTTTGACAATCATCACGCCGGCCTCGCCCGGCTACAGCAGGAGGAAACAGCGCAATGAAACAGCTGAAGGAAATGGTCTACGAGGCCAATATGGAGCTCTACCGCCGCAATCTCGTGATCTACACCTGGGGCAACGTCTCCCAGATCGACCGGGGCAAGGGCGTCGTGGCGATCAAGCCCAGCGGCGTTCCCTATGAAAAGCTGACTCCGGACATGATCGTCGTCATGGACCTGGAGACGGGCAAGACCGTCGAAGGCGACCTGAATCCCTCCTCCGACGCGCCGACCCACCTGGCGCTGTACCGCGCCTTCAAGGACATCGGCGGCGTGACCCACACCCACTCCCCCTACGCTGTGGCCTGGGCTCAGGCCGGCAAGCCCATTCCCTGCTTCGGTACCACCCACGCCGACTACTTCCACGGCAACATTCCGCTGACCCGCTTCCTGACCGCCGAGGAGACCGAGGAGGCCTATGAAGCCAACACCGGCAAGGTCATCATCGAGGCCTTTGAGGGCATCAATCCCGTGCACACCCCCGCCGTGCTGACACGCGGCCACGGCCCCTTCACCTGGGGCAAGGACGGCGCGCAGTCCGTCTATCACGCCGTTGTGCTGGAGGAGGTCGCCAAGATGGGCCTGTGGTCGCTGCAGCTGAACCCCGAGCTCACCGCTCTGCCCAAGCACGTGTCCGACAAGCACTTCCTGCGCAAGCACGGTCCCAACGCCTATTACGGCCAGAAGACCGACAGGTGAATCGCCCCGCGCCTTTGATGGCTTAACCTGCATATTGTCAGATTGCTGTAACAGCCCCGCCGCTTTTTGGCGGGGCTGTCAACCTGTCAAAATGCCCTCATTTTTTTTGTGAAATCAATCAATTCACAAAAAAGATCTCTTTTGCTATAATAACAGTGTCGAATATTTTGTGAGGAGGTACCCCATTATGGCAAGTTTGTCCCTTCGGAACATCTACAAGATTTACGCCGGTGATGTTGTCGCGGTCAGCGACTTCAACCTTGAGATCGAAGATAAGGAATTCATCATCCTGGTCGGCCCCTCTGGCTGCGGTAAGTCCACCACCCTGCGCATGGTCGCCGGTCTGGAAGACATCTCCAAGGGTGAGCTGTACATCGACGACAAGCTGGTCAATCACATCCCGCCGAAGGACCGCGACATCGCAATGGTTTTCCAGAGCTACGCCCTGTACCCCCACATGACCGTCTACAACAACATGGCCTTCGGCCTGAAGCTGCGCAAGATGCCCAAGGCTGACATCGACCGCCGCGTCAAGGAAGCAGCTTCCATCCTGGGCATCGAGGCCCTGCTGAACCGCAAGCCCGCCGCTCTGTCCGGTGGCCAGCGCCAGCGTGTCGCCCTGGGCCGCGCCATCGTTCGTGAGCCCAAGGTCTTCCTGATGGACGAGCCTCTGTCCAACCTGGACGCCAAGCTGCGCGTGCAGATGCGTTCTGAGATCACCAAGCTGCACAAGAAGCTGCAGACCACCTTCATCTATGTTACCCATGACCAGACCGAGGCCATGACGATGGGCTCCCGCATCGTGGTTATGAAGGACGGCTACATCCAGCAGGTCGACAGCCCGCAGAACCTGTACGACTATCCCGCCAACCTGTTCGTCGCCGGCTTCATCGGCATGCCCCAGATGAACATCTTCCGCGTCAAGCTGGAGAAGCGCGGTGATGGCGTGTACGCCGTGTTCGGCAACAACTGCATCAAGGTGCCCGAGGGCAAGGTGCAGCGCATGACCGGCGACTACATCGGCAAGGAAGTCTTCATGGGCATCCGTCCCGAAAACATCTCCGATGACTCCGTGTTCACCTCCACCTATCCCGATGCCTGCATCGACGTGGATGTTGAGATCATTGAGCTGATGGGCTCCGAGACCTACCTGTACATGACCACCAGCGGCAAGGACGAGAACTTCATCGCCCGCGTTGATCCTCGCACCACCTCCCGCGGCGGCGACAAGATCAAGGTTGGCTTCGACGTCAATCGCCTCCACTTCTTCGATGTGGAAACCGAGAAGACCATCCTGTCCCGCGACTAATCCAACGGTATACGACGAGCCCCGCCAACCGGCGGGGCTCGTTTTCATATTGCACTTTAAAACGCATCAGCGTCGTTAGGGATATAAAGCCTTTTACAAGCAGAAAACCCGAAGACATATTGTCTTTAGGTTATTCCTTTGTGTAAGGGTTCCAGAATGATACATAACTGATGAAAAAGCGCTAAAATATATATAGATGCCTCGACAAACTGGAATTGATTAATCCTTTATACTATTCAGTATTTTGTTTATTTCGTTAATGTCTTCCGATACGAACTTATTAAATTCGTAGAATGCTTCTGTTTGAAACCTATATGGAATATTTTCTTCTGGATATTCCTTGCCTCATTGTTCATTATCCCAAATTTGATTTGTTCTTCTAACAGAAAAACAGTATTTCCGTTTTCCTTTGGAAATAATACTCATCATTGGAATTGAACCATTATCTTTTGTGTATATCCTGTAATACGCATATACTGTTGTAACTCTATGTTCATCTATCATCATAAGATAGAAAATGCTTTCTATTATGGTATCGGTTTGCTTAAGGATTCTTTCATAAATCCATGGAGCATACAGTAAGCCCGCATATAATTCATTGCCATATTGCTTTGCTCTGTTTATCCAATAAGATTCTTCCTTTTTCATCATCTCTTCAAAAGCGGTTGGAAATATAAGTTCATATTCTTGATGTGGACAATGAATCCCATACCATTTTCTGTACAGTTGTGTGGCATCTATTAGTATCCATTTTTCACCATCTCGTACAGCTGCACAGATATGGTCTTGTTTATCACCGTAACAATCCTTATGAACGTATGCATACATTGCTTCATATCCCAATTTTAGCAGCACAGAGACTATGAGATTTGCATAATCACCACAAGTACCGGATCGCATGGACAGAACATCCAGATCGCTTCTCTGTAATGGAAAAAAAGGAGCGTTCAATCTGCTGTATTCGATATTGTTATCAAACCATGCCAATAAATCATTAGATACTGATTTTATGTCGCTTCTGTCGCTAATATTGTTATTTATGAAACCTTCTATTCTCTTGTCATAAGGATGAATATATGTCATAACACTACCTCAAATCCAGATCGTTGAGATAATTATAGCATTTTCAACTATATGTAACAATAAGAGACCTCTCTTGCCTTTCCAGACAAAAGAGGTCATTTTGATGGCGGAGAAGGAGGGATTTGAACCCTCGCGGCAGTTATCCCACCCTACTCCCTTAGCAGGGGAGCCCCTTCGGCCTCTTGGGTACTTCTCCACAATATTGAGTTGGCGGAGAGAGAGGGATTCGAACCCCCGGTGCCTTTCGGCATCACTGGTTTTCAAGACCAGCGCCTTAAACCACTCGGCCATCTCTCCTGAGCCAAACCAGCGAAGACTATTATAGCAGATAATCCTGTGTCTGTCAATATTCTGACAGGACTTTTTCTTCTTTAAATTTGAAGAACAAGGCGATCACGGGTGGAGTGCCGGTTGTCGGCGCTCCGCCACCCCACCCATGTCATTCCAAATTACAGCAGCTTCCTGAGCTCCTCCAGCGTGTCCGCGAACACCGCCAGCGCCTCGCGGATTGCTTCGGTACCCGACCGCAGGTCCACGCCCGCCACCTTCAGCTCTTCCAGCGGATAGTCGCTGCCGCCAAGGGTGAGGAAGCGCAGGTAATTCGAGGCGTCGCCGGTCTTGAGGATGTGCGTGGCGATGGCCACGGCGCTGGAATAGCCGGTGGCATACTGATAGACGTAGAAGGCGTTGTAGAAATGGGGAATCCTCGCCCACTCCGTGTCGCCGAAGGCGTTGATCTCCGCTCCGTCATAATAGAGCGCGTTCAGATCGTGGAACACTTGGTTCAGCGTCTGCGCGGTCAGCGGCGTGCCCTCCTGGCACAGTTCGTGGGCCTTTCGTTCGAACTCCGCGAACAGCGTCTGACGGAACACCGTGGTCCGGAACTCCTCCAGGAAGTGGTTCAGCAGGTAGGCCTTGCGCCTGGCGTCCGTCTCCTTCTCCAGCAAATAGCGCATCAGCAGCACCTCGTTCACCGTGGAGGCCACTTCGGCCACGAAGATCCTGTAGCCGTGGTTCGGATAGGCCTGTTCCCGGTCGGAGAAGTAGGAGTGCATCGCGTGACCCAGTTCGTGGGCCAGCGTGAACGCGTCGTTCAGCTTGCCGGAGTAGTTGAGCAGCACATAGGGATGCGCGCCGTAGACGCCGCTGGAGAAGGCGCCGGTGGTCTTGCCGGGGTTCTCGTAGACGTCGATCCAGCGCTCCTCAAAGGCGCGGTCCAGCAGGCGCTGGTACTCCTCGCCCAGGGGCTTGAGCGCCTCTTTGACCAATGCCTTCGCCGCGTCAAAGGGCATGTCGAATTCCACGTCCTCCATGATCGGCACGTAGAGGTCGTAGAGGTTCAGCGCATCAAGGCCCAGCGCCTTCTGCCGCAGGGCAAGGTACGCCTTCATCGTGGGCAGCGCGTCGTGCACGGTCTCGATCAGACCGTCGTACAGGCTCACCGGCACGTTGTCGCCGAACAGCTTTGCCTCGCAGGCGCCCTCATAGCCCCGCACGGTGGCATTGAAGCAGTTCATCTTCACCGCGCCGCCATAGATCGAGGCCAGCGTGTTGATGTACTTGGCAAAGCCGTCGAAATAGGTCTCAAAGGCCTCCTTGCGCACGGCCTGGGAGCGGCTCTCCCGGAAGACGCCGAAGCTGCCATGGGTCAGCGGAACGAGCTCCCCCGCCTCGTCGTGAACGTCCGGGAAACGCATGTCCACGCTCTCGAACATGTCGAAGGTGTTGCCGGGGTTCTGGGCGATCTCGCCCAGCATGGCCATCATCCGCTCCCGCTGGTCGTCCAGCATGTGCGCGCGGTTTCGGGTGAGGTCCTCCAGCTCGTGGCGGTATACCTTGAGGCCGTCGTCCTCCATCCAAGCCGCCAGCTGTTCCTGGGGAATGGAGAGGATCTCAGGGCCGACAAACGCCGTGGCGGTCTCCAGCGCCACGCTCAGGCTGATTGCCCGTGCCTCCATTTCCTGGCTGCGGGGATCGCCGTTGTCCACCGCCTTTGAAAGGAATGCGTAATCGACCACGCGCTCGGTCAGTTCCTCCACGCGGTACATCTCGTCGAGGCCCGCCTTCAGCTGTTCCCTGGAGGCCTTTAACGTGCCGGGGAGCTTTGCCAAGCCCTTCACGGCCTGTTCAGCCTCGCCAAAGGCGCGGCTCCATTCCGCCTCGTCCTTGAAGATCGGCGTCAAATCCCACTGCATCCTCGGGTCCATATCCTTGCGCTGTATGCTCATCGGTCTACCTCCGTATGATTTCGGTGATTACAGTATATCCCCTGTACGGCCTTTTCTCAAGGGCTTTTGTGCAACTTCACACATTTTTCGGTTCATCACGGAAAGTTGTGGGATTGACAGAAACGAGGTAGACAAAAGGAGCAT